>NZ_JBKFEY010000018.1:0-55310 GCF_046507575.1 Pontitalea aquivivens | reverse complement strand
CGCTCAGCACAAACGCAGCCGACCTGAAGCGAACCGGGATAGTCCGGATGCTCCATGATATGGGCATACCGGATTTCGGCGCTCTCACACATCTCGCAGAGTTGGCTGGGCTCTTCCAAGTCTTCGACCGCTACACAGGTCCAGCCTTTTTTCGGGACGCCTGCCTCTGACCATTTCCCTCGACGCGTATGACGGTCCCGATCCATCGCCTATCCTACTTCAAAATCGGCTTGAGTGCGGCAGCATGGGGATCATAGCGATAGCTGGTTATTGTGCCGTCCCTGATCTTGTCGACTGCGTCGTTGATCGCGAATAAGGGTACGAGGAACCACTCTCGCGGAACCACAGGCCTTCCAAAGCGATCCATGATCTCGATCTCGAGCCGTGCGGGTTCGAAAATGCGGTGGATCAGGTTCTCCAGCTTGGACCGGTTGATGTTGTAGAGTTCATATGTCGCAACCACCTCGACATTCGCCATAAGAAACGTCGGCTGCAGATGCGCGCCAGCGATCCGCTTATCAACGCTCATATTGGTGACACCGATCTTGTGCACGAGTTCCCGGTTTGCCGTGACAAGTGGATGATCGGATTTGCTGCGAAGAACATAAATGATCCCGCTCGCCTCATCACCGTCGAGTGTCTGATCCGAAAAAAGTGGCCCCGCCGATGGATCTGTGATCCGGCGTCCAGCGTCGTCCTTGTTTAACGCCCTCTGCAGCGAGCGCATCAGCATGTTGCTCTCAGTGCCGTTGTCAAAAATCACCCGCAGACGCGCATCCGTGCGACCTTGCTCATTGGTGATAGTCTCGCCCTTGTCCGCGACATAGGCTTTCTGACCACTGACGATGAAAAAGCGTCCTTTCTCGATCTCGGCCTTCATCTCGAACGGGCGGGTCTCGCGCAAACCGGTATCCAGCTCTTTCTGGACCTGCTCAAACAACGGCTTGAACGTCGCAAAATCTTCACATTTCTCGCGGTTTGCCACCTCATCTGCGGCCTTTTTCTCGGCTGTCGACCGGACGTGCTTCAATTCTGTGAGTGGTGATCTAGCGACTTCCACGCCCAGCTCAGCGAGAAGGGCGTCGTCATCTAAATCATCAGGCTCTGACGCCGGGAGAGCGGAAGAGGTGTCTGCAAGGAGACCTTGCTGGTCCAGTGGGGCAAGGAGATCGCGGCACTCCTGCAAGTCGCGGATGCGATCAAGTCGCACGGCGTAGAGACGTTCAAATATCTCGCGGTCTTCCCCGTGTTGGGGAGGCCGACCGTGCTCTTTGGCAAATTGCAGGATTTCCTCAAAGCCTGCGATGATGCGCTCTTCACGTGGTGTACGGCTGAGCTGCTTCTTGACCTCGACCTCGACGCCAAGCTCAGCAAGGAGGGCATCATCGTCCTCGGTGAAACCCTTAGCCATTGGCAGCCTCCTGCTTCATGCGGGCGAGATATGCCACGCCTTCGGCCATTTTCTTCTCCCATGGATCAGGCGATGTGATGGAAGGCAGACGACCCCGCTCCTGCTTGAACTTGACAGCGCGCTTCGCCAGATCGCGCGCCTCGTCCGGTGACAGTTGCACTTTTTTCGCCGAGATCACGGCCTGAACCTGCCGAAGGCTCTCCTCGCTCATCGTCTTTGCCAATATCGAATAGGCTTCGCCGAAGGGGTTGATCCGGTCGATCAAGTCGATGTCGAGCTCACGCACATCCATCGCGAATTTGCGCACCCCGTCGATCAGCGCTGTGTTTCCCGTGGTCTGCGTGTCGTCGCCGCTCGACAGAGCGATCTCTTTCGCCTTCTGGGTCAGGTTCAGCGCGGCCACCGCATGCTGGCGCACGGCTTCCTGATCCTCGGCGTCCAGCTCCGGGAACTTTGCTCCGACGATCTTGCCCATGCGAACCTGCGTCAGTTCCTCGGGCACCAACTCCTCATCGAAGAGCCCGCGCTCGATCGTGGTCTTGTCCTGAACGAAAGCCGTGATCACCTCGTTAAGGTCTTCCTGGCAGATGCGCTTGGCTTCCTTGCTCTTGGGTTCGACGAGGCCCTTGATCTCGATCTGGAACTGCCCGCTGGCCTCGTTGAAGCCGACGTTCTCCTTGTTTGGATCATAGCCGCCCTCGCCGTAGTCGAACCCTTCGACAGGGCCACTTTTCACGGTCTTGGGCGTGAAGTTGAAACGCGGGGCCAGCACCTGCTCCATCAGGAGGCTCGCGGCGATCGCTTTCAGCGTATCGTTGACCGCCTCGGTCACGGCTTCGGCCGCGGCATCAGGCTCGGCGATCAGATTGGTGAACCGGGCGCGCGTCTTGCCCTCGGAATCGCGGGTGGCGCGGCCGATGATCTGCACGATCTCGGTCAGGCTGGCGCGATAACCGACCGTCAGGGCGTGCTCGCACCAGATCCAGTCGAACCCTTCCTTTGCCATCCCCAGGGCGATGATGATGTCGACATGGTCGCGGTTGTTCTTCTGCGCAGGGTCCTTCAGCGCAGCTGAAACCTTGTCGCGCTTGGCGGGCTCATCATCCACCAGATCGGCGATGCGCAGCACCCGCCCCTCGGGCGTCTTGACCAACTGAAACCCGGTGGCGGGGTCGGTGCCCTGCCAGTCGCCCAGGGCGTCGATGATGTGCTCGACCTCGCGATGCTTGTCCTTGGTGCTCTCGCGCGAGTTTACGTTCGGGATATGCAGGATCGTCTTCTCGGTCGGGTCGAGCACCTTGAGGATGTCATCCGCATAGGACCCGGAATAGAAGAAATACCCGATGTCGAGCGACTTGAGGTATTTGTAGCCGTTCAGCTGCTCGTAGTAGGTGTAAGTGACCGTGTCGAACCGCGCCTCGTCCTCGGGCGACAGAACGGCCTCGGCATCGCCGCGGAAGTATGATCCGGTCATGGCGACCAGATGTACTTTGTCGCGGGCGACCAGCGCGCCCAGATGCGTGCCCAGCTTGTTGTCGGGATTGGCCGAGACATGATGGAACTCGTCCACCGCGATCAGGCGATCGTCAAAGACCTCGATCCCGAACTTGTCGACGGCGAAGCGGAAGGTCGCGTGGGTGCAGACCAGCACCTTGTCGTCGCTCGCTAGGAACTTGCCCATGGCGCCGACCTTGCCGTCATCACCACCGGGGGCGTTGCACAGGTTCCATTGCGGCTGGACGGTCCAGTCGGCCCAGAAGCCATACTTGCTGAGCGGTTCGTCGTTGAAGCTGGACCCGATGGATTTTTCCGGCACCACGACGATGGCCTGACGCAGGCCCTGATTGTGGAGCTTGTCGAGCGCGATGAACATCAGCGCGCGGCTTTTGCCCGAGGCCGGGGGCGATTTGATCAGCAGGTATTGCTCGCCGCGCTTCTCATAGGCGCGTTCCTGCATTGCGCGCATGCCCAGTTCGTTCGACTTGGTCGAGCTGCCATTGGCGGCGTATTGGACAGAGACGGAAGGAATACCTTTGGTCATTACTTTACCTCGAACTCTTCCAGCAGTTCACGCATCCACGAAGAAACGCTCGGCCATGAGTAGGATCTGTATTTGCTCCACGACTTAGAATCGTTGATGCGTCCAGCCGCATCTATCCGGTTCGCCATTTCATCATGCGGGTAGACATAAACACGGTCACCTTCCGGGTCTGGATCAACAAAGGCGATGTACAGCTCCTTGCCGACGTATTTGTCGTCGATAGTCATGCGCCCCTTGAGTTGAACACGATAAAACCGCTTGCCGTCATTATGGTATGCGATGAAATCTGCACCAAGCCAGTCATCCGACAAAAGGATGCTGTTATATCCATATTCAGCCAAGCGCCCCGCCACACGGTGGAAATTGTAGGTTTCCTTTTGGCGAGAGTTTAAATCCTTGTAGACAGCCTTGTTCAGCGCCAGTGGTTCAGTTGGATGGGTCATGCGCTCACCTTCGTCGTCATCCGCGTGTACATCTCGAACAGTTTTTCCAGCCGTTCGGTGTCGTTGCGGAAGCGGCGGCCGATGTAGATGCGTTCCAGCACCTCGTCGTTGTGGTCATGCGCGGCGCGGAGGTTGGCGGGCATTTTTTCGGGGTCGTAGAGGTCGGCGATGGTGGCGGGGAAATGCGCCTCGCGGGCCAGAAGGATGCCGATCGCCGCCGCTGTCAGATCGGCGCGGTTCTTTTCGGTCAGCTTGGGGACGGGGAAGGTGTTCCAGCCGAGAGTGTTGGAATAGCTGAAATCAGTTCGCATCCGCACACAGACCGTGCCGATCCAGACCCAATGCAGGCGCGAGGCGATCAGCGCCATGTTCCAAAGCGGGGCGTCGTAGAGGGCGAAGAGTTTATTCGACGCGATTGCGCTTGAATCCTGAAAATCACAAGGAAGGTATTCCCGGTTTTCAGAACTGACTCCCGGAACAAGGATTTGCGTGCGCTTTGCTACACCGCCTATCTGAACAAAGCGATATGGCTTAGCCGCGAAGTCCTTTGTGGACTGCGCAGGTGACTCGAGCCTGTTAGCCGTCACTTTCTCTAAGCGATCAGCGATAAAGGGATTTGCTTTCGCGTGTTCGAATTCGTCAGCCTCAATCCACAGGCAGAAACGTAGCTTTCCATTGATGAGTTCTTCGGAGCCGACAAAGGTGCGAACCATGTGTGCAACTGTGCTGTCTGCGCGAAGTTTTTGGGCTTCTTCAGCGGAAAGAAAAAGATGCCCGCCATCTCTTGGCATGTTTCCGAAGAGCATCTTAGCTTGCTCACCGAGAGGCTCATTCGCCTTCAATACTGCCTCAAGTTGGTTTGGCACAAGATATGGTCCAATGCCTTCACATTCGCGGACTGTGTCACCGCCATACAGCAGCTTCGGCCTTGATGAAGTTTGACCAAGACCAACTATAATTACCGTTACACCTGCATTATGGCTCGCCAAATTGCTCCACTTAAAAGCGCTATGGGCAAAGCGAATTTCAACGCCTCGGGCTTTTGCAAGTGGCCATATTTCAGAAGCCTGTTGTCCTTGGCAGATGCTGTTGGTTGTCACGAAAGCTGCCACAGCGTTTGGAACCGCTTGGACATAATCCAAATACTTGGCGATCCAGCCCGCTACAAAATCAGTAGTCTTTGCCAGCTTGGAGTGCTTGGCCCATGCGACCACCATGTCCTCTTTTTGCTCAGGCGATTGCCACTTACTTCCACGGTAAGGCGGGTTCCCGCAGATATAGGTCTCGCCCCCTTCGTTCGCGAAATCGATCTGTGCCTGATCCAGCGGCGACATGAACAGGTCATCGGCCTGAAACTTCACCCCCGTCCCCGTGGGCGGGCAGACTGACAGCCAGTCCAGCCGCAGGGCGTTGCCGCAGGTGATCCAGTTCTGCGCGTCCAGCGGCAGGAATTCGGCCAGCGCCTCTTTCTGGCCGCGATAGGTCACGTCGCATTGGTATTCCGCGATGATCAGCGCCAGCCGCGCGATCTCGGCCGAGAAATCCCGCAGCTCGATCCCGCGATAGTTGGTCAGGGGAATATCGGTGCGCCGCAGCGGCTCGCCCCGCCGCTTGTTGATCTCATACTCGATGCTGCGCATTTCCTTGTAGGCGATGACAAGGAAGTTGCCCGACCCGCAGGCGGGATCGAAGACGCGGATCTTGGCCATGCGCGCCCGCAGATTGGCCAGCTTGCGCGCATTGTCGCCCGCCGCCTCCAGCTCCGCGCGCAGATCATCAAGGAAGAGCGGGTTCAGCACCTTCAGGATGTTCGGCACGGAGGTGTAGTGCATGCCGAGAACCGAGCGTTCCTCTTCATCCGCGACGGCCTGGATCATCGACCCGAAAATGTCGGGGTTGATCTGCGTCCAGTCGAGGCTGCCGATATGGGAGAGATAGCGCTGCGCGATCTTGGAAAAGCGCGGCACATCGGTGCTACCGGAGAACAGCCCGCCGTTCACATAGGGAAAGGCATCGGCCCAACGGGGCAGCTTGGCCTCGGCGCGTTTTGGGATGGGGGTGTTCATCGCGCGGAAGATTTCGCCGATGACCTCGTGCGTGTTCGAGCCGTCGCGGTTGGCCATCTGGTCGATGGTGGCGGTGAACAGGTTGTCGCTGACGAAGATGTCGGTGTCTTCGGCGAAGAAGCAGAAGATCAGCCGCGCCATGAAATGGTTCATGTCGTGGCGTTTGGAGGCCACTCCCCAGTCGGGGTTGTCCTTGATCAGCTCGACATAGAGCCGGTTGAGACGGCTGGTCGCGCGGATGTCAAAGGCGCTCTCGCGGATCTGTTTGACGGTGGAGATCCCGGCCAGCGGCAGGAAGAAGCCGAAATGGTCGGGGAAATCGGTGTAGCGGCAGGCGATGGTTTCGCCGGTGGTGATGTCCTCAGCCTCGAGGTCGATGCCGTCGGTGGCGAGGATGAACTTGGCCTTGGCGCGGGTGGTGGCGGGGCTGTCGCGAAGGGCGGTCAGGGTCGCCGCGATGTCGCCCGGGGCGCAGGTTGTCAGGTGGATGTTGTTGGTCTGAAGGACGCCGCCGAGGTCGGACTTGTTCGACGCGCCGGTGCGCAAGCGCTTGATCGTCGTGTCCTTGTTTCCGAAGGCCATGAGGAAGGCATAGGGGAACTCTGCCGCGTCAAAGGGCTGCTCGGCGAGTTCGGAAACGGCTTGTTCAATCTCAACGGCGTTCATGCGGTAGTCCAGGGGTTGATCAGGTCGATATCGCAACCCTCGAAGTCAGGCGTATTGCGTGTGGCGACGGTGGCGCCGCAGGCGTGCGCAATGGATGCGATCTGGCAATCCGCCTGGGCGATCGGCCGCCCGGCGGCGCGTCGTCCGGCGGCAATGGTGGCATAGGACTGCGCGGCGTCGCTGTCGAAGGGCAGGATACGCCCGGCCAAGTCCTCGCGCAGGATGCGGTCCACAGCGTCAACCAGCGCGGCGCGGCGTTTGCCGTTCCCCATGATCGCGAGACCATAGCGCAGCTCTGCCTCCGATATCGAGGTCAGGTAGACGTTCAGCCCGTCCTGCGCGGACAGCCAGTGTTCGACCTTGGGCTCCGGGGCCGGGCGCAACAGCTCGGAGATGACATTCGTATCGAGAATGATCATGCGTCAGGCCTGGTCGAACGCGGGCGGTTCACGCATGGCTTCGCGCTGCGGAAGGTCGAGATCAATGCCGCCCAGAGGCGCGACACGCGCGCGGATCGCCGCGGCAAGATCGTGGTTGGGTTTTGCCTCACCAACGACGTGGCGCAATATCTCGCGCGCCTCCTCTTCCATCGAACGGCCATGCTCGGCCGCGCGGATGCGAAGGCGGCGCTTCACGTCATCATCAAGGTTCCGGATGGTAATGCTTGCCATGATATCCTCCTGAGAGGAGTGTAATCATCGCAATCAATGCGATCAAGACTAATTGCCTGAGTGCAGAGCCTCATAGCCCCGCCGCTTCTTCACTGCTGCGAGCTTCATCAACGCGGTGATCGCTTTGCCTTCGTCCGGGTGGGTCTCGATCATCATCTGGCCACGGAAGCCGATCCGACCCCACTCGCGCACGAGGCTAGCACGGCCGAAAAGATCGCGCTGTACGCTCAGCCGATAGAAGCGACGCATGTTGCGCGCCAGATCGATCCGGCGCATCTGCACGTCAATCGGGAAGACATCGAGCTGGATCGGGCTATGGTACATGTAGTGATCAATTGAGGTTTCCTACACAATATCAGGTGGAAGTGTGCGCTTCCACCTCGATTTCCCCGCGAGGGGAAAAGGGGGCTCACGCCCCCTTCTCGAACTTCATGACCGGGATGCCCAGCTTCTTGGCCTTGTCGGCGAGGTTCTCCTGGATGCCGGTGCCCGGGAAAACGAGGACGCCCACGGGCAGCACATCGAGCATCGCGTCGTTGCGCTTGAAGGGCGCGGCCTTGGCGTGCTTGGTCCAGTCGGGCTTGAAGGCCACCTGCGTCACGCTGCGAGCCTCGGCCCATTTGGCGGCGATGAGCTCTGCGCCCTTCGGGCTGCCACCGTGCAGGAGGACCATGTCGGGATACTTGGTCCGGACCTGGTCGAGCTTGCCCCAGATCAGGCGATGATCGTTGAAGTCGGTCCCACCGGTGAGGGCAACCTTGGGACCTGCGGGAAGCATCACCTCGGTCTCTGCGCGGCGCTTGGCGGCGAGGAAATCGCGGCTGTCGATCAGAGCTGCGGTCATGTGCTGGCGGTTCACCATCGAGCCGGTGCGAGGCCGCCAAGTTGATCCCGTGTGATGGACGAACTCGGTGGCGGCGTGATCTCGCATCATATCCATGCAGTTGCGCCGTTCGATCAGCGTCAGGCCTTCGGCCGTCAGGCGCTCGAGTTCGGTGGATTTCACCTCGGAGCCGTCCTGCTCGCGCTGAAGGCGGCGCTGCACCTGCTCGTTCTCGTCGAGCGACCGCTCAATCCTCGCTGTGGCGCGGTGAAAGAGGTTGACCTGGCCCCAGAGCACCTCTTCGAGGTCGGGTTCCATGCGGGTGTCTTCCAGGGTCGCGACGAGGGCATCGAAGATGTCGGCGACGGCGACCGCGAGGCGCTGCCCATCGGGCATCGGGCGCGGATCAGGCTCATCAAAAGGACGGAAGCCATAAAGCTGCAGCTCGTCGAGCGCATGGGCGGTCTGGGATGCGGTGTGGGCGGGTTCATACGCGTCGTCGTGGGTGTGGATCGTCATCGGTTCTTGCCTCCGGGCCTGTCTCGTCCGCGCGTCATCCCGCGCGGCCTTCATGGGCTGCGAAAGCCGTCACGGGGGACGCCCCTTCACCCCCTTTCGGGGCCGGAACGCATGTGGAGGAGGACGGGGGGCGGCTGATTTGTCTCGAGATGCAAAGGCGGGGCGAGCCCCGCCGGCGGAAATCAGTCGCCCCCCGTCCTTGAAGGGGCGGCCCCTTTGACGGCCGCCTGCCCATCTCTTGAAGGCCGCTCGGGGGACGGGTGGATGAGATTGCCCGGGAAAAGGCAGCGACGATCCAGAACCGCGACAGGATTGCAGGACCCCTGCCCCGCACTCCCCCAGAAAGCCCCCTGCGCGATGCAGCTCACGCCAACAGGCGTTGACGATCCTCTGGCCCGAACTGACCTGCCAGATGCTTACGCAGCGCCTCCTTGCCGTTCGCGCGGAGATCATCGTTGAAATCTCCGAGCAGCGGTTCCAACACCCGAACGGCAATCCCGACCTCGGTTGCTCTGGCGCTCAACCTCTCTGCCGCGCGTCGCCCGGCCGGATCGCGGTCGATGGCGATGTAAAGGCGCTGCAGCCCCTTTGGCAGCAGGACGGCCCCGAGGTGACCCGACGACAGCGCCGCCCAGACGGGAAGGCCGGGCACTGCCTCGACGAGCGACAGCATGGTCTCGATGCCTTCGCCGACCACGAGGATGTCATCATGCGGGGTCAGCCTGACGGCATTGCCCAGGAGGTGACCCATGGCCCGCCGCTGCGTCTCGACCTCCGCCTTCCCCTGTCCGTCAGGTGCCAACCAAGTGCGATGCACACCCTGCAAGGCCCCTGCCCCATCGGTGACCGCAGCTATCAGCGCCGGTCTGGGGATGCTCCGGGTCTGGCCCTCATCCCGATGCCAGCACTTCGGGTGGAAGCGCAGCGCATTCGTCAATCCGCCTTGGGTGATGCCTCGGGAGCGGAGGTAGGTGTCGGCAAGCGTGCCTGCGACCGGCATCGAGGCTGCAAACAATCGCGCCGCTGCCGCTGGTGTGCCACCGGGGGGTTTGGCCTTCTTCGGCACTGGCGTATTCGGGAGGACCGGCTGGGGACGACCAAGATGCGCCCGGGCCTCGGCCAGAAGATCGGGAAAGCGCGAGATCCCGGTTCGCTCGCGGATGATGTCGAGGAGATCGCCATGCAGTCCGACCGCCGCATCCTGCCATTTGCCACGGGCGCCCGGCCCCGAAGTGGGTCCAGTCAGCCGCACGAAGAGCGACCGGCCGGGGTTGTTCTGCAAATCGCCGACGATCCAGTAGGACCCTTCCCGCCGTCCGGCGGGAAGGTAGGCGCGACACACGCTCTCTGCGTTCTCCGCCAGAGCGCGGATCACGTCTTCGGTCTCGGAATACATGGCTCAGCACCCTCCACGCGCATGTAGTCCCGTCACGGGACAACGTGCAAGAAGACGATCAAGCACTGCGATGCCGCTGGAGTCTGCTGGACAGAAGAGCCGCAGTTTCCAGGCGATGATCTCCGAGAAGAACCCATCTGCCTTCAGCCGGTCCTTGGCGGCACCCAAAAAGCCCGACAGCTCGATCCGGTTGACGCCCATGACGCGCGAGCGGTGCAGCTCCATCCCTTCGGCCAAGCGCACGACCGTCTTGCCCTCCAGAACAAGGGCATGGACTTGCGCCGCCGTGAGCTTCGGCGCATCGGCGGCAAGTGTGGTCGCGACCCACGACGGCGAAACGCGGCGACCGATGATGCGCTGACCATCGTCGGTTTGTAGCCGGTAGACGCGGGTCTCGTCCTGCGGCAGTTGCTTCCAAATCGGCAGCAGCAGCCCCGCCACGATGTGCAGCGTGGTTTCCGTGAATTCCGGCACCTCGGTCAGTTCCGCGGTCCATGCGGCGGCGAAGACTGCGCGGTCGGCTTCCAGCCAATGGGTGTCTTCCATGATCTTGGCCGGAACCGTGCTGGCCTCCAGCGGGCGGATCAGCCGCAGGCGGGGTTCGATGGTGCCGTCGTCCAGCATCAGGCTGGTGGCGGGCACCTGCACGGCAGCCCTGTTTGAGCGGCTGTTAACGAGAAGGCGAGCCTTGGGATCGTCGAGCCAGTCGAGCGCATCCGCCAGCGCGGTCGGCGTGTTCCGCCGTTTCTCCGCGATGGTCAGCAGCTGGGTTTCCGCGCCGGAGCCGGGATGGGTGTAGATTACCCGCGCATCTGTGACGCGGAAGCTTTCGGCGCGCAGCGTCTCGAGCCCGAGATCGTAGACCCCGGCAGCGATAGCGCCCTCGATTCGCTGGTCGAGGAGTTCCTCGAAGACCGAGAACAGGACCGCCTGCATGTCGATCGTCAGCGCCAGCAGGCGATTGAGGAAGGTTGTGATCGGCGGCAAGTCATCCTTCAGACCGTTGTCATCAGTCAGGCTGAGGCCGGTCGCATCCTCAAACGCCCCGAGCGAGCAGCCCGCAACATCGCCGCGATAGATGCGGCGGTAAAGCTGGCGCAAGGCATCGCGGGCATAGGGGCTCTCGAGGTTGTCCTCGGGCCGGAACAGCCCCTGCCCGCCGGTCTGGCGTTGGCCGCGCGTGATGGCCCCGAGCGTGTCGAGGCGACGCGCGATGGTCGACAGGAACCTCTTTTCTGCTTTCACATCGGTGGCGACGGGGCGGAACAGTGGCGGCTGCGCCTGATTGGTGCGGTTGGTGCGCCCGAGGCCCTGGATCGCGGCATCGGCCTTCCAGCCCGGCTCGAGCAGGTAGTGGACCCGCAGGCGCTGGTTCTTGGCCCCGAGGTCGGCGTGGTAGCTCCGCCCCGTGCCACCGGCATCCGAGAAGATCAGGATGCGCTTCTGGTCATCCATGAAGGCGGCGGTTTCCGCAAGGTTGGCAGACCCTGCCCGGCTTTCCACGACGAGGCGGGCGGCAGGACCTTCGCCTTTTCTCACGATGCGGCGCGAGCGGCCCGTGACCTCGGCCACAAGGTCGGTGCCGAAACGCTGGACGATCTGGTCGAGCGCCCCGGGCACCGGCGGCAGGCTGGCCAGATGCTCGATCAGCGCGTCGCGCCTCCGGGCGGCCTCGCGGCATTCGACCGGCTGGCCATCGCGCGTGACCGGGCGCGAGGAGAGGTTGCCTTCGCTATCGGTGAAGGGCTCATAGAGCTGCACCGGGAAGGAATGGGCGAGGTAGTCCAGGCAAGCCTCTCTTGGCGTGATATCCACCCGCACATCGTTCCACTCGTCCGTGGGGATCTCCGACAGGCGGCGCTCCATCAGCGCCTCACCTGTCGAGACGATCTGGATCACCGCTGCATGGCCAGCCGCGAGATCGGCGTCGATGGCAGCGATCAGGGTGGGGGTTTTCATCGAGGTAAGCAGATGGCCAAAGAAGCGCTGCTTGGCGGATTCGAAGGCAGAACGCGCAGCGGATTTGGCTTGCCGGTTCAGCGTGGCGTTCTCACCCGTGATATTGGCCGCCTCCATCGCGGCGGTGAGGTTGTTGTGGATGATGGCGAAGGCCCCGGCATAAGCATCATAGATGCCGCGCTGCTCAGGGGTCAGCGCGTGTTCCAGCATCTCGTATTCGACGCCGTCATAGGAAAGTGACCGGGCGGTGTAGAGGCCGAGCGACCGCAGGTCGCGGGCGAGGACCTCCATCGCGGCGACGCCGCCGGCCTCAATGGCCTGCACAAACTCGGCACGGGTTGCGAAAGGGAAATCTTCGCCGCCCCAAAGCCCGAGGCGTTGCGCATAGGCGAGGTTGTGCACTGTTGTCGCCCCCGTGGCGGAAACATAGACCACACGGGCATTGGGCAGCTTGTGCTGGAGCCGCAGGCCCGCCCTGCCCTGCTGCGAGGCTTCCGTGTCGCCGCGTTCGCCCTTCGATCCTGCGGCATTCGCCATGGCATGGCTTTCGTCAAACAGGATCACCCCGTCGAAATCAGCCCCGAGCCAGTCGACGATCTGGTCGACGCGGGACTTTTTTGCCCCCCGCTCCTCGGAGCGCAGCGTGGCATAGGTGGTGAACAGAATGCCCTCAGAAAGCGGGATGTCGCGGCCTTGGGCAAATCGTGAGAGCGGCGTGACCAGCAGCCGCTCCTGGCCAAGGGCAGACCAGTCGCGCTGAGCGTCCTCGAGGAGCTTGTCGCTCTTCGAGATCCAGAGCGCCTTGCGCCGACCGTGGCACCAGTTGTCGAGCACAATCCCGGCCGACTGACGGCCCTTGCCCGCGCCTGTGCCATCGCCGAGGAAAAACCCGCGCCGGAAACGGATGGCGTCGGGATCATCGTCCTTGGCGGCCGAGACCATATCGCCGGTCTCATCCACGGACCAAGACCCGGCGAAATGCGCGCCATGCGCCTCGCCCGCGTAGATCACGGTCTCAAGCTGCGCGTCGGACAGAAGGCCATCGTGCAGGATGGCGGTTGGAAGCTTGGGCCGGTAGCTGGGTTTTGGGGGCGCGACCGAGGCCATGGCCGCCGATTGCACCAGCTTGGTCGGGTGCGGTGTAGCGCCGGGGATGTCGATCGCCTGCAGCCGGAAGGTCTCATAAATGGCATCCGACAGGCGCGTGCTGGCCCCGTCCTCGGTTGCATCGCGCAGGGTATAGGCGAGGTCTGCGGCCTCGATCTGCACCACGGTGTTGGTGGGGGCTGTTGCAGGCGTGGCGCGCGACGAGCTGATGCCTGTGCGCGTGGTGCGGGCAGGATTTCCCGGGAAGGGGGAAGTGAGGCCCTGCCCGGCTGGTGCGACCTGCGCCAGCACGAGGCGCGGAGGGACGTGGGTGGTGATCAGCGACAGCAGGCTCGCGACATCAGGCGATATCGGGCGCGTCAGATCGGCTGTGATGCCGCCCGGCTCGCCACCGCGGCATTTGTCGAAGACAGAGATACGGGTCTCGAAACTCGTGCCGTGTTTGGCAAACGCGGCACCTGACACGGCGCCTGTGAACACCAGATGCGCGGTCTCGGTCAGGCGACCGAAGGTCTCAGCCCAGGCGGGCGCATCGGGCGCGAAACGGGCACCGGTGATGGCGACCAACCGTCCGCCGGGGACCAGACGCGCAAGCGCCGAGCGCAGATGCCTGGCTGTCGCCTCGGTGGTGCGGGCATCGACATTGGCCACCGCCGAGAAGGGCGGGTTCATCAGGATGACGCTCGGGCGCAGATCCGCGTCGAGATGATCGTCGATCTGGGCTGCGTCAAAGCCCGTGACGGGGCGGCCCGGAAACAAGCGACGGAGGAGATCAGCGCGGGTGTCGGCAAGCTCGTTCAGCGCGAGGCTGCCGCCCGCGAGTTCCGCGAGGACCGCCAGAAGCCCGGTACCAGCCGATGGCTCCAGCACCAAATCGCGCGCGGTGATCTGTGCTGCAGCCATTGCGGCCAGCCCCATGGGCAGCGGCGTCGAGAACTGCTGGAACCGCTCCATCTCCTCGGACCGCCGCGTATGGGTCGGCAAAAGGCCGGACACCTTGGCAAGGATCGGCAGCAGCGCTGCGGGCGAGCCCGCCCGCGCCAACATCGCGCGGCCAAACTTCCGCAGGAACAGGACCAGCGCTGCCTCGCCCGCCTCATAGGCCAGCTTCCAGTCCCAGGCGCCGGTCGCGTCAGAGCCGCCAAAGGCGCGCTCCATCTCAACGCGCAGGCGCAGCGCATTGATCTGGAAACCCTGCGCCAGATCAGGCTGCAGCGCATCGGCCACACTCAAGATCGCAGCAGCCGTATCGAGGGACGGGATAGGGGCGACAGGCGCAAGGGCGCGCTCGGTCGCAAAGGGGGCGAGAAGGGTCATCGGGAAACTCCGGAATGAGGAACAGGATCAGGCCCGGACACCCTCTTTCGGGCACCCTCAGGCCTGACCTTCCCCGGCCATCCTCTTCCTCTCAAACCCCATGATTTCCGCAGGTGGCTTGCTTTTGTTCCTGTTATGTTCTATTTTACGAGCCACGCTAAGAAGGGAGATCCCCGATGGAAAGCACCACTTACGCCCTGCCCGCGACGCCCAAGCAGATCGCCTACGCCCGCGCGCTGGCCCTGCGCAACCAGACGCTTTTGCCGTGGGAGGTTCAGCAAGATCGGCGCTCCTTGAGCGCCTGGATCGACGCGCAGGCCAAGCTGAAGCCGGGCACGCAGGACAGCCGCCCGACATCAAAGCAGGTCGCCTTCGCCGAGCGTCTCGCCCGGATCAAACGCCGCGCCGTGCCGGAGGAGTGTTTCCGCGACAAGGGGCTGATGTCGAAGTGGATCGACGGGAACAAGTGAGCACGGCACCGGCTAGCTCCGGCCTTCCGGAGCTTCTGCCATACCGTGGCTTGGCAAACCGAGCGTAGTTGCCAACCTATAGATTGGCAGATTTGCCCTTTGGGACATCAGCCTCGGTCAAGCTCCTGTCCGAAGGACCAAGGTCTGGTCGCGGCGGCAGACCGGGACGTACACCGCTGAGACCTTCGGCAACCGCTGCAAGTCGTTGCCGTCTTTCGACCCAGCGTCTTCAGATCTCCCTTCACGTGGGGCTAGTCCATCAATTCTTTGGAAATGGTGATATTGGAGCGTCCATAACGCTGGAAAAGCAACCTCATCGAAGAAAACTATAGTGGTCTCTTGGGGCAGAGACGTCGCCTTCCTCAGCGCGTCTATAGGAAGCCCAGAAGACCGGCGGACTCAGTCCAAAGCCTCAAAGAACAACTGATGGTCACATGACTTCAAGTGCGTGACGTCCGGCCTGTTGCCGTTTGCCGGTTTCATGTCTTCGCCCCCCCAAAAAAAGCGCATGCGCCATTACTCGTCAGCCGACGGCAGTAAGCGAGTAGTGCGGTGTCCCATCCCAAACAAGATCCCAAGAAGCGCCCGGCCGGACGTTCTGGATGGCGTGGGGCTCGAAGCAGACGAGGCAATTCCCGCCCGGCGCGGGAGCCCGAACTGAGGGGTAGATCAGGCCCCGCGATCCAGCCCGGCGAAGATGTTGGGCCAGGCTTTGGCCCTCGGGATATCCGACAGCCGGATCGGGATGCAGCGCTGGGTGTTCCGGCTCATCGGTCAGATCATCGAAGATCCCGATGAAATCCGCCAACAATTCCACATAGCGAGCGCTGTCATGGAAGCTGCCGGTAAAGCCGAGTTCACGGGTGCGGTGCCAGGCCACTTCGCTGACAGAAACCATCACCTCCCACGCGCAGTACCAGGCGCCACGATCTTCGGTGTTGAAGCGGTTCCCGCCGGCGCGGGTATAGGTGAAGGCGGCGTTGACATGACTGTCGCCGTAAATGCGCAGATCGCGGCTGCGCCGCTGCCAGGCAAGCTCGCGCGGGTCCAGATGGGGATTGCGGCCACGTTCGGCCAGAAGGCGGCCGCTGGTCAGGCCCTCGATCACTGCGAGGATCTCCATCTCGTCATCGGTATCGACGAGACCGCGCAGGGATGGCGGCTTGTGGTAGGTAGCGGGCAGAAGACGAACGAGACCGCGATCGGAAATCTCGGTCTGCTTCATGCCCCACCACGCAGCGCATCCAGATAGGTCCGAACCGCGAGAATTTGCGGCAAGCCGCCGTCGATGGCGGTGTCAACCGGACGGCTGCCTCCGAACAGCGGGCCGGTGTTCGGTCGGGTGAACCAGCTTCGCGCGAGCGGCTCGGAGAAGTAGAGTTCGAGCGATTTGTAGATGCCGATCACCGCACTGAGTCGCAGCAGTTGATCCTTGGTCAGTTCTCCCGCAAAGTCCGGCTTCTTGGCGCGCTTCCACGTGCTCACCGTCATATCGGCAAGGCCAGCCGCTTCGTTCAGGTTAAGGCCCCAGGCATCGGCCACGCGCGCATAGGCCTTCAACGCGACGGCGTTGATCTGTGCGGGTTCTCGGATTTTCTCTGCGACGTACATGGCGTCCTCCATTGGACTGAATATAGATCATATGGCCTCGTTGTAAAGATCAAATGAACTGCCCGCGCTCTCACCCGAACCGGCGCCCTTCTTCGGTGAAGGTGTACTCGTTGACGATGATCCCCTCCTCTATGGCCTCGTCCGAGGTCAGGTGGTCGTATTCAGCCTCAAGCTGGCGGTAGACCCAGCGGGCGAGATCGCGCAGCGCCTCGGTCACAATCTCTTCGGCATCCTCGCTGGGCGGCTGCCAGGTCGGGCTATCGCGGGTGACGTCCACGGACATGCAGTATTCGTGGTAGTAGCGGCCGCGGTGGCTGACCTCGGCAGCGATCTGGTAGAAATTCCGCCGCTGGATGGCCTGCAGGCGGTCGGCGATGCCATGCAGCGTCGCGTCGGTCGGGGCGTAGTCACGGATGCGTGCAGCGACGCCCTTGGTGTGGCTGAGATAACCTTCGAAGCAAGCCCCATCCCCTTGGCTCCAGAATCCTGAGAACCAGATGCAGGGTTTGGCCCGCGTCCCGCCGCCCATCAGGCGCACGGGCGTGGTTTTGAGCCGGACGCCGAGAATATCGCAGATACGCTCGAAATCTTCGTAGACCGTGTCCCACCAATCGTCGTGAGGCCCAAGCTCGCGATACCAGCTGCGCGCCTTTTCCTTGGCTGCATCTGAAAGCTCGGGGAACTGGTAGACGGTGGTGCAGATGACCTCAGGCATCGACGTCCTCCCCGTTCAGCGCGGCGGCCAGCCATTCATGGCTGCTCGTCCAGCCGACGCATTTCCGCGCGCCGAGGTCGATGACATGCGCGCCGCCGCCGAAGGCGTCGAGGCGAGGCCGGGAACAGGTCAGACCATACTGGAACCCCCAGAGGCCGGTGAGGTCGAGGTCTTCTGCCAGGCGTAGCACGAAGCGGATAACCGCCTCGACATCGCCGTGCTCGTCGTCATGGATCCAGAGGGTGCTGCCCTCAGGCGCATCCTGGTGCACGAGGTCGAAGCCTGCGACCTCCGGGTCATCGGCGTCCTGATCGGCTTCGCGCAAGCTCTGGAACAGGGCAAGGGCCCGGGCGGCCTTGTCGGGCGTGCCGACGTCGATCAGGCATGAGAAATGGGTGAAGTAATCCGCCATGGGGACCTCCTGAGATTGAGAAACCCGGGCCTAGGGGCCGGGCGCTGGATTGGGATGAAGGGTTGGTTGGAAGCGATCAGCCGGTCGGATTGTCGCCCGATGCCTGCCGTGCGGCATGCGCGCAGAGCATCTGCCGGTAGAAGGGGTGGATTCCGGTAGGGGGCAGGATTGTATCACAAGGCCCTAACGCCCCCACTTTCCATTCAATTTGAGCCGTATGGCCGCCTTCGTGGCTGCCAAGACGCTGGCACGCCCGTTTGGTGGCTGTGAAGGTGGCAAGAAATAGGGATGATTACTTCACAAACCGGACACATCCAGCCTCAGCCCCCCAGATGCGCCACGACGCACGGTGCTGTCACAACGTCGTCCCAGTTTATCGAGTGGTTTTCGGGGACACTTTCTGCATCAGCAAAATCAAGAAGTTATGAGGCAGAAAATCCAATAGGTTCAAATGGTACACAGTCGCCGGATTTTCTTATGTTACGATCCTGCCCCCTACCGGAATCTACCCCTAGAAGCGCTTGCGCGCCGTCCGGAAGCTGCGCACGGCGCGCGTATCGGGGTGCAGCGCCCGGACCGCCGCGCGCAGAACTGTCTGGGGCGATGCCGTCGGCGGCAGACCGAGGCGCAAGTATGCGGGATCAGTCATGTCAGCTGACCTCGACCACGGGCGAGGCGAGATGCGGATCGACCAGCGCTTCGATCTTCTCCGACCGGCCCATCCAGGGTTCGGGCCGGATGGCCTTCACCCAATCGGCAAAGCTCGGGATGAAGCCGAGATCTTCTTTCACATGTTGTTCACCAACCCATCGGGTCGGGATGATGCGCCCGGTCGAGAGCGTGAGGGTCTGGCCGAAGATCGTCTCGGCCATGAATATGCCCTCAGCATGGTGCCGCAGGGCCCGGTGCCGAAAATCGGCAGTGATCTCCTTGCTTTGGTCGAACCATGTATGCACCGCGATGAAATCATCAACCGTGCCGCCCCATTTCTTCACTGAGGACAGGGCGTGGTGGTAGGGATGTGCCATCGTCGCCCCCTCAGAAATCGTGCGTGTAGAGTTCGGACGAAGTGAAGCGCTCATTGAACTCGAGGTGGATGCAACGGGCCGCGGCGTCGAAGCAGAACTCGCCGTAAGCGCCGTCGTTGTTTTCCCAACCGCCATGGGTGTCGGAGAGGAAGTCGTAGGTGAGCTGCTCGACGACATCCTCCAATGACAGGTTGCGCATTTCGACCTCGGGATCATCCCACGTCAGCGCGGCATAGGGGATTTCAGTCGCGGGGAAGTCGACAGCCGTCTCACCCGCCCAGGCGCCGATGCTTTCGATCTGGCCGCTGTCACCAGCACCGTCGAAGGTCACGGTGACATGGGTGATGCCGGCGGCCATGAGGCCATCGAACAGGCGGTCCTTGTTGCCCGGGCGCAGGGCGAGGGTCCGGGCGGTGCGTTCGGCATGCGCGGCAAGGATCGCCCCGAAATCGACGGTCGAAGGCCGCAGCGGGGCGGCCAGAGTGGGTTCAGTCTGGGTCATGGATAACTCCTTTCGGTGAGGACAGGTCAGACCCCCGGGTGGCGCACTCTTCTGCCCCCCGAAGGCTCAAACCCTTCCCATCCCTCCTCTGTCTCTCGGGCGTCACGCCGCGATCTGCAGCGCGCGGGCGGCAAAGGCGCGCCAGAGCGGATCGACCAGACGCGCATCCAGCAGATCAGCACGGTGACGCAGCCGCTGCGCCAATTCAGGCTCGTGCCAGCCAGTGGCACGGCAAGCATGGGCGCGAAGTTGAACCGCCTCGGTCACGACGCCCCGCGCCTCAAGAGCATTGGCGACAGGGTGGCACCAAGCCACAGCGCCATGACTGGCGGCCCCGGCAAGAACCAGGCGCTGGTCGTAATCAAGGATGGCCAGAAGCTGCGGCGCTGCATCGGAGCCGTTGTCCTCGGCAAGTTCAAACGCCCCCTGCATGGCATCGGCCAGCGTCGCAAAACGCTCAACGACCACGGGGGCAGCGGTGCCCGACATCAGGGCTTCCGGCGTCCGGTGCATCCGCGTCAGCGCGAAAGGCAGGCTGGGATCAGAAGCGACAGTCCCACCATTTGCGACAGGACCCATCAGGCGCGGGCTCGGTTGGAGCGGCAGGGGAAGGTCAAACATGGCAATATCTCCAACGGCGCGGGAAGCCACTCTCCCCGCCTCATCCGTCAAAGACCAAACCGCCGCCCTCTTCCTCGAAGGGGCGACGGCAGCAAGTCTGGTGCCACGATCAGAGCTTGCCGAGGGCCCGCAGGCTCAGCTCCGTTCCGGCACCGACGATGATGTGGTCATGCAGCGTCAGGCCGAGATACTTGCAGCCCTTCTGGATCTCCTTGGTCATACTGAGATCGGCTTCCGACGGCGTCGGATCGCCCGAAGGGTGGTTGTGGATCACCCATTTTAATCTACTATTATATTGAATATGCTATATATTAATACTTTTTGAGAGTAGGTGGGGACGTCGTTCGGGGTATGTAGGTCGTGCTCTAGTATGATCATCACGCTTGATCCTCTACCTGCACGTCGGTTCGAGCCAAAACACGGCAGTTCACTTTGTTCTTTTCGTCCCAGGCATCGAGCTCGCTCTCAGGATAGAGTACCGCTTTGCCAATCTTGACGAACGATGGACCAATCTTCATGGATCTCCAGTTCCGCAGGGTTCCGGGCGAAACTGTTCCGCGATAGCGCTGAGAAACCTCCTCGGGTGTAAGAAATCTGTTGTCTGCCATGATGGTCTCCTCGCGTTGGGTACCACGCGGTGACTGGGTGACTAGATGCGGCAGCGTTCTTCAGTCACGGTCAGCGAGCGTCTAGGCTGTTCGTTCATTTGCGGTCACGGATGAACATGCGCCCTCTTAAAAAGCGGAGAAAGCAGAAAACTACTATCGTAGGGTTGCCGGTTAGTCCCGGCTAAACATCGGTGGGTTTGCTGATCGGCGTCGATCTATGATTTGTCAGAGGAGGATGCTCTGAAACGAGCTTCCCATCTGGCCCCCAGTGTCGTGACAATCAATACATGCAGAAAGTGACGCCCGATAATTGACGCATCGCGTGAGTCCGCTTAAATTTGTTTGTGATCGCTTACTAACCAAAGAGGCGCCCCGTGCGCAAGTCAGCAAAACTCCGCAAGGCCGAGATCGTGGCCACCGTGCTCGATCTGACCGACCGGATCGGGCCGGACCGGGTGACGACAGGCGCCGTCGCGTCGCAGATCGGCGTCACGCAGGCGGCGCTGTTTCGGCATTTTCCGACCAAGGCGGCGCTGTGGCAGGCCGTGGCCGAGCATGTCGCCGAGCGGATGACAACGGCCTGGGACGAAGCTCTCAACCTCGGCAACGCGCCGGTTATCCGGTTGCGCGCACTGATTGCCGCGCAATTCGCGCAGATCGCTGCGACCCCCGCCCTGCCGATGCTGCTGTTCTCACGTGAACTGAACGTCACCAATGCGGAACTGCGCGCCACGTTTCACGGCAGGCTCACGGCCTTTCGTGGCCTGCTTGCGCGGGAGGTCGGCGCCGGGCAGCAGGCGGGCGTGCTTTGGGACGACGTCGCCGCAAACGATGTGGCGGTGCTGCTGACCGCACTCGTGCAGGGGGTGGCAATCCGCTGGGCGCTCGGCGCGCGCGATTTCAACCTTCGCGAGGAGGGATTGCGGCTGTTCGACGTGCAATGCCGGCTTCTGGCTGTGCGAGGAGAATAGACGATGCGGCGCATCTCGTTGTTGGGCGTGGTGCTGGCGGCCGCCGTTGGGGTCGGCTTCCTGTTCTTCACGGAGCGCCCGCTGACGGTGACGGTCGTTCAGCCCGTACACGATGTGACCCTTCGCATCTACGGGCTCGGCACCGTCGAGGCGCGCATCCTCAGCCGTGTCGGCTTCGAGGTGGGCGCCGCGCTGACCCGGCTTTCCGCCGATGCTGGGGACAGCGTGACTAAAGGGCAGGAGCTTGCCGTACTTCATTCCACAGAGCAGGAAGCGCGCGTGGCGCGCGCCCGCGCGGCGGTGGCGGCGAACGAGGCCAATCTTGCCAAGGCCGGCGCGGCGGTGGTGCGCGCCCGCGCCGTGCTGGCCGAGCGCGAGGCGGCGAACCGGCGCCAGCAAGGGTTGGTGCAGCGGGATGTCGCCTCGGCGCAGCGCGCGGAGGAAACGCAGCGCGACGAGGACGTGGCCCGCGCCGATCTGGCGGTGGCCGAGGCGGATGTCGCAGTGATCCAGGCGCAAGGCGCGGATGCGGCGGCGGCCCTGCGGCAGGAGGAAGCCTTGCTCGCCCACCACCGGCTGGTCGCGCCCTTTGATGCACAGGTCGTGACCCGCCATGCCGAGGCGGGCACGGTGGTGAAGGCCGGCGATCCGATCTTCACCCTGATCGACCCGGCCACCATCTGGATCCAGGCTTATGTCGACGAGGAGCGCGCCGGCCAGCTTGCCATAGGCCAGCCGGGCACGATCCGGCTACGGTCCCAGCCTTCGGCCGAGTTCCACGGTTCCATCGCCCGCATCGGCATCGAAAGCGACCGGGTGAACGAGGAGCGCCGCGTCTGGCTGACCTGCTCCGACTGCCCCGCCGAGATGTTCCTCGGCGAACAGGCCGAGGTGCGCATCACCACCGGCAACAGGGACAGCGCGCTGATGGTTCCCGAAGTCGCCATCACCGGCTTCGACGGCCATCGCGGCATGGTCTGGACGGTGCAGGACGGCCGCCTTGCGCGGGTGGGGCTGACCTTCGGCGCCCGCGATGACCGCGGCCGGGTCGAGGTCACCGGCGGCCTGCCCGAAGGTGCCACCATCGTCGCCGGCCCGCCCAAAGGCGCGGCCGAGGGCCGGCGCGCCCGTACCAGCGAGGCGCCATGAACCTCGCGCTCAAGGACATCCGCCATGGCCTGTTCCGGTTCGTGCTGACCTGTTTCGGGCTGGGGCTGCTGATGACGGTCGTGCTGGCGATGATCGGTATCTATAACGGCCTCGTCTCGGACGCGCTGGCGGTGGTAAAGGCACCTGCCGCAGATGTCTGGGTGGTGGAGGCCGGCACCAAGGGACCGTTCGCGGAAGCCTCCAGCATCCCCGCCGACACGCGCGACGCGGTGGCGCGGATGCCCGGCGTGGCCGAGGCCGGCGCGGTCAACTATCAGAACCTCGAAGCGCCTCATGCCGGGCGCACGCTGCGACTCTATGTCGTCGGCTACGAGCCGGGCCGCCCCGGCGGGCCGCAGGCGATCGCCGAGGGGCGCGGCATCGGCGCCGGTCATTTCGAACTGGTGGCCGACCGCAAGACCGGCCTGCTGCCCGGCGAGACGATCCGGCTCGGGCGCAACCGCTTTACCGTGGTCGGGCTGGTCGAAGGGGCGATGAACTCGGGCGGGGATCCGGCGGTCTATGTGACGCTGGCCGACGCGATGGCGCTTCAGACTGAACTCGACCCCGCCGCCCAGCGGGTGCAGGCCGCGCGCGGGGCTGTCTCCGTCAAGTCCGCATCGGTCGCCGCCATAATTGCCCGCATGGCACCGGGCGCCGATGTCGATCTGCTGACCGCGACCGTGCGCCAATGGAAGCACCTCGCCGCCATGACCCAGGCCGAACAGGAGGAACTGCTGCTGGCCTCGGTCGTCGACAAGGCGCGCCGCCAGATCGGGCTGTTCCTCGGCATTCTGCTGTCCGTCAGCGCCGTGGTGATCGCCCTCATCATCTACACCATGACCATGGAAAAGCTGAAGCAGATCGCCACGCTGAAGCTGATCGGCGCGCCCGACCGCACCATCATCGGGCTGATCGTGCAGCAGGCGATGATCCTTGGCGCTTCGGGCTGGGGGATCGGGCTGCTGCTGATCCTGACGGTCAAGGACTATTTCCCCCGCCGCGTCGTGCTGGAGCCGTTCAACGCCATGGTCCTAGCCGGGATCATCGCCGCCGTCTGCCTCTTGTCCTCGGCGCTTGGCGTGCGGGCGGCGATGAAGGTCGATCCGGCCACCGCGCTGGGGGGCTGAGATGGCGCTTGGCGACACCCTGATCGAAGTCACAGGCGTGGCCAAGCATTTCGGCGAGGGCGAAACCCGCGTCGATGCCCTGCGCGCGGTCGATCTGACGGTGCGCGCCGGCGAGGTGATCGCCCTGCTGGGGCCATCGGGGTCGGGCAAGACGACGCTGCTCAACGTCATCGGCTGCATCCTTGCCCCCTCGGCGGGCCGCGTGGTGCTGGATGGCGAGCCGGTGTTCGACGGCAAATGGCTGCGGCGTGATCTGCGCCGGCTGCGGCTGGACAAGATCGGCTTCATCTTCCAGTCGCATAACCTGCTGCCCTTCCTGACCGCGCAGGAAAACGTCTCGGTGGTGCTGGACCTTGCCGGCTGGCCCCCTGACGAAGGCCGGGCACGGGCGCGTGAATTGCTGGATTATCTGGAGGTCGGCCATCGCGCGATGGTCAAGCCCGCGCTGCTGTCGGGGGGCGAGGCGCAGCGCGTGGCGATTGCCCGCGCGCTGGCCAACCGCCCCCGCATCATCCTTGCCGACGAGCCCACTGCCGCGCTGGACGGCGCGCGCGCCGGGCTGGTGATGGACCTCATGCGCCGACTGGCCGTCGAGCAGGAGGCCTGCATCGTCACCGTCACCCATGACGAAAAGATCTTCGACCGCTTCGACCGCCTGATCCACCTGCGCGACGGCCATCTGGTCAGCGCGTGACGGGCTTGCGGGGAGGCAGACATGACCACAAGACCCTGCACCCCGATCCTGCAACTTCACCCGTCCTTGAAAAGGCACAACCAAGATGCAACCGACATCCTATTCCAGACCCCAGATCATCCTGCATTGGGTCATTGCAACCCTCGTCTTTTTCCAGATCTTCATGCATGACGGCATCGTCGGGGCATGGGACGGGCGGATGGACGGCACGCTGCCGAACCAGCCGACGATCAATCCCCATGCCGTTGCCGGCGCGCTGATCCTGGTTCTCGTCCTGTGGCGGCTGGTGCTGCGCCGTCGGCGCGGCGTTCCGGGCCTGCCGGAAGGCGAGCACCCGGCCCTGAAGGCTCTGGCAACGGGCACGCATGCGGCCCTCAACCTCCTGCTGATCCTGATGGTGCTTTCCGGCGCGGCCGCCTGGATGACCGGCATCGAGGCAATCGGCGATGCCCATTCCATCGCGCGGTTGGTCCTGGTTCCGCTGGTCATCCTGCATATCCTCGCGGCGCTTTACCATCATTTCTGGCTCAAGACCGATGTGCTGCGGCGCATGCTTGGCCGGCCCTGAGGCGCGGTCCGTTCCGCGTATCGCACCCCATGACCCATGGCGGGCCGGGTCACACCCACCCGGCCGATCCCCAAACCCCGGAGGAAGACATGACGACAAGATCGCGCACCCTGACCATTACCGCCGCCGTGGCGACGGTCTTTGGCCTCCTGACCATCGTTTCGGGCGGCAGGGCGCTGTTCGGCGGCGTCGATATGGGTGCAGCGGTGCCCTTCGTTCTGTGGTTCAACTTCCTTGCCGGGTTCGCCTATGTTCTGGCTGGAATCGGCCTGTGGCGCGGCGCGGGCTGGGCACCGATGCTGTCGCTGGGCATCGCGCTGGCGACAGTGGCGGTCTTTACCGCCTTTCTGTGGCATGTGGTCTCGGGGGGCGCATGGGAGGCGCGCACCATGGGCGCGATGATCCTGCGCAGCAGCATCTGGATCACGATTGCCGCACTTGCCTTTCGCGGCCGCCGCACCCACTGATCAAGGCATAAACCCAAGCCAGCCAGCGACTGCGGCCCCATGCCGCAGTCGTGCCAGCCAGGACCCTGACATGACCAAATCCTCTTCCATCGACCTGTCCATGGCCCTTTCGCTGGCCACCGTGCTGGGCCTCGCAATGGCGGCTGCCGGGCGGTGGCTGCCGGGCGAGGCATGGGCACCCATCGAGCTTCCGGGTCTGGTGCTTGCCTATCTGGCTGGTGGCCTGCCGACCGGCTGGCGCGCGCTTTCGACCCTGTGGCGCGAGCGGGTGCTGGACATCGACCTGCTGATGATCGCCGCCGCCATTGCCGCCGCAATCGTCGGTGCCCCGTTCGAGGGCGCGGTGCTGCTGACGCTGTTCAGCATCTCGACCACGCTGGAGGAGCGCGCGCTTGGCCGGGCGCGCCGCGCCATCGAGGCGCTGATGGCGCTGCGCCCCGAGACCGCCTTGCGCAAGACCGCCAACGGCACCGTCGAGGAGGTGCCCGCCGAGGTGCTGGCCGTCGGCGATGTGGTGGTGCTGCGCCCCGGTGCGCGGGTGCCCAGCGATGGCGTGGTCGTCACCGGGCGCGGTGGCATCGACGAGGCCAATATCACCGGCGAATCCATGCCCGTGTCGAAAGAGGCCGGCGCGCAAGTGTTCGAGGCCACGATCAATCTGGATGGCGTGCTGGATGTCGAGGTCACGCGTAGCGTCAGCGACAGCACCATCGCCCGCATGATCCGGCTGGTGACCGAGGCGCAGGCCGCCCGCGCCCCGTCCGAGCGGTTCAGCGAATGGTTCGGGCAACGCTACACGGTCGCCGTCATGGCGGGCGCGATGCTCGCCTTCGCCGCCTTCTATTTCCTGGGACACGACTGGGAACAGGCGCTTTACCGGGCTGCGACATTGCTGGTCGCGGCCAGCCCCTGCGCCATCGTCATCTCGGTTCCCGCCGCCATCCTGTCGGCGCTGTCGGCGGCGGCGCGGGGCGGTGTTCTGTTCAAGGGCGGCGGCGCGCTGGAGACGCTGGCCGAGGTCGATATCTTCGCCTTCGACAAGACCGGCACCCTGACCACCGGCCGCGCTGCGGTGACGCGGCTGGTCGCGCTGGACGGCGATCAGGCCGGCTTCCTGTCGCTGCTTTCCGGGCTGGAGGCGCATTCCGAACACCACATCGCCGCCGCCATCCACCGCGAGGCCCTGGCCCGCGACTTGCAGCCGGTCGCGGTGACGGATGTGAACGCAAGGCCCGGCATCGGCATCGAAGGCCGCGATGCCTCTGGCCCGGTCTGGGCCGGCAACCCCTATCTTGCGCAGGCGATGGGCGCCCCGCTGGATCACCCCGCCCTGCAATCCTTGGCCGAAGGCGCGGACACCGTGGTATATCTGGGCCGTGGCGCGCAGGTGCTGGGCGCGGTCACCGTCGCCGATGCGCCGCGCGGCAGTTCGGCCCCGGCGCTGGCGGCTTTACGCAAGGGGGGCGTGCGCCGCATCGTGATGATGACCGGCGACCGCCGCCCGGTCGCACTGCGCATCGGCACGCAGCTTGGCCTTGCCCCCGACGAGATCCACGCCGAAATGCTGCCCGAGGACAAGGTTCGCGCGGTCGGTGCGCTGACCGACAGCGGCAAGGTCGCCTTTGTCGGCGACGGGGTGAACGACGCCGCGGCGCTGGCCCGCGCCGATATCGGCATCGCCATGGGCGCGGCGGGGTCCGAGGTGGCGCTTCAGGCCGCCGATGTGGCGCTGCTCTCCGAGGATATGGAGCGGCTGGCCGATGCGCAGCGCCTGTCGCGCCGAACCTCAAGGGTGATCCGGCAGAACCTGACCTTTGCCATCGGCGCCATGGTGGTTCTGGTCATCGGCGGGCTGTTCTTCGACCTGCCCTTGCCGCTGGTGGTGATCGGCCATGAAGGCGGCACGGTGCTGGTGGTGCTGAACGGGCTGCGGCTGCTGTCGGACCCGATCCGCCGGCCCAAGGCACCGGCGGGCGGACAGGCATTGCCGGGCGCGGCGCTGCCGGCCTGGCCGGCGGGGCGTTAGTCCCGAAAGGCGCGCAGATGGGGGAAATCGCCCCTTTGCAGATACGCCTCCTCCTCGGGCGTCGAGTTGCGGCCAAGGGTGGCGTTGCGATGCGGGTGGCGGCCAAAGCTGGCGATGACGCGGCGCACCTTGCCGGCCTGATCGACCAGCGAGGCATAGAGCGGGCGCAAGGCCGACGGCGCGCGGGCGGCAATGTCGCGCCGCAGGGCAATCAGCCGGTCGATCCGGGCCAGATGGTCCGGCCCCTCGGCATGGCCCAGAGGCTGGGTGAAGGCGATCTGGAACCACGGCAGGCCAAGTGCCGCCCAGTCTCCGTTTTCCAGCCCCGCCAGCGCCTGCGCCAGTGCTGCCGGGTCTTGCGCATATGCAAGCGCGCTGCCCCGCCACAGCGAGCGCGGGAACTGGTCCAGCACCACGATCAGCGCCAGCCTGCCCCCGGGCGTTGCCGCCCAATGATCCAGCGCCCCCGCCGCGCCGCGTTCGGTCAGCGGGCCGAACCGCGCCGCAATCTCACCGTCCGCGCCGCCATGCATCCGCCAGCGCCACAGCTTGGCATGGCGGTCGGGGTCGATGTCCAGCGCGCGGCCCTCGGGGAACCAGAAATCCAGAACCTCGCGGATGTCCCGAACATCATTGCTATCGGTCATGTCATCCCCCATGAAAACGCCCCCGCGCCATGGACACGGGAGCGGAATTGTCGATGAGGCACAAGCGCCTAGGCGGTCGCGGGCACCGCTGCCTGCGCAGGCCGGCGTCCGCCGGGACCGCGCGGGACGCGCAGCAGGCGCATGGCGTTGGCGATCACCACCAGCACCGAAAGCTGGTGGATCAGCATGCCCTCGGCCATATGCACATCGCCGCTGAACACGCCAAACAGCAGCCCGGCCACGGTCAGCAGCGCAATGACGAGGTTCTGGCGCATATTGCTCAGCGTCGCGCGGGAAATCGCCATCGCCTCGGGCAGTTTCTCCAGATCGTCGGCCATCAGCGCAATGTCGGCGGTCTCGATCGCCACGTCCGAGCCCGCGGCCCCCATGGCGATCGAGGTATCAGCGGCAGCCAGCGCTGGGGCGTCGTTAATGCCGTCGCCGATCATGGCGACATGGCGGCCCTCGGCCTGAAAGCGGCGGATCAGGTCCAGCTTGTCCTCGGGCATCAGGCCGGCATGAACCTCGTCGATGCCGATCTCGGCGGCGATGGCCTGGGCGGCCTGCGGCTGGTCGCCGGTCAGCATGGCGATGCGGCTGACCCCGATGTCGCGCAGCCGGGCAATGGCGCCCTTGGCCGAGGGGCGGGGCTGGTCGGACAGCCCGAAGATGCCCGCGATGCGCCCGTCCAGCGCCACGATGATCGGCGTGCGCCCGCGCCCGAGAACCCCGGCCAGCGCGGCCTCGGCCTCGGCGTCGAAACCGATGCCCAGCCGGTCGAACAGCCGCCGGTTGCCGGCCGCGACCTGCCGCCCGTCGTGGTGGACCACCAGACCCATGCCAGCCACTTCCTCGACCGTCTCGGGCGCGGGAATCTCGCCCTCGGCACGGCCGGCCTCGATAATCGGGCGGCCCAGCGGGTGGTCCGAGCCGGATTCGGCGATCGCCGTCCAGTGCAGCAATTCGGCACGATCGATTCCGCCAAGAGGCACGATCTCGACCAGGCTGGGGCGGCCCTCGGTCAGGGTGCCGGTCTTGTCCAGCGCCAGCATGTCGATGCGGCCGGCGCTTTCCAGATGCTGCCCGCCCTTGATGAGGATGCCCGAGCGCGCCGCCCGCCCGATGCCGGCGACGATGGAGACCGGCGTCGAGATCACCAGGGCGCCCGGACAGGCCACCACCAGAAGGGTCAGCGCGAGGCGAATATCCTGCGTCACCGCCCAGGCACCCAGCGCCAGCACCATGATGCCGGGCGTATACCATTGGGCGAAACGCTCGATCATGCGCTGGCTGGGGGCGCGTTCCTCCTGCGCCTCTTCGACGCGGCGGATGATCCGGGCCAGCGTGGTATCGGCGCCGATGCCGGTGGCGCGGATGCGCAGCACGCCATTTTCCGCGATGGTGCCGGCATGGACGTGGGAGCCGGGGGCTTTCTCGGCCGGGATCGGCTCGCCGGTGATGGCGGCCTCGGACACGGCGGCGTTACCGTCGATCACCTCGCCATCGACGGGGATGCGGTTTCCGGCGCGCACGAGCACGACCTCATTCGGCTGGACGGCACTGGCGGCAATCTCGACCGGCTGGCCGTCGCGGATCACGGTGGCGACCTCGGGCGCGGCCTTCAGCAGATCGGCCAGCGCGCCACGGGTCTGGCGCAGGGTGCGGGCTTCAAGCCAGGCGCCGAAGCTGAACAGGAAAGTAACGGCGGCCGATTCCCAATATTCGCCGATGAACAGCGCGCCAATAGCCGCAACGGTCACCAGCAACTCGATCGAGAAATGGCGAATTCGCAGCGCGTGGAACGCCCGCCAGGCGATGTCAGAGCCGGCGATAAAGGCCGCCGCCAGCATAGATGCCGCCCAGAGCCCGCGCAGGCCGAACCCGTAAAGGGCGATCAGGCCCAGCACGATCAGGCTGCCGCTGATGATGGTCAGCCACTTCCTGCGGCTGGCCGACTGGTGAAGAATTGTCAGGATAGGGGTCAACATGCGGGGCCTCGTGATGTGAAGGCCCGGCCGCGCGGGCAGGCACGGCCGGGCTGGAAGGGATGGGTCAGAATGCGGCGGGGCGGGCCTCGTAGCCGGTGGATTTCACCACCGAGACAAGGGCCTCGACCGGGGCGGATGCGGGGTCATGCTCGACCTCGATGCGGCCGGTGTTGAAATGCACCTTGGCGGCGGTCACGCCGGGAGTTGCCGCCAGCGCCTTCTCGATCTTGGTGACGCAGGAGGGGCAGGAAAATTCGTCGCTGCGCAGGATGGTCTTGGTCATGGCTGGTTCCTTTCATGTCGCCGCCCGGTGGGGCGGTCATTGCTTGTGAACTCAAGATATGCTGTCCTTTCAGGATCAGGAGTGGCAATTTCGACAAGGGATCATTGCATGAATGCACAGGCGCAGGATTGGGACGATCTGCGGTTGTTTCTGGCCGTGGCGCGGGCGGGGTCGCTTTCAGGGGCGGCGCGCAGCCTTGGCGTTACCCATTCCACCGTCTTTCGCCGCATCGGCGCGTTCGAGGCGCGGTTGCGGGTGCGGCTGTTCGACCGGCTGCCCGGCGGCTATGCTCTGACCCAGGCGGGCGAGGAGATGCGCGATTCCGTCATCCGCATCGAGAAAGAAATCACCGCGCTGGGGCTGAAGGTTACCGGACAGGACCAGCGGCCCACTGGGACGATCCGCATCACCACGACCGACCTGCTGGCGGTGGGTGTGCTGCCCCGCCACGTCGCCGCCTTCCGCGCCGAATGGCCCGAGATCGAGATCGAGGTGGTGGTGGCGGATACGGTGCTGGACCTGACCCGGCGTGAGGCCGATGTCGCGTTGCGGCTGGGCAATCCGGGGCAGGAAACGCTGGTCGGGCGGCGTGTCGGGCGGCTTGCCTTCGCTGTCTATGGTGCGGCGGGCCTTCATGCGCGGGGGGCGGACGATCCGGCCGATGGCGACTGGATCGGCTACGGCTCGGCCCATGGTCCGCTCAGCCGCCGCCTGGCCCGCTGGTGGCCGGATGCGCGACAGGTTTACCGGACAAACTCGATCATCGCCGCCCATGCCGGTGCGAAGGCGGGGATCGGACTTGCCGCCTTGCCTTGCGTGATCGCCGATTGCGACCCCAGCCTGATCCGCGCCGCCGCGCTGCCCGAGGACTTCATGCTGGACCTGTGGTTGCTGATTCACGAGGATCTGCGCCAAACCGCGCGCATCCGCCTGTTTCTGGACTTCATGGCGACGGCCCTGGCGGCCGATGCCGACCTGCTGGAGGGGCGCTGCCCGTGCAAGACAAGGCCGGCGCAGGCGTGACGCCCGCGCCGGCCCATGCCTGCGCCCGTGGCGTCAGTCGATCATCTGCCAGCCGGGATGCTCGAAATGCTCGCCATAGGCGTTCAACGCCTGAACAATCGTCACCGCGCCAGTCTCGACCTCGCCGGCCTCCAATGCCGAGATGCCGGTCATCACCTCACCAAGGACGATATGGAACTGCTCGTCTACCTCAGGTTCCAGCACACAGTTCTCGACCATGAAATCGACCTGCTTCTGGACATCGGCAGCGACCCCATTCGCGGCATCGGCCGGCAGGGTGCCGTTGTGGATCGCGGCCAGGTTCGCGGCCATGGTTCCGTGAATCGCGGTCATGCCGGTGATCATGTTCTGATCGCCCTGCCATTTGGCGCCATCGTTCAGCGTGATCTCGATAGCCCCCGCGCCATGGCTGTCATGTCCCTGGGATTGCGCGGCGGCAATGCCAGCTGACCCCAGCGCGAGGGCGAGAGCGACAGCGACGGTGGTGAAAGATTTTACAGTCCGCATAGTGATCTCCTGTATCTGCCAAGTGGTTCTGGCCGCGGCGGGCATCGACAGACGCAGCCGGGCTTGGGATAGACATAAGCTGTCCGTTTTCGCACGAGAATTGACAAAACCTGCAAAGACCCATTGCACGAATGGACAGACCTCAGGCACAATCCAGACCCTCGCGGCCTGCCGCCGATACCATCGGGCTGTCGAACAACGCCCCGACGGCATGGGTCCGGATGCCGCCTGCCTCGCGCATCAGAAACAGCGCATCGAGGGAAAGGCGTGCGGCGAGTTCGCCGCCCGCCTGCGGACCCTGCACCATCAGCGCGGTTGCCCAGGCATCGGCTTCGGCACAGCTGCCCGTGACGACCGTGACCGAGGCCGGCGACGACCGCAGCGGGCCGCCCGTCGCCGGGTCCATCGTATGCGACAGGCGCTGGCCCTGAACGGTGATATGATGCCGGTAATCGCCCGAGGTGGCGACGGCGGCATCTTGCAGCATCAGGACCGAGTGGCGCGCGCGGCGTTCGGGATCCGGCGCCTCGACGGCGACGGTCCAGGGCATGCCGTCGGGCCGCAGCCCGGAGGCCCGCATCTCGCCGTCGATGCCAACAAGGAACCCGGTGATGCCGAAGCCCTGCAACATTTCGGCCAACCTGTCGACGCCGTAGCCCTTGGCGATGCCGTTCAGGTCGAGCGTGATGGGTGCATGTTTTCGCGCCAACCCGGCCGCGCGGTCGATCTCCAGCACCTCATGCGCGGGCGGGCGCGTGATTACCATGGTCGCACGGATAGCTCCGGCATCGGCCTCCTCGGGGCCGAAACCCCAGGCGCGCACCGCATCGCCCATGCCGATGTTGAAAGCACCGCCCGATACAGCCCCGATCCGCAGCCCGAGGTTCAGCACCTCGGCCAAGCCGGCAGGAACGGCCACCCAGGCGCCTGCGGGCGCCCGGTTTAGGCGCATTAAGTCGCTGTCGGGTTGCCATGTCGACATCGCGGCATCGACCTCCGTCACGACCGCTTGCAGGGCAGCCTGCACCGGGGCGGGGTCCAGCCCGGCATCGGCGTGGAAAAGCGCCGACCAGCGCGTGCCCATGGTCGGGCCGTTCAGCGCGTGGCGGCCCGGGTCAGTAGATATCTTCGGCATAGCGCCCCTCCGCTTTCAGCGCGAGCGGGGTAAGGCCCGTCGGCGCGAGGATGTCGGTCAGCGCCTCGGCCACACCCGAGGCCATGTCGCGCCCGCCGCAGACCATGATGCGCGCCCCTTCTTGCACCAGCCGGATCAGTTCAGCGCTCTCGGCCCGCAGCGAGTGCTGGACATAGCGCGGCTTTGCCCCGCGCGAGTTCGCGGTGGTCAATCGCGCCAGACGGCCATCGACCTGCCAGCCGGCCAGATCGTCGCGATACAGGAAATCGCTGTCGGGGTGGCGCATCCCGAAGGCCAGATGGATGGGCCGCTTGCGGCTGTTGCCCCGGATGAAGCCCGCAAGCGGGCCGATTCCGGTGCCAGCGCCGATCAGGATCAGCGGCGAGCGTCCTCCTGCGGCATGGAAAGCCGGATTGTGCCGGACCAAGGCGCGGATCGCCTGGCCCGGCTCCAGCGCCAGAAGCTGACCCGAGCAGAGGCCGCCGGGATGCTTGCGCACCACGATCTCGACGAACCCGTCGCGCCGTCCGGACGCCAGCGAGTAGAAGCGCGGCAGGTCCGCACCCTCGGGCAGAACGCCGAGGAGATCACCGGCCTGAAACCGGCCACACCCCCGACCTGTCAGCCGTTGCAAAAACGTCGCCTCGGGTAGGGCAAAGCGCAGGATCGTGGTCGGCGCCTGCACCTCCGCCCCGTAATCACGGCGCGAGATCAGGGTGAGCCGCCCCGTCACGGGCGGGGTTGGCATATGTTCGAGCGTAAGCTCGATCCCCAGCGCCGCCCCCAGGGCGCGGCCCCAGCGGGCGAAATCCTGCGGCGACTGGCGATCGACCGTGTCGAAGGGCATCAATTGCGCCCAGCCTTTGGCAGCAGCCCGCTTCGCGACTTCATCGGCGAACGCGCAGAACGCGGGAAAGCTGCGATCGCCGAAACCAAGCACGGCAAGCGGGGCCTCAGGGACGGATTCCAGCGCCGCGAGGCGTTCAATGAACCCCTTCGCCGTGGCGGGAGCCTGTCCCTCGCCCCAGGTGGCGGCGAGAATGACGAACCGTTCGGCCTGCGGATAGCGCGCCGGCTCGAAACCGGACATTGGCGCGACATGAACACGCTGGCCCGCCGTGGTCAGCGCATGTTGGAGCGTCGCAGCGAAACCCCAGGTGCTGCCGCCCTCCGAGCCCACCAGCAAGATGGTCGCAGCGCCGTTTGCAGGATGATTGCCACGGAGACGCGGTCTTGACCGCCGCTCCGCGAACCAGAGCACAAGACCACTCACCCCTATTGCCGGCACGCCGAGCGCCAGCACACCCAGCACGAGGCCGAGAGATGCGGCCCCCTGCCCGGTATGCAGCATGTAGATGGTTTCAGATATCCGTTCCCACATCGTCAGCTCGGCCCAGGCCAGAAGCTCACCCGTCCCCTGATCGAGATAGCCGGTGCCGCGATCCGTCTTCAGAGTGAAGGCGTCCGTGGCGTCGCCAGGATAGGGAAAGCTCAGCTCGCGCAATTCCGTGACAGCAATCACGGAGAGCGGCTCCATCGCAGCAAGCGAGACCCCGGTGCTGCCGCTGACCTCAGTCGGAAAGGCCGGCGGTGCGGCTCCATCCGGCAGAAGATCGAAGGTCGAGGCGGCCAGACACCTTGGCCGCCGACCCTCTGGCGCATGTCGGACATGGGTATCATCGCTTCCGCCGCTACGCACCGCGCATGCTGCGGACGCTCGACATTCGCGCCGCGCCCGTGGCGGAACCGCTGCTGGCGGCGAGCACAATCATCGCGGGCACGGAGACGACGGAGATCCTGCCGCTGACGTTTCTGCGCCGGGGGTCGAAGTGGTTGCGGCACCTGAACGCGGATGGCGGCGATGCAGGCCGTCTGTGGGAAGTCGCGGTTCTGTTCCATCTGCGGGAATCCTTCCGCTCGGGCGATGTGTGGCTCGCCCATTCACGGCGGTTTGGCGACCTGAAGGAGGCGCTTGTTCCGGCAGAGGTTGCCCGCGCCACGCCGAAGCTAGCCATGCCGTTTGAGCCCGATAGCTGGCTCGCCGACCGCAAGGCACGAATGTCCGACGCCCTGCGTCGCTTGGCGCGGGCTGCAAAGGCCGGGGCCATTCCGGGCGGGTCGATCGAAGATGGTGTGCTGAAGATCGACCGCCTGACCGCCGCTGTTCCCGAAGAAGCCGAAGCCATGGTCCTCGACCTCTACAAGCGCCTGCCGGAAATCAGGGTCACGGATCTCTTGCTGGAAGTGGATGACGAGGTCGGGTTCACCGAAGCCTTCACGCATCTGCATACGGGTGTGCCTTGCAAGGACAGGATCGGCCTCTTGAACGTGCTGCTTGCCGAGGGACTGAACCTCGGCCTCAGCAAGATGGCAGGGGCTACCAACACCCATGACTACTTCCAGCTCTCCCGCCTGTCGCGATGGCATGTCGAAGGCGAGGCCATGTCGCGCGCACTGGCAAAGGTGATCGAGGCGCAGTCCGCGCTGCCGATGGCACGGTTCTGGGGTGCCGGACAAACGGCATCGAGTGATGGGCAATTCTTCCCGACGACACGACAAGGCGAGGCGATGAACCTCATCAACGCCAAATACGGCCAAGAGCCCGGGCTGAAGGCCTACACCCATGTGTCCGACCAGTTCGGCCCCTTCGCCACCCAGACCATCCCGGCCACGGTGAACGAAGCTCCCTACATTCTGGATGGCTTGCTGATGACGGGCGCGGGCCAGAATATCCGCGAGCAGTATGCCGACACGGGCGGCTTCACCGACCATGTCTTCGCGGTAACAGCCCTCTTGGGCTTCCAGTTCATCCCCCGCATCAGGGACCTGCCATTGAAGCGCCTCTATCTCTTCGACCCGGCAGCCTGCCCCAAAGAGCTGAAGGGGCTGATCGGCGGCAAGATCAAGGAACCCCTCGTCACGGCAAACTGGCCCGACATCCTGCGCAGCGCTGCCACCATGGTCGCGGGCGTCATGCCCCCGAGCCAATTGTTGCGGAAGTTCGCTGCCTATCCCCGACAGCACGAGCTGGCCTTGGCCTTGCGCGAAATCGGACGTGTCGAGCGCACGCTCTTTATCATCGACTGGCTGCTCGATGCCGACATGCAGCGCCGCGCACAGATCGGGCTGAACAAAGGCGAGGCTCATCACGCTCTGAAAAACGCCCTACGCATCGGCCGCCAAGGGGAAATCCGCGACCGGTCCGCCGAAGGGCAGCACTTCCGCATGGCAGGCCTCAATCTGCTCGCCGCCATCATCATCTACTGGAACACCAAACATCTCGGGGAGGCAGTCACAAGCCGCCACCGCGCCGGTCTCGACTGTTCGCCCGGCCTTCTGGCTCACATCTCGCCCCTCGGATGGGCGCACATCTTACTCACAGGGGAGTACAGGTGGCCGAAAAGAGCTTAGCGTAGGATTTAGCACCGTCCGGCAGCAGACCCCTAATGGCCAGAGGCAAACGAGTAGGAAGATCATGCGGATCCTGCTGATCGAGGATGATACCGTTCTGGGTGCCGCCGTGCGGGACCAGATCGCCGCGGGTGGCCAGTCGGTGGATTGGGTCACGCGCCTGGACGCAGCCGGCGATGCGATGGCCGGCACCGGCTATGATCTGGTATTGCTGGACCTCATGCTGCCCGACGGACGCGGCATCACCTTCCTTCGGTCGCTGCGCACCAGCGGCGACGTGACGCCGGTGATCATCCTGACCGCGCTGGACCAGATTTCGGACCGGATCGAAGGTTTGAACGCCGGTGCCGACGACTATCTGGTGAAGCCCTTCGATCTGGCCGAGCTTTCCGCGCGGATCGGCTCGGTCGCGCGGCGCTATAGCGGCAATCCCAACCCGATCATCGTCCACGGCGCGCTTACCGTCGACCTTGCCTCGCGCAGCATCCGCCGCGACGGCCGGCCGGTGCAGCTCACCGCACGTGAATGGGCACTGTTCGAGACGTTCCTCACCCGCCCCGGGCATCTCTTGTCCAAGGTACAGCTCGAGGAAAAGCTTTATGCCTTCGATACCGAGGTGGAAAGCAACACCATCGAGGTCCATGTCAGCCGGCTGCGCAAGAAGCTGGGCGCTGAGGTGATCGAGACCGAGCGCGGGTTGGGCTACCGGCTAGGTTCGCCATGACGATGCCACGCAGCCTTCAGATGCGGTTGGGGGTGTCGCTCGGTATCCTTCTGACGCTTCTGTGGATCGCAGCCGCCGCCACCACGGCGGTCATGCTGCGGCACGAGATGGACAGGATCTTCGACTCGTCGCTACAGGAAGCGGCGCAGCGCCTGCTGCCGCTGGCCGCTGTCGAGATCGTCGGACGTGAGGAGGAAGGTGTGACGCAGCACCTTGCCGACCTGCGCGACCACGACGAATTCCTCACCTATATTGTGCGCGATGACGAAGGGCGAATTCTTCTGCAATCGCATGAGGCCGATCCCGCCATCTTCCCTGAATGGAACGGTCCGGGCTTTCGCACAACCGCAACCCATCGCCTGTATGGCGAGGACGCCCTGCAAGGCACGATCCGCCTCACGGTCGCCGAGCCGCTTGCCCATCGCGCGGCGGCGGCACGCGATGTCTGGGCGGGCCTGGGGTTGCCGCTGCTGGTATTCATCCCTGCCGCACTGTTGGCGATCGTATTGACTGTCCGCTCGGGTCTGGCCCCGTTGCGCCGCTACCGCGACCGGCTGGCCGCGCGTTCGCCGCGCGACCTCGCCCCCGTCGCCTGCGACGATCTTCCCGTCGAGGCCACCCCGGTGGGGACGGCGATCAATGTGCTTCTGGCGCAACTCAAATCCACATTCGAGGCCGAACGCACCTTCGCCGCCAACGCAGCGCATGAATTGCGAACACCGCTGGCAGGCGCAATCGCGCAGGCCCAGCGGATACAGGTGGAAACGAAAGATACCGGCGCCGGCCACAGGGCTGCCGAGATCGAGGCCTCGTTGAAGCGGCTGGCCCGGATCGCGGAACGGCTTCTGCAACTGGCCCGAGCAGAAGGCGGGCGGTTACGGCTCGATCACCTATCCGATCTTCGCATCACTGCCCGTCTGGTCGTGGACGATATCGAGAGGACAGCACCGAACCGGATCGCGCTCGCCCTGCCGGAGCACCCGGTAATGTCCGACCTCGACCCCGATGCGTTTGGCATCATCGGCCGCAACCTCATTGAGAACGCCCTGCGGCACGGCGCATCTGACAAACCGATCACGGTAAGCCTCAGTGAGGACGGCACGTTCCGCGTCGCCAATGAAGGCCCCGTCGTGCCGACAGAAGCACTTGGCCGGCTGACCCGCCGTTTTGAGAGGAGGACAGCCGGAACGGAAGGCAGCGGGCTTGGCCTTGCCATCGTCGCCAGCATTGCCGATCGGATTTCGTCAAAGCTCACCTTGCAATCGCCAAGGCCGGGAAGCTTGTCCGGCTTTGAGGCGATCGTGGTTCTCCCGATAGCTTCACGGAAGCTGAGCGAAGCTGCCGGCGCCCGATAGTCGCGACAATCGGACCAACCTTCGGCCGGCCGTTCGCAGCCCGGCTGGATGCTTGCTTTACATGACTGAGGCGCCTTGGTGAGTTGAGGGTGAGGTTGCCTGGGGGATTGATACTAGTGAGTAATTACTTCTATTATGTGTCGATATGATTTTTGACCTCACGAAAGGTGCCGTGATACATTATGCGTGTTCGGGTCCTCCTGCTGGTCCTTCTCGTGATACCTTGGCTGGGCGCTGGGTGCGCATCTCGACCAGGTGACAGTGTCCTTGTGCCGGTTCCAAGTCTGCCGGGAGCAGATGTCGTGACCCTGTATGCAGCAACCAACCGGTTGCGACAGGAATCCCCCGACGATCCTGCATCTGGTTTCAGTGATGCGCGAGCCACGACCTTCTCGGCGGCACGCTTTTCCATCTCGATCCCGCCCACGCACAAGGCCGGCAACATCGAATGGCCGGGGCGGCATCCGGATCCACTGGTCGCCATGACCGTCGCCGCCAGACAGGACATGCCGCTGTCGGCCCTCATCGATCACGTTGCATCTGGACCGGAACGTGCAGACGTGCGGGTTTTCGTGCATGGCTACAACACCAGTTTTCAGGAGGGCCTGTTTCGCCTGGCGCAGATTACCCATGACAGCGGCGGAGAGGGTGCGGCTATTCTGTTCTCTTGGCCATCAAATGCGGCCATGATGGGATATGCCGCCGATCGTGAGGCCGCAACCTACTCGCGTGATCACCTGACAGGACTGCTGGCAACGCTGGCTCGAGACATACGGATCGGCCAGATCACCGTGTTGGGTCACTCAATGGGCGGGTGGTTGGTAATGGAGGCACTTCGCCAGTTGCGATTGACTGGGGATGATCCCACTCTTCGCCGGCTACAGGTCGTTCTGGCCGCACCGGATATTGATGTAGACGTATTTCGGGCGCAACTCAGCGTAATAGGACCACTGGATCCACCCTTGGCTGTACTCGTCGCCCCCGACGATCGAGCGTTACAGATCTCGGCAAGGCTGAACGCCGGACAACCGCGGGTTGGGGCGTTGAATGTAGGGGATCTACGGGTTACCGCTGCCACCGAATCGTCTGGCGTCGCCCTCATTGATGTTGGCGATATCCGATCTCCGGATGCTCAGGGACACAGCCGATATGCAATGCTTGCCGCGCTCTATCCAGGCATGCGTCAACGACCAGGTCAGGCGATATCGGATGCTGGCGCATTTGTTCTGGAGCGGACCGGGGCGGCTGCGGCGAGTCCCTTCATCCTGATCGCCGGAGGGATCCCGGAAAACTGATGTCTACGATCACCTGAACAGACCGGCTTTGCGAGGTGGTTGCCCTTACTTCAAAAAGCAAGTATTAGTTTACTTCTATGAAGGTGGAGCGCGACCATGACTGATTCGCCTGAGGCAGTCGCCGCCGCAAGAGCAGGCGATAGTGAATCACATGGTACCGACCCGCTCGATCAGCTGGCGCATATGACACTTGCTCGCGCCACCCGCGGGCTGTCGCCCGCCGCCGCGCAACTCGCCTGGCATGACTGGGCGCTTCATCTGGCAATCTCGCCGGGCAAGCGGCGAAAATTGCTTGAAGAAGCCTTCGATGGGCACCGGCGGTTTCTAAACTATGTCTTGCGTTCGGCCGCCAACCCCAACTGCCCCAACTGCGTTGAGCCCTTGGAACAGGACCGCCGTTTCGAAGGCGACGCCTGGCAAAAATGGCCCTTCAACGTCATCCATCAGGGCTTCCTGCTGCAACAGGAATGGTGGCAATCCGCCACGTCCGGGGTGCGGGGCGTCTCGGGCCAGCATGAGGACATGGTGTCCTTTTCCGCCCGGCAATGGTTGGACATGTTGTCGCCGGTCAATTTTTTCTGGACCAACCCCGAGGTGCTGCAAAAGACCGCCGAGACCGGTGGCGCCAATCTGTGGCGGGGCTCGATGAACTGGTTGGAGGATCTGGGAGGGATCCTTGCCGACGCGCCACCCGCGGGCAGCGAGGATTTCATTGTCGGCAAGGACGTGGGGCTGACGCCGGGCAAGGTCGTCTTCCGAAACCATCTGGTTGAACTGATCCAATATGCGCCCACCACCTCCAGGGTCCATGCCACGCCGGTGCTGATCGTGCCGTCATGGATCATGAAATACTATATTCTCGACCTCTCGCCGCATAATTCGATGGTGCGCTGGCTGGTCGATCAGGGGCACACCGTTTTTATGATCTCGTGGCGCAATCCCGGCTCGGACGACCGCGATCTGGGGATGGAGGATTATCGCCGGCTTGGGGTGATGGCGGCACTGGATGCGGTGGGCACCATCGTGCCGGATCGCCAGGTGAACGCGGTCGGCTATTGCCTTGGCGGCACGCTGTTGGCGATTGCCGCCGCGGCCATGGCGCGCGACGGAGACGAGCGACTGCGCGGCATGTCCCTCCTGGCGGCCGAGATCGACTTCCGCGAACCGGGTGAATTGTCGCTGTTCATCGGCGAAAGCCAGCTTGCCTTTCTTGACTCGATCATGGCCGACAAGGGTTATCTAGACGGTTGGCAGATGGCCGGCGCGTTCCAGTTGCTCAATTCGCAGGATCTGATCTGGTCGCGCCAGATGAAGGAATATCTGCTGGGCGAACGGCAGGGCCTGTTCGACCTGATGGCCTGGAACAGCGATACCACACGTATGCCGGCGCGGATGCACAGCGAATATCTGCGCAAGCTCTATCTGGATAACGACTTTGCCGACGGACGCTATCTGGTCGATGGCATTCCGGCGGTACCGAGTGACATCCGTCTGCCGGTCTTTGCCGTCGGCACGGTGCGCGATCATGTGGCGCCGTGGAAAACCGTTTACAAGGTCCATCGGCTGATCGGCGGCGCCGACGTCACCTTTGCCCTGACCAGCGGCGGCCACAATGCCGGTGTGGTCAGCGAGCCGGGGCGCGCCAATCGCAGCTTCCAGATCGCGACGCGCAAACATGGCCAGCGTTTTACCGATCCCGACAAGTGGCGCGAGGAAATCCCGGTGCAACAAGGCTCATGGTGGCCGGCTTGGGGCGATTGGCTTGCCACGCGCTCGTCCGAGGAGCAGGTCGCCCCGCCGTCGATGGGGGCCACGAAAGCTGGCCTTGCGCCGCTGGGGGATGCTCCCGGCACCTACGTGCTGGAGAGATGATCGCAGTGGTTCAGGAAAAGCGACAGATCAAAGCGGGCGTCAGGCAACAGGCAAAGCCCCTATCCCACCGTAAGGAGTCTGCAATGGAGATCGATATGCACCCTCTTAACCTGCATAAGGCAAATTTAGAGCTGATGCTTCGTATTCTGAACCTGTCACAAGATTTCCGCCATCGCGGGCTTGAGGCCGCATGCCGCTATCACGAGGATGTCATCGCAAAGACCAGGGCAGAGGTCGGCCGAGTCTCGCAGCAATGCGAACCCGAAACTTCCTTCAGCTTGCCGACAGATATTTTCATGCAGTTGGCTGGAGCCAGCATGAGCGGGGTCCTGGCCATGGGGGCACCACTGGTTGCGGCGCAGACTGCCTATGCTCAAGGCCTGCAAAAGGCGATCCAGGAATGGCAAGCTGCGGTCGTGCAACGCGCGTTGCCGGGTTCCTGAGTTGTGATGTTGGCAGTCCGACGGCCGGGGGTATGACTCGGTCCTATGCGCATCTCAGGTGGTCCATGATGCAGGCCATGAGGATTGCAAATCAATGACAGAGCGCCGCTCATGAAGTGCAGCTTGATCAGCAGGCTGAGACGCTCCATCCAGCATGTTGTCGATGTCGATTTCCGCAGGGTCAGGCTGTTCGAGCAGCTTTCGACCGCGGTTTGACCAGCAAGGCGACGGCGGCCCAGAAACTCAGGCGCAGGATCATTGCGCCCAGCGTTCGCGTCTCCCATGCACCGCCCAGCAGGACGTAGAAGATGAAACAGCCAAACAGCACCAGCAGCACTACAGCCAGTCCACGAGCAAGAAACAACCCACTAGGCCGGGCCATAACTATGCCCGTCCCGGCTAGAACATAGAAAAAACCAGACAAGAAATTAACCCACAGCACGAGCGGTACAAAATTGCCGGTTGCTGCGGTTGCAGATCTGCTACCGAGCAGAACGCTGCCGCCTTCTGCAACAGTAGCTAACCCGAAGACGATGGCGAGACCGCCGAATATCCAGTTGCGTATCATACTTTATATCCTGCTGGCCGTTGGTTCTTCCTGTCGTCCGAAACGTGGGTTCAGTTGTTCAACTGCAACACCATGCCGTCAGAGTTGCGAAACCGCCCACCACCGAGGTTCTCAAAGCTATGGCATGAGGTTCCGGGATTTGGCCCGCCCCTCACGGTCATGCACAGCCGATCGCCATCGCGCTCCCAACTACCCGTTCCGGAAAAGAATGGGGCGCGGATCGTGACTGTGCCGCTGACATCATAGCGCAAATGGACCCTGGCCCCCATGCGCCGCGCGACCAGATCCTTATCGACGATCTGCTCCGCAATCTCGGCGGCACTCATGACCTCGGCCTGCGCGGGGTGTGCCACAACCGTCAGGCTTAAAGCGGCGATGAGGATGAGGGCATTTGGCGTGACGTAACATTGTGAGGTCTCCGATTGATCCCCACCCTCGAACTTGGCTCTCGCCGGCATCGCGCATCTCCACATTTAAGAATCAAGCGATCAATTACTTCTATTCATTTATCATGCGAATCCTGGATGGCCAATGGTTACTTCACCAGATTTTCCCATTGACGAGTCATCTACAAACTCATAGGAAGTGAACACATACTTTCATCAAACACGCTTATCCGAGGGCATATCATGCGTGCAAAATATCTGCCCGCCGAGCAGCGCCGCGCCGAGGCGGTCGAGGCGGTCGTGGAACTGGCGGCGCACGCCAATCCGGAAACCATCACCACCACCGAGGTTGCCGCACATATGCGCATGACGCAGGGGGCGCTGTTCAAGCACTTCCCGAACAAGGAAGCGCTCTGGCTGGGGACGATGGAGTGGGTGGCCGACCGGCTGCTGGCGCGCATCGATCGGCTGGCGGGCGCGCAGGCCGAACCCATGGCCGCCCTCGAGGCAATGTTTCTGGGCCATATCGACTTCATCGCCGAACATCCCGGTGTGCCGCGGATGATCTTCGGTCAGCTTCAGCGCAACAGTGATACGGCGGCGAAACGGATGGCGCGCGTGCTGCTTGAAAACTACGCCACGCGGCTGCACCGCATCCTGTCGGCGGGCGTGGCAGAAGGCGCGCTGAGCCGGGAGCTGGATATCGAGGCCGCAGCCACGCTTTATTTGGGCATGATCCAGGGTCTTGTCGTGCAGCTTTTGTTGCATGGCGACGTGACCCGAATGCGCGCCGATGCGTTGCGAGTTTTCGTAATCTATCGCACGGGCGTCCTGGGTAGCGCCAACCCACCGACCGGTAACGCCGACGACTGCAACGAGGTCACACCATGACCCGCCGTGTTTCCATGATCATCCTTGCCATTGCGCTGGCCGGGCTGATGGGCTTTGGCGCCTGGACGGTGCTGTTGAAACCCTCCGACCTGCCACCGGATGGATTTTCGCGCGGCAACGGCCGCATCGAGGCCGATCTGATCGACATTTCGCCGCGACTGGCGGGGCGCATCGCGGAAATCCGCGTGCGCGAGGGAGACCGGGTCAGCAAAGGCGACGTGCTGGTGGTGATGGATACGGCAGAACTGCGCGCACAACTGGCCCGCGCCGAGGCAGCCGTGGAGAGCGCCCATGCCGCCGTCGGGGTAGCCTCAGCTCAAGTGGACGAGGCCAAGGCGCGGCTGGCGCTGGCAGAGAGCGAGGCGACCCGCACCGAGCGGTTGGCCAGCCGCGATATTACCTCGCAAGCCAATCTGGACATCAAGCGCACCGAGGTCAGTGTCGCCGAAGCCGGACTTGCGGCGGCCCATGCAACGCTTCGGTCACGGGAACGCAGTGTCGATGCCGAGGCCGCAGCCCGCGACGAGATCGCGGCCAGGATCGCAGATGCCACGCTGCATGCCGAGGGAGCGGGACGGGTGCTTTACCGGCTGGCCCAGCCGGGCGAGATCATCGGCGCCGGCGGCAATATCCTGACGCTGGCCAGTCTCGAAGATGTCTATATGGAATTTTTCCTGCCCGCCGCTGACGCACCAAGGGTGGTAATCGGTGACGAGGCGCGGATCGTGGCCGACATCATGCCTGATCGCGCGATGCCGGCGCAGGTGATGTTCGTCTCGCCGCAGGCCCAGTTCACCCCCAAACAGGTCGAGACCCTGACCGAGCGCGAAAACCTGATGTTTCGTATACGGGTGCGGGTGCCGCCTGAACTGGTGGAGGCGCGCACAGATCAGGTCAAGACCGGCGTGCGCGGCGTGGTCTGGGTGCGGCTGGCCGATCCGGATGGCCACCTGCCAAGCTGGCCCGTCGGCCTGACGCCACCGTTGATCGACCTGCCCGCGACAGCCGGCGCAGACACGCCATGACAACGCCCGAACCCGTCGCCCGGCTGGAGGGTGTCACGCATCGCTATGGCAAGGTGCTGGCGCTTGCGGATGTCTCGCTTGACCTGCCCGCCGGGCGGATGGTCGGGCTGATCGGCCCCGACGGGGTCGGCAAATCGACGCTGATGGGGCTCGTTGCTGGCGCCAAGCGCCTTCAGGAGGGCGGCATCACCTGCCTTGGTGGCGCCATGGGCAGCGCGCGCCACCGCAACGCGGTCGGCAACCGACTGGCCTTCATGCCGCAGGGCTTGGGCAAGAACCTCTACCACGATCTTTCGGTGCGCGAGAATCTGGAGTTCTTCGGCAAGCTGTTCGGCCTCGGCCGGGCCGATCGGTCGGCAAGGATCGCGCGCCTGACGCGGGCGACCGGGCTGTTTCCCTTTCTCGAGCGACCCGCCGGCAAACTCTCGGGGGGGATGAAGCAGAAGACAGGGCTTTGCGCGGCGCTGATCCATGACCCGGACTTCCTGTTGCTGGACGAGCCGACAACCGGCGTCGATCCGCTGTCGCGCCGCCAGTTCTGGGATCTGATCGACGCCATTCGCAGGGACCGTCCGCAAATGAGCGTGCTGGTCTCGACCGCCTATATGGAGGAAGCGGCGCTGTTCGATCACCTGGTGGCGATGAACGACGGTCATGTTCTGGCAGAAGGCTCGCCGCAGGCGCTGATGGAGCGGACCGGCACCGGATCGGTTGGGGATGCCTATGTCAGCCTGCTGCGGCGCACGGGCGGGGCGGATGACGGCGCAGCAGATACGTCGGTGATTTCGCCCGCGGCACCCTCTCCCTCACCGGATGGAGACATCGCTATCAAGGCGCGCGGCCTGACCCGGCGTTTCGGCGATTTCACCGCTGTCGACAACGTCAGCTTCGACATTCCGCGCGGGGAGATTTTCGGCTTTCTCGGCTCGAACGGTTGCGGCAAGACCACGACCATGAAGATGCTGACCGGCCTCTTGCAACCCAGCGAGGGCAAGGCCTGGATCTTCGGCCGCCCCATCGCCGAGCAGGGCATGGATGCCCGCGCCCGCGTCGGTTTCATGACACAGGCGTTTTCGCTTTATGGCGAACTCAGCGTGCGCGAGAATCTGGTCCTGCACGCGCGACTGTTCCATCTGCCCCGCGAACTGGCGCGCACCCGCATTGATGATCTGGTCGCCCGCTTCGGTCTGACGGATTACCTTGACCAGCCTGCGGGCAGCTTGCCGCTGGGGCTGCGGCAACGGCTGTCGCTGGCAGTTGCCGTCATCCATTCACCGGAAATTCTGATCCTGGACGAGCCGACTTCGGGCGTGGATCCGCAGGCCCGCGATGATTTCTGGCAATTGCTGATGGAGCTGTCGCGCAAGGACCGGGTGACGATCTTCATTTCAACCCATTTCATGGATGAGGCGCTGCGTTGTGACCGCATGTCACTGATGCATGCCGGCCGTGTCCTGATCACTGACACGCCGCAGGGCATCGTCGCACAAAGCAGCACAGCCGATCTGGAACAAGCCTTCATCCACTATATTTCCACTGCCATCCCGCCCGAGGCGCCGGTGGCCGAGGGGCTGGCAAGCGAGCCGGCCCCGCCTGTCGATGCCACCGGCTTCAGCCTCAGCCGGATGCTGGCCTATACCGCGCGCGAGGCAATGCAGGTGCGCCGCGATCCGGTGCGGCTGGTTTTCGCCTTTCTGGGCAGTGCGGTGTTGCTGCTGATCATGTCCTTCGGCATCTCGCAGGACGTGCGCGACATCCCCTTCGCGGTGCTGGACCATGACCGTAGCCCGGAAAGTCGCGCATGGCTGTCAGCCTTCGAGGATTCGAACTGGTTTGTTCGCCATGCCGATCTGCAGGACGTGGACGCGCTGCGCGAGCGCCTTGCCAGCGGCGAGCTAACACTGGCGGTCGAGATCCCACCCGACTTCGGCGCCAACCTGCGTGCAGGCCATGGGACCGGCATTGCCGCCACCATCGACGGCACCGACACCAGCCGTGCGGGCACCGTGGAAAGCTATGTGACCGGCGCCAACCAGATGGCGGGAGCAGCATTGCCGACAGGCCCGGCCTTGGTGACGCCAGCCGTGCAGATGGAGCCGCGCTTTCGCTACAACCCGGCGATGGAGAGCTTGCCGGCCATCGGCCCGACCATCCCACCGATGCTGCTCTTGCTGTTTCCGGCGATCCTGATGGCGGTCAGCGTGGCACGGGAAAAGGAAATCGGCACCATCACCAATTTCTATGTCACGCCGACCGGGAGGGCCGAGTTCCTGATCGGCAAGCAACTGGTCTATGTCGGTATCACGCTGATGAACTTTGCCATTCTGACTGTGCTCGTGGTGGTGGTGCTGGGGGTGCCGCTGAAAGGCAGTCCAATGGTGCTGGTCCTGGCCACACTGGTCTATGCGCTGGCGGCGACCGGCTGGGGACTGATGATCTCGATGATCGCGGGCACACAGGTGACGGCAGCCTTCGCTGCCGCAGTTCTGTCGGTCATGCCAACGATGCAGTTCTCGGGCATGATGGTGCCAGTCTCTTCGCTTGAAGGGCCGGCACAGACCATCGGTTACCTATGGCCGACCACATGGTACATGATGGTCAGTGTCGGCAGCTTCACCAAGGGTATGAGCCTTGCCGACCTTGGCGATGCGCTGTGGCGACTGGCGCTGTTCGGACCAGCGTTCACCGCCATCGCCATCCTGTTGCTGCGCAAGCAGGAGCGGTAAGATGCGCGCCATCCTGAACATCTTCTGGCTAATCGGCAAAGAGATCAAGAGCACTCTCGGCGATCCGGTCATGGTGGGGCTGATCCTGTGGTCGTTCTTTTTCGCGGTGATGATGGAGGCGCGCGGCGCGGGCGACACCGTGCACAATGCCTCCATTGCCATTGTTGACGAGGACAACTCGCCACTCAGCCGCCAGATTGCCGGTGCCCTGATGCCGCCCTGGTTCCAGACCCCCCTCTACATGACCGCCAATCAGGCGGCGGCGGCGATGGACCGGGGCGACGTGATGTTCACGCTGAATTTCCCGCCCGATTTCGGTTCTGACGCCATCGCGGGCCGCGCGCCGGTGGCGCAGTTGCTGGCGGACGCAACCGCCGTCTCGCAGGCGCAGCTTGGCAGCGATTACCTTCGCAATATCGTAGCTGACGAATCGCGCGTCTTTCTGACCGGCCGATCCGACGCGCCCGTACCTGATCTGAATCTTGAACTGCGCCGCGCCTTCAACCCAAACGGCAATCCGATCTGGTTCAAGACGCTTTCATCGCTGCTCAATCAGCTGTCGTTGCTGACCATCGTCCTGACCGGTGCCGCAATGCTACGCGAGCGTGAGCACGGCACCATCGAGCATCTGATGGTGATGCCGCTCTCGCCGGTCGAGGTGGCACTGTCCAAGGTGCTGGCGGTTATGCTTATCGTATTGGTGGCCTTTGTCGGCTCGCTGCTGGTGGTGGTGCAGGGCATCCTCGGCGTGCCGGTGGCGGGGTCGATGCCACTTCTGGTCATGGGGGCGGCGGTCTATCTGTGGGCAGCGGCGGCAATCGGGATGCTGCTTGGCACGCTGGCGCGTTCCATGGCGCAGTTTGCGCTCCTGATCGTGATGACCATCATTCCCATCATCATGCTGTCAGGCGGCTTCAGCGCCATCGAGAGCCAGCCCGACGCCGTGCGGCGCCTGACCATGCTGCTGCCTTCGCGCCACTTCCTCGCCTTCGCTAAGGCGGTTGCCTTCCGTGGTGCCGGATTGGCGGCGGTCTGGATGCAGCTTGCGCTGATGATCAGTCTCGGCGCCGCCTTCTTCGCGGCCAGTCTGGTGCTGTTTCGCCGCTCAATGAACGTGACGGGGTGAGCTTGAGGTTTTTTATGCCCATGTTCGCGGCCGGTGCGTTCGGCATGAAGGTGTCTGGGGCGGCCCGCCATGTAAGCGACTTCGAGGACGACCTTTTGGAACCACGCTCGGAGCTTATGTCCGCTATCAGCGCAATGACGCAACTTTTGCCGCCATGGCTTATGAGGGACGGCATCTTCGGCCTTGAGTTCCGGACGGCGTTCTGATGACTGGTTTGGCCCTTTGTGGTAGCCGCAGCGCCGGCCTCGACGTTCCTAGGCATGGCAGGGTGCCAGCATGACGGAAGACGTGGTCAGGCAACGTGATGTCATCGAGCTTCGCCATCTCCGTTATTTCGTGGCTGCGGCCGAGCATGGCAGTTTCCGCAAGGCGGGGGCGGCTCTCGGCCTGTCGCAATCGGCAATCAGCCGGTGTATCGCCGATCTTGAGGGTCATATCGGGGCATCCCTGTTCCACCGACATACATCGGGGGTCACGCAAACCTATGCTGGCCAGCGCTTTCTTATTCGCGCGCGTGAAGTGATCAGGAGTGTCAGTGAGGGCGCGCACGATGTCGCGGTGGTCGGACGATCTGAAGAGGGGAGAATACGGATTGGTATTTACTCCTCGATCGCCTCGGGCTTCCTGGCCGAGTTGCTTGGAACCTATGGTCGGCGTCACCGCAAGGTCGAGATCGAGATGGTCGACGGTAATCCCGTCGAGCATGTTTCGGCGATCCGGCAGTTGAACCTCGATGTCGCCTTCGTCACCGGGACGAGGGAGTGGCCCGATTGTGAACGACAGCTCCTTTGGTCCGAGCGCGTGTTCGCTGTTCTGCCATCCGATCACCGCTTGACCTGCAGTGAGGGGCTGACCTGGCGTGATCTGTCCGAAGAAACTTTCATGGTGAGCGAGACCGCACCAGGCCAGGAGATTCACGATTATCTGGTTCGCTGCCTTGCCGGTCTCGGAAAGCACCCCGAGATCCAGATGCAGCAAGTCAGCCGGGACAACCTTGTGCCGCTCGTTGCGCTCGGCCGGGGGCTGACGCTTGTGAGCGAAGCCATGACCGTGGCACAGTTTCCCGGCGTTGCTTATCGACCGATCCTCGGGGAGGTTCTTCCCTTCTCGGCAGTGTGGTCCGCAAAGAATGACAATCCAGCGTTTCGACGACTCCTTAGCCTGGCAAAGGCATTGGCGATCAAACCTGCCCTGCAGGGCGCGGGCCGGCACGCCGCGCCTTCGCAAAGCCCCGGTCAGTTGCAATGAACCGCTCCAGCATCGGCACGATCAACCTGACCGGATCAGCAACAGGCTGACCACTCTCGCGGGCCAACACCTCGGCATAGATGATCAGATCGCGGTGGAGCGGTGCGGGCAGTTCCACGGTGATCTTCACGGACTTGTCGTCAGGCAGCGGGCCGAGTTTCAGCTTGGTCATGGTCAGCCTCCTGTCGGCTCGAATACGAGATCGCGCATCACCATGATCCTGACCGGGAAGCCCGGTCGGATGGTGAGCGTGGGTGCGACTTGCAACTGGCGCTGGACTATCTGCTGGCCCGCCTGATTGACGGTATCCTGCGCCCCGTCGCGGATGGCGCGGATAAGCCGGTCCTCGTCGCTCGTCGCCAGTTCCGTGCCGACTGCGAGCAGCGTGGAGAGGCCAGCCGCTTTCATCAGATCCCACCAATGATAGTCGATCCCGTCTTCAAGGCCGGCATAGCCGCTGGCATCCGCGCCCGGCAGGCGCTCCAGAACGATGGAGCGGCCGCCGGGCAGGATCAGGCGATTCCACACCAAGAGCACCCTGCGCTGGCCGAAGGTCACGCCATCATCGTATTGGCCGATGATGCGCGTTCCCTGCGGGATCAGGAGCAGCGAGCCGGTGGGGCTGTCATAGACGTTCTCCGTCACCTGCGCGGTGATCTGGCCGGGCAGATCGGAACGGATGCCGGTGATGAGCGCGGCCGGGATCACGGCCCCGGCCTGAAGGATGTAGGGCGATGCCAGCGGCGCGACACGATCCGGTGCGACAGTCTGCCGGTCCACGGGTCCATTGAGAAAAGCCGCGTGCCGGTCCTGCGTCGCGGGCTGTCCGCCGAGGCCAAGACCGGCAAGGCCGGGCGCAGCCGTTCCTGCCGGCCCTCCGGTGCGCGGGCCTGACTGGAAGAACACACCGCTCAACCGTGCGGCTTCTTCCTCAGCGAGACGACGCTGTTCATCCGGATCGACGGCGGGTGTCGCGATGGGCGGCGGCGCGACAGGTTGCCCCCGGTTCTGCGCCTCAAGGATCGGACGGCCAAGATCGCCCGGCAACGCCGGTCCAAGGACCGGGCCTGTATAGTCACGCGGCAAGCCGGCGAGGCCGTCCGCCGTAGGCCGGTTCTCGGTCGAATAGAGTTCGCTGCCACCCGGTCCCGCGTCGCCGGTCTGAAGCGCATAGATCAGCGCCCCGCCGATGCCGAGCAAACCGACTGCGCCAACGCCCGCCAGAACCTTGCGGGACAATCGCGTGACGCGGGGCGGCTCGGCGCGCAACCGCATGGGAGCCGTGGTGTCGGTGCCACTCATGAGGGTGATCCTCCCGTGGTCGCACCGGCTGGCTGGGCTGCGGCCTGCGTCTGCTCGAGGCGGACGATCCTGACGACCTGCTGGCGGTCGCCAGAGCCAAGGCGCAGCTCTGCCGCGCCGAACAGCCTGTCCACGATCAGGACGTTCTGGTGGATGCGGCTGTTGACGATCTCCGGTTCACCGTCCGATCCAAGGACGAACAGAGGCGGCATCTCGCCCTGGACGATGCCGCGCGGGAATACCACATAGACGCGCCTGCCGTCGTCGAAGACGGAGACTGGACGCCATGGCGGGCTGTTACCCTGCACCTGCAAGCCGTAGCGATAGTTGCGCACGGCCTCGGCAGGGATGACGGGGGCCGACAGTGCGGTCGCGCGGCTGCCCGGCGGTAGTGCGGGATAGGCCCAGGCGACGGCAGGCATGTAGAGCGCTTCCCGCGCGCGCAACTCGATCATGTAGATCCGGCGGTCGGTGGTGATGACGAGGTTGGTCGAGATGTCCGGCCGGGTCGGCTTCACCAGCACATGCACCCGGCGGGTCGGGCCGCTGCCGCTCTCGGTATCACCGATCACCCACCTGGCCGTGTCGCCGGCGGCGATCGGTCCCGCGCCTGTCAGGCTCTCGCCCGGTTCCAGCGCGATGGTGGTGATCTGCCCGACGGCGGCATAGACCTGATAGAGCGCGCCTTCCGACCAGGGATAGATCTGTATGGCATTATAGTAGCCTTCCCGGCGCGGCTCGACGCGGGCAGCGGCATTGGCGTTCTCGACGCGGGCCGTCGCCGTGCCGGCAGCCTCGCCACCCCGCGCCACAGTCCAGGCGGGCGGGACATGCAGCGGCCGGGGCGTTGTGTCGGTCGCAGCCGCCTGCACGGTCGGCAAGGGCGGCACATCGGCATCGTAGCTGAACTGCGGTGTCCGGTTGGTCGCGCAGCCGGCCAGTATGGTCGCGGAAAGCAACAGAGCCGCGAAGGCGGATTTACGGAAAGCCGGAAAGCCGGTTTTGCGGAAAGTCGTGGCAGTCATTGGCTCATCTCCCGCGACCAGTTGATCGCGTTGACATAGATTCCGAGGGGATTGGCGCGCAGCCGCTCGGCGTTGCGCGGGGGCTGGATCACGATGGTCAGGATCGCGGTCCATCGCTCGGTGGTGGAGAGCTGGCCGTTTTCGTAGTGGCGTTCGGTCCAGGCTACGCGGAAACTGTCCGGGGAAATCTATCAGCGCGACGTTGACCTGAAACCTTCCAGGATTACGGCCTATGAACGGTTCTCCGAGCGAGTGTAGCAGGCATTGGACAAAACCTGGGGGCCAAGTCAGCAACGCTCGCTTCGGAAGCAATTCCTGTCTAACTTTAAGTAAACGGACAAAATAGTTGCGCGATTCGGCGCGAGCAGAGGATTAACCTGAACCGATGTGGCCCGACAATGAGACTGAACGGGACTTCCTGAATTTCTCGGGCGTAGCAGACACGGTGGCGGAGATCATCGTTCAGGCGCGAGGACGGCCGATCTCTATTGGTGTGTCCGGGGCTTGGGGCATCGGTAAATCCTCGCTGATCAAGCTCACTCAGGCGTCGCTGGCTGCGCGGCCCCGCAAGGAAGGCGAGCGGGAATTTGTGTTCGTCGAGTTCAATGCCTGGCTTTATCAGGGCTACGACGATGCGCGCGCCGCGCTCATGGATGTGATCGCAACCAAGCTTGAGCACGAGGCCAAGGCGCGTGGTAAAGCGGTCGATAAGGCCAAGGCACTGGTAAAGCGCGTGAGCTGGCTGCGGGTCGCCAAGCTTGTTGCAGGCTCGGCGGCGGCGATGTCGCTCGGCCTGGCGCCCACCGGATTGCTCGGCGAGGTATGGGGGTTGGGCAAGCGCTTCTTGTCAGGCGGCATCGATGGCGAACTGATCGAGGAGGCGAAGGGCAAGGCAGGTGAGGTCGCCGAGACGGCGAGCGGATTGCTTAATCCAAAGGAGGAAACATCGCCGCCCAAGGAAATTCAGGCGCTCCGGGACAACTTCGAGGAAACGCTTGAGGAACTCGGCGTCACGCTGGTGGTGCTGATCGACGATCTCGATCGATGCCTGCCCGAAACGACGATCTCGACGCTTGAGGCGATCCGGCTGTTCCTGTTCCTGAAGAACACCGCCTTCGTGATCGCCGCCGACAATGACATGATCAAACATGCCGTTCGACGGCACTTTGAGGGTGTCCCCGATGATCTTCTCGTCACAAACTACTTCGACAAGCTGATTCAGGTGCCAATCCGTGTGCCGCCCTTGGGCACCCAGGAAGTGCGCGCCTACATGATGCTCTTGTTCGTCGAGAACAGCGACCTTGCGGATGATGTAAAGGAGAAGATCCGTAGCGGAGTTGTCGCCCAATTACGACAGACTTGGGCAGGCAAGCGCGTCGACCGCGCGTTTGTGCAGTCGCTACACGGTTCCTTGCCTGCCGAGTTGATCGGCCGCTTCGATACTGCGGACCGCTTGGCCCCGCTCATGACGACAGCGTCGGGCATTCTGGGCAATCCACGCCTGATCAAACGATTCCTCAATGCGCTTGCTATCCGCATGACGATCTCCAACGCGCAGGGCGTCGGCGTCGATGAGGCGGTCTTGGCCAAGCTGCTGTTGTTCGAGCGGCTCGGCAACGCGAAGGCATTTGCCGAATTGATGGCACAGGTGAGCGCAAGCGACACCGGCAAGCCTGTCTTCCTCGCCGAATGGGAAGAGAAGGCGATCGCGGGGCAGGAACAAGCTCTGGCAGCACCTTTTGATGAGCCCTTTTTCGCGGAGTGGCTGACGCTGCCGCCGACACTCGCTGATACGGACCTGCGGGGAGCCCTGTATGTGAGCCGTGAACATGCGCCGCTGATCACGCCCGAGGACCGCCTTTCCTCGGAGGCAGCCGAGCTTTTGACGGCGCTCTTGCAACATCCGGAGATGGCATCGAGTCTGAAAGACCGACTTCTGCGGGTGCCTCGGACCGAAACCACCGTGATCATGGACCGGCTTCTGGATCGTGCGCGGCAGGAGCAGGAATGGGGCGTACCAGCAGTTCTGGAAGCCTGCCTTGTCGTGGCCGACGCCGACCCGCCGCAGGGTGCGAGGCTTGCCGCCTTCTTGGGCGAGCGTCCGGCCGCGCAGATCCAGGCGAATATCGTACCGAAGATCGGGGACCAGCCATGGTCGAAGGGGGTCTTCGACAACTGGGATCGGGGGCAGGTGTCCAGACCGGTTAAGGCGGCGATCAAGAGGCAGAGGGAAAATGGGAACGTCACAATCTAGTGGAGGCCCGGGCAGCGGCGTCTCGATGGTGCCACCCTGGACCCCGGACCCGCCCACGGGAGAGGCGTCTGGCAATGGGGCGGAAGGCGGGGACGCTCCAGCCGATGACGGTGTTGCGGCCCCCCAGGTGCCGCCGGCGCCCGCACCACTTGCCCCACCAGCCCGCTTCCGCGGTGCGCGTCGTGCGCTAGGCGAGTTCGCAAAATCAGGCGATGGTGGGGACATGCGGCGCAGCATGGGTCACTACGTCCGGACCGGCTATGGCGGATCGGCAACAGCGACTCGGCGCTTCGGAGGTACGGCGGCAACCGCCGGTGCGCTTGGCGGAGCGCTGGCGCGGGTTGCAGCGGGACAGCCGGCCGAGCCAGGCAGCCCGCTTGATCCGGCACTCCTCGCCGGCCGCAATGTGCAGGAAGTTATGAACGCCGTTGTGGAGGCGGTTCGGCCGGTCGACGGGACGCAGGACGCAGAAGCTGAGCGCGCGGCAATTCGGGATGCCTTGACCGAGCTTCTTACCCGGTTCCCAGATGCGGATCTGCTAAATCTCGACCCTGAGCAGCGCGCCTTCGCCATCGAGCGTTTCACGGCAATCGACGTCTTCCGTCGCTTTGAACTCGATGTCGGCAAGACCATCGTTGAGAAGGCGCCGAGTGCGGTGACAGCTCTGTCTCGGCTCAAGGAAGTG
>NZ_JBKFEY010000017.1:0-63743 GCF_046507575.1 Pontitalea aquivivens | reverse complement strand
CGCCCCCAGTCGGGGGGGGGGGGGGGGGCCGGCCCGCGGGGGGCCCCCCCCCCCCCCCGTGCCTGCCCAGGCCCCCCCACCCGCTCAGGCGACCTGCCCCGCCGCCCAGCCCGATGACCAGGCCCATTGGAAATTGTATCCACCCAGCCAGCCGGTCACATCCACGACTTCGCCAATGAAAAACAGGCCCGGCTGCATGCGCGCGGCCATGGTCCTGGCATCCAGCGCCCCGGTCGCGACCCCGCCCAGCGTCACCTCGGCCGTGCGATACCCTTCCGAACCGACGGGCCGGACCTGCCAGCCATGCACCGCCTGCCCCAGCCCCGCCAACGCCTTGTTGCCCAGATCGGCCAGCCGCCCCGACAACCCGGCCTCGGCCACCAGAAACCGGGCAAGCCGGTCCGGCATCAGCCGTGCCAAAGCATTGTGAATGGCAATCCGTCCCGCCTCGCTCCGCATCGCGGCCAGTTCCGCCGCAATGTCGCGCCCCGGCATCAGGTCGATCGTGATCGCGTCCCCTTCGCGCCAGAAGGAGGAGACCTGCAAAATCGCCGGTCCCGAAAGTCCCCGGTGGGTGAACAGCACCGCCTCGTCAAAAACCGTCCGACCGTGATGCACCCGCGCGGGCAGCCCAACCCCCGCCAGCGCCGCGGTCTGGCCAAGCAGCTGCTCGGCCAGGGTCAGCGGTACCAGCGCGGCGCGCGTTTCCGTCACCGGCAGCCCGAAGCTTTCGGCGATGCGATAGCCGATCCCGCTCGCCCCCATCTTCGGGATCGACTTGCCCCCCGTCGCCACGATCACCGACGTCGAGCCGACCGGCCCGGTCGCCGTCCGGGTGACGAAACCCGCGCCCGCGCGCTCGACCGACTCGATCGCGACACCAAGGCGCAGGACCCCGCCCCCCGTGCGCAGATCATCGGTCAGCATGGACACGATCTGTGTGGCCTTGCCATCACAGAACAGCTGCCCCAGGGTTTTTTCGTGCCAGGCGATGCCGGCCCGGTCGACGCGGGCGATGAAATCGGCCGGCGTGAATCGTGACAGCGCCGACAGGGCGAACCGCGGATTTTCCGACAGGAATCGCTGGCGCGCATTGGCGGGCGTCAGGTCACGGTTGGTGAAATTGCACCGGCCCCCGCCCGAAATGCGGATCTTTTCCCCCGGCGCCCGGGCATGATCCAGCACCAGCACACGCCGGCCGCGCCGCGCCGCCTCGGCACCCGCGAACAGCCCGGCCGCACCGGCCCCCAGAATGACGACATCGAAGCGTTCCATGCCGCCCCTTATCGCCCCCCGCCCGCACAACGCAATCGCGATTTACGCTTTTTTCCTCTTGCGGCCACCCGATGGCTTGGCTAAACACCGCCCCACGTTGGGGCGTAGCCAAGTGGTAAGGCACCGGTTTTTGGTACCGCGCACCGTAGGTTCGAATCCTACCGCCCCAGCCATATATCCCGAACCCGTTGACCTGTGCCCGGCATGACGACCCTGTCATGTGTCGTGCGTATTGCCCGGTCCATACCAGCGCCAGACCGCGCCCGCCCGGCAGAGGGGGGCGTCACCGTGAAGGGGGGCGTCACCTTTTTCTTGCGCAGGTTTACCATGCCAATTCCCGATTACGAAATCTTGATGCTGGCGGTGGTGAAGCTGTTTGCCGATGGGGCGAAAAATCTGACCGGGTATCTGGCGCAGATCCGGCAGCAAGGCATCGCGAACGGATCAGGCGCGGCGCGTTGCAAAAGGGCCGCCCGGCATTGCGGGCGGCCCTTGGGTCATGGCATGAATGCCGGGATCAGTTCTTGTCGCTTTCCTGCGCGGCGACCAGCGCGGACAGCTCGGCCAGGGAATAGTCAGCGGGGTTCACGCCCAGACCAGCGGCCAGTTGCGCCTTGCCAGCCGAAACCGTGCCCACCCCACCGTGCTGTTCACGGTTTTCATGCGACTGGATATAGGCAGCACGCGTGCTGTCATTGTCGCTCAGCGCGGCGTCCAGCGCCGATAGTTCGGCCAGCGAATAGGCCTGCGGGTCAACGCCCAGCAGGGCGGCAAATTGGGCGTGGCCTGCCGAAATGCCGTCAGCGGCCGCAGTACCGGCGGCAAAGATCGTGGCGACGGCAAAAAGAGCGATGTTTTTCATGGATCTGATCCTTTGTCTGGTTGGCCTGAAGCGTCGTATGCTTCGGATAAGTCCCAGATAGACCCGCGCCATTGTTTCTATTATTCCCTGTTTTGCGAAATCTTCATGCGATACAGGTGAACAATCCAAAGGCGCCGCTCTGCGTAGGGCCGCCTGGCGGCGTTGAAACGGGGGGACGATGGAAACCAACATCCTCAGGGCCTATGCGCTGATCGTCGAAGAGGGCACCTTTTCCGCCGCGGCCCTGCGGCTGGGCATTTCGAAAAGCATGTGTTCCAAGCACATCAGCGATCTGGAACAGACCCTGGGCGCGCGGCTGCTGACCCGGTCCACCCGGTCGGTCAAGCCCACCGCAATCGGGGTGGAATATTACGCCAAGGTCCGGCGCATCCTGGACCTGCTGGATGAGGTCAATGAATGCGTAAAGCTGGAAAGCGCGACCGCGACGGGCAAGCTGCGGATCGGCTCGCCCGTGTCCTATTCGCTGCGGTTGATGCAGGCGCACATCCTGCAGTTTCTGCAGGACTATCCGGGCATCCAGCTGGAAAGCGTCTTTGATGACCGCAAGAGCGACCTGATCGCCGAAGGCTTCGATGCGGTCATCCGCATCGGCGATCTGGAAGATACCAGCATGGTGGCGCGCCGGCTGGACAGCGTCAAGACCCTGGTCGTGGCCACCCCCGACTATCTGCACCAGCATGGCACGCCCGAACGCCCCGGCGACCTGGCAAGCCACAAGGTCATTCACTACACCAACATGCAAGGTGCGGAAACCTGGCCCTTCCAGAAGGATGACGAACTGATCTGGCAGAAGGTGCATCCCCGGTTTTCGTCAAACAACGGGGAAATCATCCGCCTTGCGGCGCTGGCGGGTCACGGCATCGCCTATCTGCCGGAATTCCTGATTGCCGAGGATCTGCAGGCCGGAACACTGGTCCCGATCATGACCGAATTCCGTCGGCCTGACCTGCCGGTCAGCATCATCTATCCGTCGCGCAAGAACCCGTCCGCGGCGCTGAAGGCGTTTCTGGACTTTGCCAGCCGGATGCCGCTGTGCTGAACCGCGCCGCGGGGTCGTGCCGGGGTCAGTCGGGCGGCGGCAGCCGGGGCATCAACAGGACCAGAGCCCCGATCCACAGCAGGTTCAGCAGGCCAAGCGCCACAAGCACCTGAACCGTGCCGGACGGGCCGGTCCAGCCGATCAGCGCCGATGCCAGAAGCGGCGCCGCCGCCTGCGCGGCCATCGCGGGCAGGGCCAGCCGCCCCATGACCTGCGCATAACGTTCCGCGCCGAAAAGCGCCATCGGCAGGGTCCCGCGCGCGACCGAGAAGATCCCGTTCCCCGCCCCGTAAAGCACCAGCGCCACCCCCGCCCAGGACAGGCCAAGCGCCAGCAGGATCAGCCCCATCGCGATGGCCAGAACCCCGGCCCCCATCGTCCAGATCGGATGGTGCCGCGCCGCAAAGACCAGATCCAGCAGGCGCCCGCCCACCTGCGCCGGTCCGATCAGCGCCCCCAGCGCCACCGCGCCCGCCATGGCCTGACCCTGCGCGGTCAGAAAGCCCAGCAGATGCACCGAGATGATCGTGCTGACCAGCCCCACCGTCACCAGGCTGGCCGCGATCAACCAGAAGGCCAGCCGTTCGCCGGGCACCATCTGCAGCGCGGGCGTGCCGCGCGCGCGTGGCGGGGCGGCCACGGGGGCCTCATGCGGGATGAAGATCAGGACCAGCGGCAGGCTGAGGCACAGGTGGATCAGGGCATAGATCGCCGCCGTGCCGCGCCAGCCGAACTCGGCCAGGAACCAGGCCGACAAGGGCCAGCAGACGGTGCTGGCAAAGCCGCCCCACAGCGTCAGCACCGAAATCGCGTTGCGCGACTTGCGCCCGTAAAGACGCCCCAGCGTCGCAAAGGCCGGGTCGTAAAGCGCGCCGGCCATCCCGGCGCCGATCACGATCCAGCCAAAGATGAACACCAGGATCGAAGGCGCCAGGGCCAGAATCAGCAACCCCGCCGCGATCAGCGCACAGCCCGCCGCAAGCACCCGCCGCCCGCCAGCCCGGGCCACCGCCGCCCCCACTGCGGGCGAGATCAGCGCCCCGACCAGAAACGCGATCGACAGGCTGCCCATGATCCAGCCGGCCGGCCAGCCGGTATCCTGCGCGATCGGCCCGGCCAGCACCGCCAGCAGGTAATAAGTGCTGCCATAGCCAAAAATCTGCACCAGCCCCAGGGCCGACACCACCACCATCGGCCGGGTCGCGCCCGCCACCGCCCCGATCATCTGCGCGCACCCCGCAGGGGGCAGGCCAGGTCGCCACATGCCAGGGAAAGGGGCGGGGTCATCGGGCAGCCTTCACCGCAAATCGTCGGGGGACGATGAAACGTCTGCCCGCCGCTTGCAAGGCCCGAAATCGGCCCCGGCGCGCCGGGGCCGCCCCCTGGTCAGGGCGGGGTCGGGCCGGTGCCCAAAAGCCCGGCCAGCAGGGGGTTTGGAAAGCGCCGTTCGCGGGTGATCGCCAGGAATGTCTCGCGGATGTCGATCAGTTGCGCCGCCTCGACCAGCAGGCCCGATGCCAGCTCGTCCCTGACAACGATCGGTGGAATGACCGCCAGCCCCGCACTGTCGCGCGCCAGCAGGCGCAGCATGGCCATGTCATCGGCCTCGGCTGCGATAACGGGCGTGATGCCCAGCCGCATCGTCAACGCGTCGAATGCCGCCCGCAGCGCCGTGTCGGGCGCGGGCAGGACCAGCGGTTCCTGCGCCAGAAGCACAGCCAGCGGACGCGGGGCGGGGCCCACACGCGCGGGCGTGCCGATCAGCCCGACGGGTTGTTCGGCCAGCCGATGCACCAGCCAGAAACTGGCCGCATCGCGCGCCGGCGCCAGGTTCGTCAGCACCACATCCAGCGCCAGCGCCTCAAGCCCGCGCAGCAATTCGGCTTGTGATCCGGTCCGCAGCACCACCTCGACATCGGGCCGCGCCGGTCAGGGTGCCATCGGTCGCGACGGCGCGAAACAGGCGAAGATGGTGCAGGTTGATCTGGGATATCGTTCCATTAAACTGAACATTTTTGAATATAATATGTAATTTTACGAAACTTCGGCAAGCGTTATCCCCGGCGGCAGCCATCCTGCCGGAGCTTTCGATGACCCTGCCTGCTGCGATCCCCCTACCCCTGCTTGCCCCGGTCCTGTTGCTGGCGGTTGCCGCCCTGGCCCTGCGCCATCCCGGGCCCCGCCCCGGCGCCCTGCCCCGCCTGGCCGAGGCCGCCGCGCTGACCGTTCTGGCGCTGGGGGTCGCGGGGGTGATGCAGCTGTTCGTCCGGGGCCCCGCGGACACAAGCCCGGGGCGGGGCTGATCGTACTGCGGCTGGATGCCATCGGCGCCACGGTGACGCTGCTGGTGGCCTTCGTCGGCTGGGTCGTGGTGCGCTATGCCCGCAGCTATCTGGATGGCGAACCGCGTGAGGGCGCGTTCCACGGCCTGCTGCTGGCGACACTGGCGGCGGTGCTGCTGCTGGCACAGGCCGGCAGCCTTGTCCTGCTGGCGGCGGGGTTTGTGGCGGTGGGCGCGGCGCTGCGGCGGCTGTTGCTGTTCTACCCCGCCCGCGCCGGGCACGGCGCGCGGCGGCCAAGTTCGCCCTGGCCTGGGGCACGGGCGATGCGGCGCGAATGCACCTCGGTCGCATGGGCAATGCGGCGCAGCGGGCGTCGTGCTGCCCGACATCGCCGCGCTGGTGGCGGTGGACAATGGCACCACCGCCCCGGGGCAGAATGCGCGCGAACACGGCGTCACCATCGCCATGGCCGACCAGACGGGACCGTTCGACTTTCACCTGACGCGCAAGCTGGTCGATCTGTGCCGCGCGGACGGGATCGGGCATCAAAAGGACATCTTCCGCCACTACCGATCCGACAGCGCCTCGGCGCTGGAGGCGGGCGCCGATGTGCGCACCGCGCTTGTGACCTTTGGCGTCGATGCCGGCCACGGCCATGAACGCATCCACATCGATGCGCTGACCGCATTGGCGCGGCTGCTGGCCCTGTATGCGATCAGCCCCGTCGAGATCCCGCGCGATGCGCATCTTTTGTCCGGCCTGCACGGCTTCCCCGAACAGACGCATCCCTGACCGTCCCCGGGGCGGCAAAAGGCCGGTCAATCGGGATTGACCTTGCGGGTCAAAGGCGAAAGGTTGGGGCCACAGTCGAGGAAGGAACCCAAGATGACCCCCATGTTCAACCGCCGCAGCCTTCTGGCCACCGTCGCCGCCAGCGTGATGACCCTGTCCGCCGGTGCCGCCGCCGCGCAGGAATGGCCCACCGCCCCGGTTCACATCGTCGTCGGTTTCCCGGCCGGATCGTCGCCCGACACGATCGCCCGGCTGGTGGCCGAGCCGCTGTCGCAACGTCTGGGCCAGCCGGTCGTGGTGGAAAACAAGCCCGGTGCCGGTGGCGTGATCGGCGTGCAGCAGATGCTGGCTGCGACCGATGGGCATACCTTCGGCGCGACGATCAACGGCCCGCTGACCACCTCGCCCCGGCTGGTCAAGGACATCAGCTATGATGTCGCACGCGACATCGCCCCGATCGCGCTGGTCGCCACCAGCCCGCTGGTGCTGGCCGTGTCGGCCGAGGCCGAGGCATCCGATCTGGCGGGCTTTGTCGAACAGGCCCGCGCCAATCCGGGCGATCTGGCCTATGGGTCGGTCGGGCAAGGCTCGGGCGCGCATCTGACGGCGGAACTGTTTTCCGATGCCGCCGGGGTCGAGATGCTGCATGTGCCCTTCCAAAGCTATGCCGAGGTGACCACCTCGATCATGGGGCGCGAAATCGATGCGGGCTTCATGGCCCCGTCCGCGGCGATGCCGCATGTGCAGGCCGGCAAGATGAAGATGCTGGGCATCACCTCGGCCACGCCCTTCGCCCAGGTGCCCGATGTGCCGGTGATCGCCGGTCAGGCGGACCTGCCCGCGGATTTCCGGGCCGAACTGTGGAACGCCTTCATCGCCCCCGCCGGCACCGACCCTGCGGTGATCGCGCGGCTGAACGCCGAAATCGGCGCGATCCTGCAGGATGGCGGCGTGCAGGAAAAGCTGCTGGCAATGGGCTGGCAGGCAGCGCCGGGCAGCGCCCAGGATCTGGCGGCGCGGATCGCCGGGGATACCGCGGTCTGGGGCGCGGTGATCGACCGGATCGAATCCCGCAACTAGGCCGCGCGGGACCGACCGTCGATGCAACGCGATTGGCATGACATCGCCGGGGGCGGCGCGCTGGCCGCCCTTGGGCTTGGGGTTGCGGTCCATGCGGGCCTGACCCATGACCTGGGCACGCTGCGCCAGATGGGACCGGGTTTTTTCCCGGTGGTGCTGGGGGTGCTGCTGGCCGGGCTGGGGCTTGTGATCGCGCTGCCCGCCTGGTGGCGCCAGGGCACGGCGCGCGCCTTTGCCGGGCGCGAGGCGCTGGCCGTGCTGGCCGCCATCGTGGTCTTTGGCGTGTTCATGACCCGCCTGGGCCTGATCCCCACCACGGCCCTTGCGGTGCTGATCGCAGCGGCCCCCGCGCCGCGGGCGGGCTGGCGCTGGCGGCTGGTCCTGGCCGCCGCGGTCAGCCTGCTGACCTGGGCCGTGTTCATCCTTGCCCTGAAGATGACCATTCCGGTCTGGCCCTGGAGCCGTTGACATGACCACCTGGGACGGCCTTGCCCACGGCCTTGGCACTGCGTTGCAGCCTTCGATCCTGATCTACAGCCTGTTTGGCGTCTTTCTGGGCACCTTCGTGGGCGTGCTGCCGGGAATCGGCGCAATGGCGGCCATTTCGCTGTTGCTGCCGCTGACCTACTACATCTCGGCCGAGGCGGCGCTGGTGATGCTTGCAGGGGTCTATTACGGGTCGCAATATGGCGGATCGGTCGCCTCGATCCTGCTGCGCCTGCCCGGCACGCCGCAATCGGCGGTCACCACGCTGGATGGCTATCCGATGGCACGGCAGGGCCGGGCGGGGGTGGCACTGTTCACGGCGATGGTATCGTCCTTCTCTGGGTCGATCCTGGGCATCGGGGTGCTGGTGCTGCTGGCGGGCTGGCTGTCGGGGCTGGCCACGCGCTTTGGCGCGGCGGAATATGCCGCGATGATGGTGCTGGGCCTGGTCGCGGCCGCGACTGTCGGGTCCGACCGGCCGGCCAAAAGCCTGGCGATGGTGGTGACCGGGCTGATCCTGGGCACGGTGGGCACCGATGTGACCTCGGGGGCGCAGCGGCTTACCTTTGGCCAGGCCGAGCTGATGGACGGGATCAACCTTGTGGCGCTGGCGATGGGCCTGTTCGGCGTGGCCGAGGTGATCGCCAATATCCGCACCGCCGACACGCATGGCCGGCCCGACCGCGTTGCCCTGCGCCAGTTGATGCCACGGGCGGCCGACCTGCGGGCGATGCCCGGGCCGATCCTGCGCGGCACCACGCTGGGCAGCTTCTTTGGCGCGCTGCCCGGCACCGGATCGACGATCTCGTCCTTCCTGAGCTATGCGCTGGAACGCCGGGTGTCGCGGCGGCCCGAACAGTTCGGAAATGGCGCGATTCAGGGCATTGCGGGGCCGGAATCGGCCAATAATGCCGCCGCGATCACCGCCTTCGTGCCGACGCTGACGCTGGGCATTCCGGGCGATCCGATCATGGCGCTGATGCTGGGGGCGCTGGTGATCCACGGCATCCAGCCGGGACCGATGATGCTTGAGGCGCGGCCCGAGATGTTCTGGGGCCTGGTGGTCAGCTTCGGGATCGGCAACCTGTTCCTGCTGATCCTGAACCTGCCGCTGATCGGGATCTGGGTGTCGATGCTGCGCATCCCGTTCCGCTGGCTGTATCCGGCGATCATCGTCTTTGTCTGCCTTGGGGTCTATTCGGTGCGCGGGTCAAGCTTCGATCTGATCGCGGTGGCGGTGATCGGCGGGCTTGGATACCTGCTGGCGCTGGCCGCGTTCAGCCCGGCCCTGCTGTTGCTGGGCTTCGTTCTGGGCCCGCTGATCGAGACGAACCTGCGCCGGGCCATGCTGATTTCACGCGGCGACCCGATGGTGTTTCTGGAACGCCCGATCGCGGCGGGCTTCGTGATTGCCACCGCGGCGCTGATCGCGCTGTCCGTCATGGGCGCGATGCGCAGGCGCGCGGCGCGTGCGGGCCGGACACCCGCGTCCCCCGGCGACGGGGCCGCGTGATCCGCCAGACCGCATCGGGGCCACGGTATCGGGGCCACGGTGCTGTGATGAACGGGGGCGGCGCGCCCGCCCCCGAAACGCCTTTCAGAAGAACCCAAGCTTGTTCGGGTTGTAGCTGACCAGCATGTTCTTGGTCTGCTGATAGTGGTCCAGCATCATCTTGTGCGTTTCGCGCCCGATGCCCGATTGCTTGTAGCCACCGAACGCCGCATGCGCCGGATAGGCGTGGTAGTTGTTGACCCAGACCCGGCCCGCCTGAATCTCGCGGCCAAAGCGATAGGCGCGGGTGCCGTCGCGGGTCCAGACGCCGGCGCCAAGGCCGTACATCGTGTCATTGGCGATCGCCAGCGCCTCGGCCTCGTCCTTGAAGGTGGTCACGCTGACGACGGGGCCAAAGATTTCCTCCTGGAAGACCCGCATCTTGTTGTGGCCCTTCAGGATCGTGGGCTGGATGTAATAGCCATGCGCCAGATCGCCGTTGAAGCGCGCCGCATCGCCGCCCACCAGCACCTCGGCGCCCTCTTCGCGGCCAATGGTGAAGTAGGACATGATCTTGTCGTGCTGCTGCTTGCTGGCCTGCGCGCCGACCATCGTGGCGGGGTCGCGCGGGTCGCCCTGCCTGATCGCCTTCACCCGCGCGATGCAGCGGGCGATGAACTCGTCATAGATATCTTCCTGGATCAGCGCGCGGGACGGGCAGGTGCAGACCTCGCCCTGGTTGAAGGCGAACAGAACGAACCCCTCGACCGCCTTGTCCAGGAAGGCGTCATCCTGCGCCATCACATCGGAAAAGAAGATATTGGGCGACTTGCCCCCCAGTTCCAGCGTGACCGGGATCAGGTTGACGGTCGCCGCCTCCATGATCTTGCGGCCCGTGGCGGTCGATCCGGTGAAGGCGATCTTGGCGATCCGGTTGGACCGCGCCAGCGCGTTGCCCGCCTCGGCGCCCAGACCGTTGACGATGTTCAGAACACCCGGCGGCAACAGGCCGGCGATCAGTTCGGCCAGAACCAGGATCGCGGCGGGGGTCTGTTCCGCCGGTTTCATCACGATGCAGTTGCCCGCCGCCAGCGCCGGCGCCAGTTTCCACGCCGCCATCAGGATGGAAAAGTTCCACGGGATGATCTGCCCGACGACGCCCAAAGGTTCGTGGAAGTGATAGGCAACGGTGTCATGGTCGATCTCGCTCATCGTGCCTTCCTGGCTGCGCAGGACACCGGCGAAATAGCGGAAATGGTCGATTGACAGGGGGATGTCGGCATTCACCGTTTCCCGGATCGGCTTGCCGTTGTCCCAGGTCTCGGCCATGGCCAGCGTTTCAAGGTTGGCCTCCATCACATCGGCGATCTTCAGCAGGATGTTGGACCGATGCGCGGCGCTGGTCCTGCCCCAGGCGTCCTTTGCGGCATGGGCGGCATCCAGCGCCAGGTCGATATCGGCCGCGTCCGACCGCGCCACCTCACAGACCTTCTGGCCGGTGATCGGGGTCACGTTGTCCATGTAGCGGCCATTGACAGGCGCCACGAACTTGCCACCGATGAAATTGTCATAACGGCTCTTGAACGGCGCGCCGGTCAGGCCCGCCTTCTGGGTCATCTCATTCATGGGTTTCCTCCTCCGGAACTCGGGCCGCCTCCTCGCGGCCTTGCCGGAACGATCCGCCGATTTGCGGCTTGCGTCATCCCGGCCAGAGGGGATTTGCGCGCGCACCTGTCGCAACCCTGCGACAGGTCGGGCGGGCAAATCAGCGCCGGTCCAGCTTGCGGTGCAGCGTCGCCCGGCTTAGCCCCAGCGCGCGCGCCGCGGCCGAGATGTTCCCGCCCGTGCGCGCCAAGGCACGCGCCAGCACCGCACGTTCGGCATCTTCGAACCCGTCAGTGGCGCCTTCGCCCAGCACATCCCCAAGCGGGCGCGGTGCGGCATGCAGATCGCCCGACAGGTTCAGATGCAGCCGCGCCGCACGGGTGGCCCCGACCACCAGATCATTCGCATCCACCGCCAGCATGGCGCCGATGCCCCGGTCGGTCCCCGGCACAAGGACCAGCCGCGCGCGGGGAAAGGCCTGGCTGAACAGATCGGCCTCAACCCGCCGCGCGGCTTCGGTCACCGTCGACCCGATCAGGCCGCTGACAGCCGCGGGCAGGTCGGGGCGCGCGGTGGACACGTCGATCACCGCCAGCAGATCGCCATCCGGGCCGAAGACCGGCGCCGAAGAACAGCTGAGCCCGATGTTGCGGGCCAGGAAATGCTGGTCGCGGTGAATGGTGACGGGGCGGGCCTCGACCAGGCAGGTGCCGATGCCATTGGTGCCGGCCTGCGCCTCGGACCAGGCGGTCCCGGTCCACAGGCCCGCCGCCTCAAAATCGGCGTCGTCGCCGGCATTGCCGCGCCGGTCCAGCGCGATCCCCGCGGCATCGGCCAGCACGATACAGGCCCCAAGGCCCCCGACCGTCTGGAACAATCGGTCCAGATGCGGCGCCGCCGCGGGCAACAGAACCCCCAGCCGTTCCCGCGCCTGGGCAAGTTCCGCGGCGGTCAGGCGGTTTTCGACCGTCCGCGCCGCCGGATCAAGCCGGTAGAGCGTGGCCGAACGCGCCCAGGATGCCGCCACCGTCGACCGGGCCGCCTGACCCGACCGGATCGCGGCCTCGATGCGCGTCACATGCTGACTGGGCGATGGCTGCATTCCGTTCCCCCCGGCCCCCTGTCCTTCGGCGCAGCGGGGCTGGCCGCCGATCCTGCGCAGAAAGCACGGGGCGCAGCCTATCGCGAATCGGGCTGCGGACAAAGACACTTTGGCACGGCAAGGCACTTGAAGGCGGTAGGGTCTTCAGGAAACATCGCCGCAAGGAAAAAGGAGCCATCGCCATGACGACCTTGAAGCTGCGCATCCTGTTCGATGGGGTGATAATCGGGCCGGGCAAGGCCGACCTGCTGGAACGTATCCGCGAAACCGGCTCTATCGCCGCAGCCGGGCGCCAGATGGGGATGAGCTACAAGCGCGCCTGGATGCTGGTCGAGACGATGAATGCGGCCTTTGAGGCCCCCCTCGTGACCAGCGCGCGCGGCGGGAAGGGCGGCGGCGGGGCCGGGCTGACCGAGGCCGGCGCCGAGGTGCTGAAATTGTATCGAGAGGTCGTTGCCCGGTCAGAGGCGGCGGCAGGGGAACCGCTGGCCGCGCTGGAACGGATGCTGCGACCCAAGGCCGCAAGCGAACGGTTTTGCGGAAAATAACGCTTGCCAGCCGACGCCAGTGTGATTGATATATCCGTCAGGAAATATCGACTGGAGCATTCCATGACCCACCGCCTTGCCCTTGCCTGCGTTCTGGCCGTAACGCTTGCGCCCCCCGCCCTTGCCGAAGAGGTGGTGGTTTTTGCCGCTGCCTCGATGAAAACCGCGCTGGATAGCGTCGCGGCCGGGTTTCAGGCCAGCACCGGCCATCAGGTGACGATCAGCTATGCCGGGTCAGGCCAGCTGGCCAAGCAGGTCATCCAGGGCGCGCCCGCGGATATCTTTGTCTCGGCGGCCGCGAACTGGATGGATGAGGTCGAAAAAGCCGGGCTGATCGCCGCGGGCACGCGCCGGGATCTGTTCGGCAATACGCTGGTGCTGGTCGCCCATGGCCAGGATGCGGCGCCGGTCGCCATCGGTCCGGGGTTTGACCTTCCTGGCCTGCTGAACGAAGGCAAGCTGGCCATGGCGATGGTCGATTCCGTGCCCGCGGGGCAATATGGCAAGGCCGCGCTGACGCATCTGGGCCTGTGGGATGCCGTTGCGCCATCGGTCGCGCAGGCCGACAACGTGCGCGCGGCCCTGGCGCTGGTCGCGACCGGCGAGGCACCCTATGGCATCGTCTATGCGACCGATGCGGCGGCTTCCGGCAATGTGACCATTGTGGCCACCTTCCCCGCCGACAGCCACCCGCCGATCACCTACCCCGGCGCACTGCTGACCAATGCCGCGGACGCCGCGGACCGGGCGTTCTTCGAGGCCTTGATGTCCGACCTGGGCGATGCGACATTCGCGGCACAGGGCTTTGCCATCCTGAACTGACCCGTGGCCGGATGACCGATCTGCTGACACCCGAGGAATGGCGCGCACTGGCGCTGTCGCTGCGCGTCTCGCTCTGGGCGACGCTGGTCAGCCTGCCGCTGGGGGTTCTGGCCGCCTATGCGCTGGCGCGGTGGCAGTTCTGGGGCAAGCAGGTGCTGAACGGGCTGATTCACCTGCCGCTGATCCTGCCGCCGGTGGTGACGGGGTATCTGTTGCTGATCACCTTCGGGCGCAAGGGCTATGTCGGGCAGTATCTTGACGAATGGTTCGGCATCGTCTTTGCCTTTCGCTGGACCGGCGCGGCGCTGGCGGCGGGGGTAATGGCCTTTCCGCTGATGGTGCGCGCGATCCGGCTGGCGATCGAGGCGGTGGACCCAAGGCTGGAAGATGCCGCCAGCACCCTTGGCGCGTCGCGGTTGTGGGCCTTTGCCACGGTCACGCTGCCGCTGATCCTGCCCGGTATCGTGGCGGGCGCGATCCTGGCCTTTGCCAAGGCGATGGGCGAATTCGGCGCGACCATCACCTTTGTGTCGAACATCCCCGGCCAGACCCAGACACTGCCATCGGCGATCTACGGCTTCCTGCAGGTGCCGGGGGGCGAGACCCAGGCCTTCCGGCTGGTATTGGTGGCCATCGCCGTGGCCATGACCGCGCTTTTGCTGTCGGAATGGGTCAGCCGGGCGGTAGCGCGCAGGATATCGGGCCAATGACGCTGTCGGTCGACCTGCACCACCGCCTGCCCGGCTTTGCCCTGCGGGTCGCCTTTGACGCGCCGCCCGGGGTGACGGTGCTGTTCGGGCATTCGGGGTCGGGGAAATCGACCGTCATCAATGCCGTGGCGGGGCTGTCGCGCCCCGATCGGGGGCGCATCGCGCTGGACGGCAGGGTGCTTCTGGACACGACGGCGGGCGTCATGCTGCCCCCCCATCGCCGCCGGATGGGCTATGTGTTTCAGGATGGGCGGCTGTTTCCGCATCTGAGCGTGCGGCAAAACCTGCTGTATGGCCGCTGGTTTGCCCCCCGGGGACCGGGGCCCGGACTGGACCGGGTTGTGGACATGCTGGGCATCGGACCGCTTCTGGCCCGCCGTCCCGGTGCGCTTTCGGGGGGGGAAAAGCAGCGGGTGGCGATCGGGCGCGCGATCTTGTCCAATCCGCGCGTTTTGCTGATGGATGAACCGCTGGCCGCCCTGGATGAGGCCCGCAAGGCAGAAATCCTGCCCTATCTTGAACGCCTGCGCGATGAATGGCGCCTGCCCATTCTTTACGTCAGCCATTCGCTGGCCGAGGTCGCGCGCCTGGCCACCACCGTCGTTCTGCTGGAAGGGGGCCGTGTCGTCGTCACCGGTCCCGCCGCCGCGGTGCTGGCCGACCCTGCCGCAGCCCCCGCCATGGGTCCACGCGAAGCCGGTGCCATGATCTCGGCACGTCTGGTGGCGCAGGAAGATGACGGGCTCAGCCGGTTCGAAACCGGGGGCGGACCGCTTTGGCTGCCACAGGTGAAGGCTGCGGCGGGGGCGCGGCTGCGGCTGCGCATCCTGGCCCATGACGTGATGCTGGCGACACGCAGGCCCCGCGACATCTCGGCGCTGAACATCCTGTCGGCCACGGTCGAGGGGATCGCGCCGGGCGACGGCCCCGGCGCGCTGGTCCGGCTGCGGGTGGGCGATGAGGTGCTTTTGGCGCGAGTAACCCGGCGATCGGTTCTGGCGCTGGATCTGGCACCGGGGCATGCGGTCTTTGCCGTGCTCAAGACGGTGTCTGTAGCCCAGGAAAACGTCGGCAGCGCGATGTGACGCGCGCCCGGTGCCTGCCCTTCACCCCGGCGCCACCGCGTACCGCAGTGAAAGCCTGTTCCGGCATCCTGGCCATGTCCGGTTCAGGTTCGGCGCCTGTCGGGGCCGCACCTGGGGCCAGCAGGTGTTCGGCCTGCCGTTTCACGACAACTGGTGGCAGGCCGAAACCGGCGGCATCATGATCGCCAACACCCCCGACATGGACATCAGGCCCGGCACGATGGGCAAGCCACTGCCGGGGATCACGGCAAGCATTGTCGCGCATGAGGGCGAGGTCGTGACAGAACAGCCCCCGGGCCAGATCGGCGAACTGGCGCTGCGGCCCGGCTGGCCCTCGATGATGCGCGGCTATCTGGACCAGCCGGACCGCAGCGCCTTTCTGGCCGACCTGACCGGCGTGGCCCCCGACCTTGACCCCGCCATGATCGGCGATGACGATCATCTGCAGGTGGATCTGGGGCTGGACTCGATGGATTTCCTGAACCTTGTCAGCGCCCTGCACAAACGCTTTGGCCTGCCGATCCCCGAAACCGACTATCCCAGCCTTGCCACCCCCGCCAAGGCCGTCGCCTGTCTGTCCGCGATGTTGGGCCAGGCCTGCCCCTAGCCGCCATCGCGACGATCCACGGGGAAGCGCAGTTCAAACCGGACGATGCCCTTGCCCGCGCTGCGCACCAGCGGCACGCCCATGGCCTGCGCCAGCGCCTCGGTGATCGACAGGCCAAGGCCATGCCCCGCGGATCGGTCACCACGACCGAAGCGGTCTGCCGGCAGGGCGGGGTCAAGGGCCGGGTTCTCGATGCTCAGCCGACCGTCGGGGGTCAGGCGCAGACGCACCTCGCCCGTGCCGTGGTCCAGCGCATTCTCAAGCAGGTTGCGCAGCAGGATCGCAAGGGCATCGGCATCTGCGGCAACGTCCAGCCGGTCAAGATCGCCATCGTCAAAGCGGATCGGGTGCCGGGCGCGCGGGCGCGCATCATCGATCAGCAGGCGCAGGATGCGGACCAGATCCGATGGCCCGCTGCCCAGGCCCACACCGGCCTCGATCCGGGCCAGTTGCAACAACCGTTCCACCCGCCGCGTCAGCGCATCCACCGTCGCCACCGCCGCCTGCGCATCCGGATCGGCCGACAGTTCAAGCCGCGCGCGCAGCGCCGCAAGCGGTGTGCGCAATTCATGCGAGGCATTGGCGACAAAGTCACGCTCGGCCGCGCGCATGGCGTCGATCCGCGCCATAAACCCGTCGAACGACGTGGCCAGCGGGTGCAATTCGCCGGGCAGGCCAGCCGCGCCCAGGGGTGACAGATCATCCGGCCGCCGCCCGGTGACGGCGCCCGCAAGCGCGGCGACGGGCGCCGTCGCCTGCGCGACAATCCCGCGCAAGCCCCAAAGCAGCAGCGCCACAAGCGGCACGGCAAGGGCCAGAAAGGCCGTCGCGGCCTCGATCATCTCTTCCCGGCGCCAGCCGGTGGAATGGGCGGCCTCGATCACCACGCCTTCCGCCGTGCGGCGCAGCACGCGCCAACCCGGTGCGTCGTGAAACCCGTCCGATGAAAGATCCCGCCAGGGCCCCGGCGCGACCATCGCCGCGGGGGTCAGGATACGCAGCACCCGTTCGCCATCGTTGGTCTGCACCCCCAGCGTGCGCGGGATGCCCGCGCCCTGTGCCGTGTCAAGGTACAGGATCGTGGTTTCGACCAGGGCCTGCAATTCTTCGTCGAACATCTCGTTCATCTCGTGGTCCAGCACGACAGCGGAAACCGCGATCGTCGCCATCCAGCCGCCCAGGACCAGCCCCAGAACCCGCCCGGTCAGGCGGCGGCGCAACGACCATGGCCGGGCCGGGCCGGTCATGGCAAAACATAGCCCAGGCCGCGGCGCGTCTCGATCACAGCCGTCCCCAGCTTCTGGCGCAGGCGCGAAACATAAACCTCAACCGCGTTGCCCTCGATCGCGTCGTCAAAGGCGTAAAGCGCCTCTTCCAGGGCGGTCTTGGGCAGGACGCGCCCCCGCGCGCCCAGAAGGGCATCGAACAGCGCCCATTCCCGCGCGGTCAGCCGCACCTCGGCCCCGTCGCGCCACAGCCGCGCGGCGGCGCGATCCACCTCCAGGCCCGCCACCTGCACGCGGGCTTGCGGCATGCCCTGCGCGCGGCGGGCATGGGCGCGGATACGCGCGGCCAGTTCGTGCAGATCGAAGGGCTTGACCACATAGTCATCGGCCCCCGCATCCAGCCCCGCGATCCGGTCGCTGATCTGATCACGCGCGGTGGCGATCAGCACCGGCGTCCGGTCGCCCGCCCGGCGCCGGGCCTTGAGCAGATCCAGCCCCGATCCGTCGGGCAGGCCCAGATCCAGGATCACGCAGGCGTAATCGGCCAGCGCCATCGCCTCGGCGGCGGTGGCGGCATCGGCGGCATGATCCACCGCATGCCCTTCGGCGCGCAGAAACCGCAGGACCGACTGGGCAAGCTCGGGCGTGTCTTCGACCAGAAGCAGGCGCATGCCCCCTGTCTACCCCGGCACGCCGCCCTGTGCGAGGGGGATTGCGCCCCGCCGCTGTAAGCCTGGCGCAAGGTTCAGCGGGCACAGGGCGACAAACGCACCCAAGGCAGGCGGCGCAATGGCCGCGCAAGGACCCATGACAGACAGACTTGCCCCAGCAACCGGATTTCCCCGCCCAAGGATCACACATCTGGGCCTGAACCTTGCCGTGACCGGCTATCTTCTGACCGCGCTGAATGCGGGGTTCTGGCGGCGCATGGCAGAGATTTTCGGGGACAGCCCCATGCGAATGGCGCTGTTCGCGCTGGCCATCCTTGCCCTGACCCTGCTGACGCTGGAATTCTTCGGCCCCGGCAGGCTGCAAAAGCCGGTCGCGGCGGCGCTGATCCTGATGGCGGCGGGCGCAAATCACTACGAACGCAGCTTTGGCGTGCTGATCGACCGCGAGATGGTGCGCAACGTCCTTGAAACCACCTTCACCGAATCGCGCCACCTGATTACCCCCGCAGCAGCGTTCAGCATTGGCCTGACCGGGGTCGTACCGGCGGCGCTGGTGTTCTGGCCGCGTGTCATGCGTGTGGCGCGCTGGAACCACCTGTGGCGCTGGCCGCTGGGCATCGGCCTTGCCTTTGCGGTGCTGGCGGGGGGGCTGTTCGCGGATTTCAAGACCTTTTCGGCGGTGTTGCGCGAACGCAAGGACCTGATGGCCGCCTATCAGCCGGGGGCAACGATCGGCGCGCTGGCGCGCTATGGCAAGCAGCAATTCGCGGCCGAGGCGGGCGTGCTGCACCCGATTGCCACCGATGCACGGCCCGGCGCGCGGCTGGCCGGGGCGGACAAGCCCGTGCTGCTGGTTCTGTTCGTGGGCGAAACGCTGCGGGCGCAGAACTTTGGCCTGAACGGCTATGGCCGCGAAACGACACCGGAACTGGCCCGGCGCGATGTGATCAACTTCCCCGATGTGACGGCCTGCGGCACATCGACGGCGGTGTCGCTTCCCTGCATGTTCTCGGCGCTGCCGCAGGCAGACTATTCGCGCGACAAATTCCTGGCGCAGGAAAACCTGCTGGATGTGCTGGCGCGCGCGGGTTTCGCGGTGCGCTGGGTCGACAATAACACCGGCGATCAGCGGATCGCCACCCGCACCGGCTGGGACCGGGTCGATGCGATGCTGGACCCCGCCGCCTGTGCCGTCGAATGCACCGATGAGGTGTTCCTGCCGCTGATCGAACGGACCCTGGCGGGGATCACGACCGATACGGTTCTGGTGCTGCACATGATCGGCAACCACGGCCCGGCCTATTTCCTGCGCTATCCGCCCGCGCGGGCCAACTTCACACCCGATTGCCGCACCGCCGAATTCGCCGATTGCACGGTTGCAGAGATCGTGAATGCCTATGACAACGCGGTACTGGAAACCGATCATGTCCTGGCGCGCGCGATCGACCTGCTGGCGGCCAGCGACACGGCCCATGGCGCGATGGTCTACCTGTCGGATCACGGGGAATCGCTGGGGGAAAACGGGCTTTACCTGCACGCGGCGCCGCTGTTCATGGCGCCCGGGACGCAGACCAAGGTGCCCATGGTCATGTGGCTGGGCGACGGGTTCCGCCAGACCATGGCGCTGGATGAGGGCTGCCTGCGTGACGCGGCGCAGCGCCCGACAAGCCACGACACGCTGTTTCACAGCATCCTTGGGCTGCTGGACATAACGACCGAGACGCGCGACACGGCGCTGGACCTTACCCATGGCTGCCGCAACCGGGGGACGGGCTGATGCAAAACGATGCGAAAACCACCCGCCAGGTCATTCCGCCCCGATCCGGTCTTTGGCATGTGGTCGATGCGGCCGGCTATTCGCTGGCCGGGCTGCGCCGGCTTTGGGCGGAAACGGCCGCACGGCTGGAACTGGCGGGGGCGGGGCTGGTCGCGCTGGGTTTCCTGTGGCGCGGCGCAGAACTGTGCCATTGGCTGGTGGCGGCGGCGCTGCTGGCGCTGATCCTGGCGGTCGAGGCGCTGAACACCGCGATCGAGGTGCTGACCGACCGCATATCGCCAGACTGGTCGCAGATGGCCAAGGACGCCAAGGATCTGGGCTCGGTCGCGGTCGGGCTGATGCTGCTGGTCGCGGCAGGCTTTGTCGGGCTGGTGCTGACCGGATGGATCTGAACCGTCCGCAGCCCCGGCGCCACCGGGGCCACCGCGCGGGGGCGGCGGGCGTCAGGCATCTGTTCCGGGCAGCTGGAAGAGAACCGAAAATCCATCGCTTCGGCCCGGACGCGGCGAGGCAACCTGCAGCGCCGACCCGGTCCGATCCGCAATGGCCGCCACGATGGCCAGCCCCAGGCCGCTGCCCGCGCCCGGGCCTGCGCGGGAAAACCGCTCGCTCAGGCCCTGCAGCACGTCGGGCGGGACAACCGGGCCGGCGTTCTCGACCGACAGCACCCCCTGCGGCGACAGCCCCACCGCGACCCCACCCCCCGGCGCGCCGTGGCGCAGCGCGTTTTCCATCAGGTTGCGCGCCAGGATACTGAAGACATCGGGATCAAGATCCGACAGCACGGGCCCGTCGGGCAGAGACAGGCGCAACCGGCCCGCCGCTTCCCCGCGTGTCATGTCGTCGATCACGATGCGCAAAACCGGCACCATGTCGGCCACGCGGTCCAGCCGCAGCCGCCCCCCTTCGGCGCGGGCCAGTTGCATCAGGCGTTCGGACAACCGTGTCAGCCGCTTCAGCGTCAGCTCGATATCGGCGGCGCGCGATTTTGCCGCCGGATCGCGGGTTTCCGCTTGCAGTCGCTGCGCCTGCGCGATGGCCCCGGCCAATGGCGTGCGCAGTTCATGGGCGGCATTGGCGGCAAAGCTGCGTTCTGCCGCAAAGGCCCCGCCCAGCCGTTCCAGCAGGTCATTCAGCGCCGCCGCCAGCGGGGCAAGCTCATCGGGAAGGTCATCGGCGGCCACCGGCGACAGATCGCCCGCCCCCCGCGCGCCCAGCGCATCACGAAACCGCCACAGCGGCGCCAGGCTGGCCCGCAGGGCCAGCACGATGGCCGCAAGCGACAGCGGCACGACGATCAGCAGCGGCAGGCCCAGACCCATCTGGATCTGGCGCGCCACCGTGGCACGGCGGTCCAGCGGCTCGGCCACGGTGATCCGGATCGAGCCCTGCAGCGCAGCCTCATTATAGAACCGGTGCGTGGCCGACTGCGCAAAGCCGGTGCCCGCCCAGCCCGGAAAGACCGCCGGATCGGCGGAATGGGATTGCAGCAGCACCTGCCCCTGCGCATCCCGCACGATATAGGTGAAGAACTCGCCATGTGCGCGGATCGTGGCAAGCCGCTGGGTCACGCCCTGTTCCTCGCGTCCGACGATGTCGACAACGGCCAGCGGCAGGATGCGTTGCGCCGTTTCCTGCAAGGCGGAATCGAAGACCGCCTCCATTTCATGGCGCAGGCGCAGGGCGGTGACCGAAGCCCCGGCGATCCACACCAGGATCAGCGCGGCGCCCAGCCACACCCCAAGCCGTCCCTGCAGGCTGCGCGGCGCCCTCATGCCCGCCCCAGGCGATAGCCAAGGCCACGTTCGGTCTCGATGATCCCCGCACCCAGTTTCTTGCGCAAGCGGCTGACGTGAACTTCGATCGTGTTGCTGTCGATATCGGCATCGAAGGCATACAGCTTGTCTTCCAGCTGTGCCTTTGACAGCAACTGGCCAGGCCGGGACAGAAACGCCTCGAACAGGGCCCATTCACGCGCAGTCAGCGCCACAGGCGCCCCATCGCGGCGGATGCTGCGGGCGGCAAGGTCAATGTCCAATGTTCCGTGGGTGATGATCGGGTTGGGGTTGCCGGCATAGCGGCGCGCCACCGACCCGATCCGCGCCGACAGTTCGGCCAGGTCGAAAGGTTTGACCAGATAGTCATCGGCCCCGGCATTCAACCCCTCGATCCGGTCGGACACCTGATCAAGCGCGGTCAGGATGATGACCGGGGTGACATCGCCGCGCACCCGCAGCCGACGCAGAAACGGGATGCCGCGGCCATCGGGCAGCATCAGATCCAGCAGGATCAGATCATAGGCCGCGCCATTGATCGCATCCTCCGCCGCGTCCAGGCGGACCACCCAGTCCACCGAATGCCCATCGCCCGCGATCTGGTCGCGCACCGCGGCGCCCAGCACCGCATCATCTTCGATCAGCAGGATACGCATGTGAACCTTCCCTGTCGCAGATGTCATATCGCGAACGAAGCTGACAGGAAACTGACGTCATATCCGATGCCGCTTCAGCCTGCCGTCAGCTTGGCCGGTGCATGATAGGACAGAACGAAAAGGAGCCCCGAGATGAAACATGCATTTCCCCTTGCCGTGGCGATCGCGCTGACCAGCGCCGGCGCGGCGCTTGCCGATGATGACTGTTACCGCCCGATGGCCGAATGGCAATCGCGCGAGGCCGTCACCACCCAGGTCGCCCGGATGGGCATCACGGCTGATCGGATGGAGATCGACGATGGTTGCTATGAAATCCGCGGTCGTGACGGCGCGGGCAATCTGGTCTATCTGACGCTTGATCCCGCCTCACTGGCGCTGCTGGACCTTGAGGTCCGTTTCCGCCCCGGCGCCGATCCGTCCCTGTATCTGCCGGGCGCGCGCGGGCAGGCCGTCATGGCCCCGCAGGCCCCCGTGGGCAACCCGCTGATCACGCCCGGAACGGTGCCGCAGGTCGGCGGAAACTGAGGCGGCGTCATCATGACCCTGACAGGCCCGGCCCTTGCCGCGCTGGCCGTGCTGGCCGGTGCGGTCCTGGGCGCACAGACCTACGCGCCCTATGGCGCAGAGATCGCGCTTGGCATCGCCTTGGGCGCGGCCAGCATCACCGCCATGAGCCTTGCGCTGATGCTGGCCGCCCGCCCGCGATTGGCCGAGCCGTTCTTTGGCGGGCAGGATCGCATGTATGGGATCCACAAATGGCTGGGCATCGCCGCGCTGGCGCTGATGGTCGCGCACAACACGGTGGAACCCGAGCTCAGGAATTTCGTGCGTGAAACCGGTCCGGGCGAATTTGCCGCCGATCTGGGGGATGTCGCGCTGAACGGATTCATCGGGCTGATCCTGATCAGCTGGATCAGGCGGTTACCCTTCACGCGGCTGGAATTGCCCTGGCCGATCTGGCGGTTCACCCATCGCTTCACGGGGCTGCTGTTCGCCGTGACGGCGTTTCATCAGCTGGCCGTCGACAAACCGGCGGGGCTGGACGGCACGCTGGATCTGTATCTGAACACGCTCAGCCTGGCCGGGCTGGGGGCTTGGGTCTTCACGCAATTCCTGGCCCCGTTCCTGCGCCCGCGCCCCTATATCGTGGACCGGATCGACCGCCACGGCCCGGTGGCCGAAATCACGCTGCGCCCCGAGGGCCGTGCAATGCGCTGGCGGCCGGGGCAGTTCGCCTTTGTCGCCGCCCCCGATGCAAGGCTGGCCGAGGCGCATCCCTTCACCATCGCGTCCGCCCCGGACGCAGAGGGCCGCCTGCGCCTGGGGGTCAAGGCGCTTGGCGACTGGACCCGGCGGTTGCCCGACCGCCTGACCCCGGGACAGCGGGTGCGGATTGACGGGCCCTATGGCCGGTTCCTGTTTCGCAAACGGGTGCGCCAACAGGTCTGGCTGGCGGGCGGGATCGGCATCACCCCCTTTCTTGCCTGGGCCGAGGCGCTGACCCCCGCGGACCGGCAGCAGATCGCGCTGGTCTGGGCGGTGACGACCCGGGCCGAGGCCTTTGCCGCCGCGCGCCTGGCCGCCATCGCCGCGCGCCATCCGGGGCTGAGCGTGCATGTCGTCGCCAGCGCCGAGGGGGAGCGGCTGAATGCGGAACGCCTGGCCCGCCTGGTGCCCTTTGCCCTGCCCGGGGCCGATCTGTTCTACTGCGGTCCCGCCGGGCTGCGCGATACGATCCTGGCCGGGCTGAAGGCGATGGGCCAAAGCCCGCGGCGCGTTCATGCCGAAGCCTTCGAATTGCGCTGACCTGTGCCGTGCCCGTGGTGCGCCCGTGGTGCGCCCGTGGTGCGCCCGGAAATGCCGACCACGGCGCTGACCCGGCATTGCGGCGATCCGGTACATGTCAACGGCACCATGGGCGGCGCTGGCGGGGCGGGCTCGACGCGCTGTGTCTTCTGCGCGATGATGAGGGCGGTGTGCGATCGGGTGCCGGTTGTCCGGCACGACCGCGACGACGGCGCCGGCAATCAGGGGATGACCGTGGAACAGATGCAGACGGACCGGCTTAAAACACTTCTGCTGCTTGTCGCGCTGGCGGGTCTGTCGCTGGGGCTTGCGCTTCATGTCGGCGGCCGGGCGGATCTGGCGCAGGCCATCTGGCTGGCGGGGGTCGTGCCCGTGCTTGCCGCCCTTGTCATGGAAATCCTGCGCAGCCTTGCGCGCGGCGAGGTCGGGCTGGACATCGTGGCCGCGCTGTCGATGACAGCAGCCCTGATCTTTGGCGAAACGCTGGCCGCGGCGGTGGTCGCGGTGATGTATTCGGGCGGCACCTTTCTGGAAGGGTTCGCCGAAGGCCGCGCCCGGCGCGAGATGCGCGACCTGCTGTCGCGCGTGCCCCGCAGCGCCACGCGCTACCGCAATGGCGGGCTGGAGGATGTGGCCCTGGACGACATCGCCCCCGGCGACCGGCTGCTGATCCGGCAGGGCGATGTGGTGCCGGTGGACGGACGCATCGGATCGGCCACGGCCTTTCTGGACACATCCGCGCTGACGGGCGAATCGCTGCCCGTGCGCCTGGACCGCGGCGCCGACGCGATGAGCGGGGCAACCAACGCAGGCGAGGCCTTCGACCTGGAGGCGACGCGCGCGGCGAAGGCCAGCACCTATGCCGGGATCGTCCGGCTGGTCGAGGTGGCGCAACGGTCCAAGGCACCGATGTCGCGGCTGGCCGACCGCTGGTCGCTGGGCTTTCTGGCCATCACCCTGGCCATCGCGCTTGCGGCCTGGTGGGCCACGGGCGATCCGATCCGCGCCGTGGCGGTGCTGGTCGTGGCCACACCCTGCCCGCTGATCCTGGCGGTGCCGGTGGCGCTGGTCGCGGGGCTGTCGCGGGCGGCGCATTACGGGGTTCTGGTCAAGGGCGCCAAGCCGCTGGAGGCGATGGCGCGTATCCGCACGCTGATCCTGGACAAGACCGGAACGCTGACCGACGGCCGCCCGCAGATCGTGTCGATCGACAGTCACGATGGCATGGGTCCCGCGGATATCCTGCGCTTTGCCGCGGCCCTGGATCAGGCGTCCAGGCATCCGGTGGCGCAGGCCATTGTCGCCGCGGCCAAGGCGCGGGGGCTGGTGCTGCCGCTGCCCGAAGATGTCGCCGAAATCCCCGGCGAGGGGGTCATCGGCTTCATCGATGGTCGCCAGGTCATCGTGGGCGGTGACGGCTTTGTGGCGCGCCGCGTGGGGCGGGTGTCGGGCGGGCACCCCGACCTGGCGGCAGGATCGGTTCTGGTCGCGGTCGCGGTCGATGGCCGCCTGGCCGGGCATCTGGTGATGTCAGACCCCTTGCGCGAAGGCGCCGGCGGCATGCTTGCCGCGCTGCGCGGGCAGGGCATTGCGCGCATCCTGCTGGCCACCGGCGACCGCGTCGAGGTGGCCGAACGCGTGACCGAAGGGCTGGGCCTTGACGGCATCCGCGCGGGCCTGACACCCGATGAAAAGGTGCTGCTGGTCCTGACCGAGCACAAGAATGGCCCCGTCATGATGGTGGGCGACGGGGTGAACGACGCGCCCGCGCTGGCGGCGGCCGATGTGGGCGTGGCGATGGGCGCGCGCGGTGCCGCAGCGTCGGCCGAGGCCGCCGATGTGGTGCTGCTGGTGGACCGGGTCGACCGCATCGCCCCGGGGGTCGAGATCGCGCGCAGCGCAAGGGCCATCGCGCTGCAAAGCGTGGTCGTGGGCATCGGATTGTCGGTTCTGGGAATGACCGCCGCGGCCTTCGGCCACCTGACCCCGGTGCAGGGCGCCCTGATTCAGGAAGTGATCGACGTGGCCGTGATCCTGAACGCCCTGCGCGCGCTGCGCATCACGCCGCAGGGTATCCCCGACAGGCAGGTCACGCAGCACGCGCCCCCCCCGCACAGTCCCGCGGTCATTTGACCGTCATCCTGCGCATCGCATGACGCGCCAGGGCGGCACGGCCACGGCCACGGCCACGGCGGGGGCGGGGGCGCCATTCAATGGTCTAGCGTGCCAGCCGGAAATAGGCGGCCTCGAAATTGTTTTCCATGCCCGCGCCACCGCAGAAGGCCATCGAACCGTTTGATGTTCCCGAAACCGTGCCGCCGGCAACAAAGGCCGCACCCTGGATGCCGTCGGCATTGGCGGTGAAGGCGATGTTCTTTGCGGCGATCATCTGCCCGCCATACATCTGCAGATCAGATGGGATGCCGATGCCGCCATAAGTGACGATCTGCGCCCCGCCGCCGGGCGCGCAATTGTCATTGCGCCCCACCTGCAGGCCCGCAGCCGCATAGACCGACTTGTCACCTGTGTTCCGCGTAACGATCACCACATCCTCAAGCCGTGCACCGGCGCCGAATTTCAGGTCACAATCGGTCACGATCACAAGTTCCGAAAGCAGGGTGCCGGCCACGATATTCGCGCCGGAATTCTTGCACACCACGCGGTGAACGCGGCCGTTCTGGAACATGGTCTGGTCAAAGTTGCCGTTGTTGGACGATACCTCGATGACGATGTCCGAGGTGATGTAAGCCGGCATGTAATCCGAACCCATGCTCTGGACGCCGTTGTAGATGGCATTGATGCGATCAAGGATCTTCAGGGGATAGACCCCGTCGCGCAGCGCATATTGCAGGCCTTCGTTCTTTTCGAAACCGGACTTGGGCAATTCGATGTCCCGAATGTCGGGCATGGACACGACGGTCCCCTGTTCGAACACATTGTTGCTGTTCACAGAAACGTGGCCGTTCGAATGCAGGCAGAAACCGGATTCGTAAAGGTTGTTGCTTTGCACATCGACCAGAACATCCCCGACCATCCCCTCTCTCAGGCAGGTCGGATAGTAGGTTTCGAACACCGACGGGGCCAGAACATCCCAACTGTTCATCCCGACCAGACGCAACAGAAAGACGGCAACGGAATTCTGCCGCTCTTCCAGTTGTGCGGTGCGCACCAGAACGGCCTGACGCGACCCGGGCACGGGTTCGAACAGATCGGCATCGCGATCCCAGCGGCCAAAGACGATGTCTTCGGGCAAAAGCGCCTCGCCAAAGGCCTCGGGCGGCATATTGCGCGTCACAAGCTCGATCGCGGCGGCCTTTGCCTCATCCTCGGTCAAAAGCTCGCGTTTGTAGAGCGCGGCATGGGCCGCGGAATCCGCCGTGATCTGCAGGCGCGTGCGCGCGGCCACCGCATTCGAGAAATCGATCGCAAGGCCACCGACCATCAGGATGGCCAGCAGCAGAAACAGGCCGAGCGCGGTGACAACGCCATCTTCCCGGGCAAATCGGTTGCAAAGGTTGCGCATCATCATCGCCCCTCAGATCTCTTGCAGGTGGCTTGCGCGCACCGTGACATTCAGGGACCGGAAGGCGCCGACGACGCCCAGCCCGTCAAGATCGCGCGCGGGGATCGTCACCTCGGATGTGATGTAGCCGGCCTCGACGCTGGTGTTGATCGTCGCGGATCTGCCAAGGTTGCCCAGGGCGCGCTGAATGAATTCGTTCACCTCAAGCTGGTCGGTCAACCGACCGACCGAAACGTTGCGATTCGCATCCTGCACGACGCGCAGCACCCGGCTCTGGTTGAAGAAGATGAAGGAAATGTCCGCGATCGCGGCAAAAAGAAACAGCAGGAACGGAACCCACAGCACCGCCTCGACGGATACCGCGCCGCCGTCGGCGCGCGAAAACCGTCGCAACACATGCAGGATCGACGGCTGTCTGACCTTTTCGACCGGGTCCAATGGCATGTTTCCCTCTCTGACGGCAGTCTGGAACTGGTGTTAAACGACAGGAACCTTTCAAAACGAGCTGAACTGATACTTCTTACGCCGCCATCCAAAGCCATAAATCGGGCGGGATTACGGCCTCAAGATGGTAAACTTGCGGGAAATGCCCGAGCCCTGGCGGAAATTGGGCGGGGCCGCCCCGCGCAAAGCCCGCTTGTCGATGCAGGATACTGCCGGGGCCTTTGAACGCAGGAGAATCAGGGCGGTGGCATGACCGGCTTCATCGCATCGACCATCGCAGGAACAGGCCATTCACGTCTTTTCTTTGAAGTTTCCGTTTTGACATGCAACCCTGCCATGGGTTCCGCACCCGCACCAAGGTTCCGCACCCGCAGCGAAATAACCAATGTGAGGGATGACCATGTTCAGCAAAATACTGGTGCCGGTCGATCTGGCCCATCTGGACCGGCTGCAAAAGGCGCTGGCGGTTGCCGGGGCCGCGGCCCGCCAGCATGGCGCGCGCCTGGTCTATCTGGGCATCACCGAGGAAACGCCCGGCCCGGTTGCACGCACCCCCAAGGGCTTTGCCGCCAGGCTTGATGCCTTCGCCGCCGAACAGGCGCAGATCCACGCCGCCGCCACCGAGGCGCTGACGGTTGTCAGCGTCGATCCCGCGACCGAGATCAACAGGCTGATCCTGAAGGCAGTGCGGGAAACCGGCGCCGATCTGGTGGTGATGGCAAGTCATCCGCCCAGAATGCTGGACTGGATCCTGCCGTCGCATGGCGGCCATGTCGCGGAACATGCCGAAGTGTCGGTTTTCGTCGTGCGCTGAGGCAGCGTTGACGAGGTAATGAACAAAAGCAGAAAGGGATGCCGGATGCGTGAAGACCCGAAAGAGCTTCAGCCGGAGGCACCAGAGGCCTCCCCCTCCGAAGGGGCAGAGGCCATCCCCGAGCCGGAAGGCGAAACCGAAATCATCGAGACCGAATACGACATCGGCCAGGATAATTTCAGTGGCAGCGTGGCGCTGGAACTGGATATCCACAAGGTGGTGTTCACGGTGTCCGCCATCGGCATCATGCTGTTCACCTTTCTGACGCTGGCCTTTCAGAATGACGTCGAACCGCTGTTCACCGGCCTGCGCGACTGGCTGACCGGCAATCTCGACTGGTTCTTCCTGCTCTCTGGCAACATCTTCGTTCTGGTCTGTCTGGGGCTGATCGTGTCGCCGCTGGGCAGGATCCGGCTGGGCGGACCCGAGGCTACGCCCGATTTCGGCCATGTCGGCTGGTTCTCGATGCTGTTTGCCGCCGGCATGGGCATCGGGCTTATGTTCTTCGGCGTGTCAGAACCGATGTCGCATTATTCGACCGCGTTCGGCGGGATCACACTGGGCGACGATGGCGCGCGCACCGACTGGGCGCCCCTGGGCGGGGCCGAGGGCGATATCGAGGCATCCCGCCGACTGGGCATGGCCGCCACGATCTTCCACTGGGGCCTGCATCCCTGGGCGATCTATGCGGTGGTCGCGCTGGCGCTGGCGCTGTTCAGCTATAACAAGGGCCTGCCACTGACCCTGCGATCGGCCTTCTATCCGATCTTCGGTGAGAAGGTCTGGGGATGGCCGGGGCATGTCATCGATATTCTGGCGGTCTTCGCCACGGTCTTCGGGCTTGCGACCTCGCTGGGCATCGGCGCGCAGCAGGCGGCGGCAGGGCTGGATTTCCTGTTCGGCCTGCCCACCGGCAATTCGGTCCTGATCCTGCTGATCATCGTGATCACGCTGATCGCCATCGTATCGATCGTGCGGGGCCTGGATGGCGGGGTAAAGATCCTGTCCGAGATCAACATGGGCCTTGCGGCATTGCTTTTGCTGTTCGTGATCCTGGTGGGCCCGACGCTGACCATCCTGACCGGCTTTTTCGACAACCTGCTGGCCTATGGGCGCTATCTGCCGGAACTGTCGATGCCCTTCGGGCGGGAAGATACGAATTTCGTCTCGGGCTGGACGGCCTTCTACTGGGCCTGGTGGATCAGCTGGTCGCCCTTCGTGGGCATGTTCATCGCCCGCGTCAGCCGCGGCCGGACCGTGCGCGAATTCCTGATCGCGGTGCTGATCGTGCCGTCACTGTTGTCGGTGCTGTGGATGACGGCGCTGGGGGGTACGGCCATCGGGCAGGTGGTCAACGACGGCTACACCGCCGTGCAGGATGCGGCGCTGGAACTGAAGCTGTTCCAGATGCTGACGCAACTGCCGCTGACGGCGATCACATCCTTCATCGGCATCGTCCTGGTGGTGGTGTTCTTCGTCACCTCATCAGATTCCGGATCGCTGGTGATCGACACGATCGCGGCGGGCGGCAAGACCAATGCGCCCGTGATCCAGCGCATCTTCTGGGCCAGCTTCGAAGGCGCGGTGGCGATCGCCCTGCTGCTGGGCGGTGGCCTTGCCGGGTTGCAGGCGATGGCGGTTTCGACTGGCCTGCCCTTCACGCTGGTGCTGCTGGCGGCCTGCTATGCGATCATCCGCGGGCTGATGAACGAACCACGATAAGGCCCGGACGGAACGCTTGCCAAAACAGCGGGGATGCGGCATCTGTCGGGTATGCTGAAGGCTGCGCGTTCATCCTTGTCTGGGCTTGCCGTTGTGGTGGCCGTGGCCTTCGCCCTGCTGGCGACGGGTTTCGCGCATCGCGCGCCGACGGTGGATGACGCCCTGCTGGAAGCCTATGCCCTGTCCTACGGATCGGTTGAGACGCTGTGCGGTGACATCGATGGCGACGGCGTTGCCGATCGCAGCGCATGTTCCGCCTGCCGCATCGTCGGCGTGACAAACCTGCCCGTGGCCGATCTGTCGTTGCGCGATGCCGACCTGATCGTGATCGCAACCGTCGTCGCCCCGCGCGCGAATCGCGCGGCGCGCATGGTACGCGATCCCGCCCTGGGGCTGCGTGCCCCGCCTGCCGCCTGATCACGTCCGTTCACCCCAGACCCATGTGATCCCGGGCGGCACCCGTTGGTGCGCCCCATCGACAGGACAAAACCATGAATCGCATCCTTTCCGCGGCTTTTGCCGCAACCTTCGCCATGCCCGCGCTTGCCGCCGACATGACCGTGACCATCCCCTTCGCCGCCGAAATCGGGGGCCAGCCGTTTTCCTGCGCGGCGACCTATGCCGGCATGGGGGCGGCCGCGACCACGGTTACCGCGCCCGATTTCCGCCTGTTCGTCTCGAACGTGGCGATGATCCGCACCAACGGCAGCCTGGAACCTGTCACGCTGGACCAGGACAGCCAGTGGCAACTGAAGAGCCTGGCACTTCTTGATTTCGAGGATGCCACCGGCGCCTGCGGCAATGGCACGCCGGGCACCCATACCGCGCTGACCGGCACGGTGGCCGAGGGCGACTATACCGGGCTGGCCTTCACCGTGGGCCTGCCCTTCGAGCAAAACCACCAGGACCCGACCCTGGCCCCGGCACCGCTGAACACCACCGCGATGTTCTGGAACTGGCAGGGCGGCTACAAGTTCGTGCGGATCGACATGGTTCCGACCGACCGCAAGGCCGACGGGCCGAAGGGCTGGTTCCTGCACCTGGGATCGACCATGTGCGATGCGGCCTCGAAGACCTCGGCGCCGACCGGGTGCCAGAACCCCAACCGGCTTGAAATCCGCCTTGAGGGCTTTGACCCCGCCCGAAACGTGGTGGTGATCGACCCCGCCCCCGTGGTGGCCGGGGCGGACCTGCGGGTGAATGCGCCCGAAACCTCGCCGGGGTGCATGTCGTTCCTGAAGGATGCCGACTGCATGACGGTAATGGCCCGGCTGGGCCTGCCCTACATGGACGTACCCGCGGGGCCGCAATCGCTTGTCTCGATGCGGTGACGGCATGCGCCGCCTGATCCTTCAGACAGCGGCCATGATCCTGGCCGGGGCGGGTGCAGCCCCGGCCGATCCCTATGCCTGGCCGTTGCCCGCCTATCTGCCGCCGCCTCCCGTGCCCGCCGACAATCCGATGTCGGCGGCCAAGGTCGAACTGGGCCGGCACCTGTTCTACGATGCCCGCCTGTCGGCTGATGGCACCATCGCCTGCGCGTCCTGCCATGTGCAGGCGCGCGCCTTCACCGATGGGCGCGCGGTGCCGGTCGGCATCGGCGGCGAAATCGGCGTCAAGAATGCGCCGGGACTGGCCAATGTGGGCTATCTGCCGGTGCTGACCTGGGCCAATCCGCACATGACCGGGCTGGAATTCCAGGCGCTGATCCCGATCTTCGGGGAAAGCCCCGACGAAATGGGCAATGCCGGGCAAGAAGCCGCGCTGTTCGCAAGGCTTGCCGCCGATCCCTACTATGCCCGTGCCTTCGCCGAGGTATTTCCCGACCGCCCTGCCCCCGGCCTTTTCACGATCACCCGCGCGCTTGGCGCCTTTCAGCGCAGCCTGATCTCGGTCGACAGCCCCTATGACCGCTACAAGTACTGGGGTCAGGATGACGCCATTTCCGCGGCGGCCAGGCGCGGCGAGGCCTTGTTCTTCGACCACCGCTTCGAATGCTATCACTGCCACCAGGGCGTGATGTTCACCGACACCTTCGTCACCGCCCGATCCGGCCAGCCCGAGGTCGGCTTTCACAACACCGGGCTTCATGACCCCTATCCCGCCGCCGTGCCCGGCCTGATCGAGATCACCGGCCGGGCCGAGGACGCGGGCCGCTTCCGCACCCCCGGCCTGCGCAACGTCGCGGTAACTGCGCCCTACATGCACGACGGGTCGATCCCCGACCTGAAGGGCGTGATCGCGCATTACGCCAATGCCGGCCGCGCGCCCGGACATCCGATGAAAGACGGCATGATCGCGGGCTTTTCCGCGACCGAGGATGAGATAGGCGACCTGATCGCCTTTCTTCAAAGCCTGACCGACGATGGATTTCTGACCGATCCCCGCCTGGCCGATCCCTGGCCCGCGGACCATCCGGCACGCGCGGCGCGGATGATGCCCCCGGACGGTTAAGACCGTCCATCACCGCCATTGCATAAGGAAAGGAAACGCCCATGCGACACATCCTGGCAACCCTTTTGGCGCTTTGCCTTGGCCCCGCCGCCCAGGCCCATGGCGTCACCGCCGGCGCGATCGAGATCATCCACCCGAACATTCCCCAGCCACCGAAAGGCGCAAGATCCGCCGCCGGCTACATGGCCATCGCCAATGATGCCCCCGAGGCAGACCGCCTGATCGCCATTGAAAGCCCGATCAGCGCGCAAGCCACGCTGCACACCACGCAATTCAGCCCCGAGGGCATCGCCCGCATGATCCACCTGCCCGCGATCGAAATCCCGGCGCGGGATACGATCGTTCTGGAACCCGGCGGCCTGCATGTGATGTTCATGGGCCTGACCGCAGGGGTGACCGAGGGACAGATGCTGCCCGCGACGCTGGTGTTCGAAAAGGCGGGTCGGGTCGGGATCGAATTCATGGTCGATCCGACCGATGGCGTGGACCATTCCAGGATGAACCACGCAACGATGGGGCACGTCGCGGCCACGGCGCCCGCACCCGGCGCCGATGATACGCCGATCCGCGCGCTTTTGCTGGCGCAGCTTGACCGGCCCGATGCCCCGCTGACCGTGGCGCCCATCACCGTTCAGGGCGACATTGCCGTGGCGGGATGGCGCGCGGGTGACAGCGGCGGACGGGCCTTCCTGCGGCGCGACGCCCAAGGATGGTTCGTCGAACTGTGTTCGGGCCAAAGCCTGATCCTGCCAGCAAGCTTGCAGTCGATGGGCCTTGGCCGGGCCGAGGCCGAACGCCTTGCCGCGGCCATCAGCGACGCCGAGGCCCGTGCCGGTACCGGGCTGACCGACACGCTCGACGCTTTCCCGGGCACGGTGTTCATCGGCCGGCAGGGCACGGCGGCGGATTGCCGCGCGGCAGGTGGCGGCAACTGACCTGCCAGGGATTGGCACGGCACGAAACGTGCGAAACAAATTTCGGACTGCGCGACGGAAAAGGGCCTTCGTCGCGCGGGTCTTCAATGATTTGAAGGGGAAGGTGGTACCGCCTCCCCGGCTCGAACGGGGGACCCCCAGATCCACAATCTGGTGCTCTAACCAACTGAGCTAAGGCGGCACTGCGCGCGGATTTAGCCCCTGTCGCCCGCGATTGCAAGAGCACTTTTGCCATGATCGGGTATCACCGACGCCCTTGCCCGCCGGGCGCCAAGCGGGTAACCCGAAAGCGCGGGGGATTTCGTCCGCCAAGCGGAGGCATCATCATGGGCATCAACAAGGAAAGCGAAATCGCGGCGAATCTTCAGATCGGCCCGACCTCGCTGGGGATGGTGCGAATCTATGTTGAAGGCGACGGCGTGGATCTGCCGCTGGACTTCGACCCGGAAGAGGCCGAGGAAATCGCCGAGGAACTGCTGGCCGCGGCCGAGGCCGCGCGTGAAATGGGCAAGCCCAGGAAAGGCAAGTGATCACTCGGGCAGAAACGGCACACCGGGATCGCGCAGCGCCTGCAGGCGGATCGCGGCATGGCGGGCGAATTTCTGCGTGATCACCTTGCGCCGGGCACCTGCCAGCGGTACGGCGGGCGCCATGCGCACCAGTTCAGCCCCGTAGCCATCGGCCAGGATCAGGCCGGTATCCTCGGGCAGCAGATCGACGGGAAAATCAACATCCACCGCCCAGAAAAACCGATCCGCCCATTCCAGATAGCCCTGCCATTTGCGATCAGAGGTAAAATCGACGCGGCTGGATTTACATTCGACGATCCAGATTTCCCCTTTCGGCCCCAGCCCCAGCACATCGACGCGCAGACCGGGGTGGGGAACAAGTTCCTCAACCGTCACAAAACCAAGTGTCCGCAGATGCCTGCAGACACCGCGTGCAAGCCATTGTCCGGGCATAAGATCCTGGGTCATGGCGATCCTATGAACGAAGCGGGAACATATGTCCAGATCCCCTTGCCGAGCACGCCGCGCGCGCCTATGTCATGCGGTGGCGGGTTTCTGCTCGGCGCGTGCAAGGCCCTTTTCCAGTGGCCGATAAGCATTTCCGAGGGGGCTGGCTCTGCCAGGACCGTGGTCCTGGTATCTGGTTCCCACCTGATCAAGTCAGGCTCTCGGGAAATTCACGCCTTCACGGCTGCTGCGGTTCCCGCCACCGCAAAAAGCCGCAGGTTCGCCTGCGGCTTTTGAATTTTAAGGATTGTTCACGACCTGTCGGCCTGGCGCCTGCGGACCGCCTTTGCGGCCACCGGCACCCGTGCGGGTTCCAGCACGGCGATCGCATCGCGGCGGCCGCCCCGGCCCCCATCCTCGGGTTCCGCCAGACGCATGACGGCGATGCCGAACTGCACGCCGGAAAACACCACCGTGTTGAACACCACCAGCAGCGCCAGCGCGATGTACCCCACATCCGAGGCCGAGATCAGATGCCACAGGTTCGCGACATTGAACCACAACAAAAGCCCGACAAAGACCACCGACAGGGCAAAACCGGCAAAGACGTTGCGGATGTAAAGGCGCACCAGTTCAGGCATGACGACTCTCCCTTGGATGAACCCAATGTAGCGCATCTGCCGGGGTTTCAAACCACCAAGCTGTCGCAGCCCGGGGCCGGGCGGCAAAAACTGGCGCATCCATGGCGGCAGGGTTTCGCGATCAGAATGCCTCGGGGCGGAATTCGCGGGCCATGTGGTCCAGCACGGCATTGACGAATTTCGGCTCTTTCCCGTCCGGGAAAAAGGCCCGCGCCACATCGACGAATTCGGTGATCACCACCTTGGGCGGGGTCGCGGGGTTCTGCAGTTCGGCCCCCGCGGCACGGAACAGCGCACGCAGAACCGGGTCGATCCGGTCGATCGGCCATTTCGCCACCAGCGCGCGGTCGGTCGCCTGGTCGATCCTGCCCTGCCACATCACCGCGTCATCCAGCAGGCGGCGGAACAGGCCGGGGTCGCCCTCGGCCAGTTCATCTTCGTCATAGACCGCGCCGAAGCGATGGGCTTCGAACTCCCGCCGGACCCGGTCAACCCCCTGCCCAGAGGCTTCCATCTGGAATAGCGCCTGCACGGCGTAAAGCCGCGCTGCGGATTTGCGCTGGCGCTTTTCCTCAAGCGTCAGCTTGCGCGGCTTTTCCACCGGGGTTTCGGGGCCAGAATTTTCGGGGCCAGAATTTTCGGGGGCGGTGTCGGTCATGCGCGGGTCGGTCCTTCTGCGTCACCGGCGATGCGCATCGACTCAGCCGCGGGGCGGAATCCGATACCTTTCGTCCGGCCCGCCCATTTGCGCGACAACGCGACAAGATGCAAGGCCGCCGCGGCGGCGCCGCCGCCCTTGTTCTGACCGGCAGGGTCGGCGCGGACCTCGGCCTGGGGGCGGTTTTCCACGGTCAGGATGCCGTTGCCGATGCAAACGCCCTCCAGCCCCATCAACGCGATCGCGCGCGAGCTGTCGTTGCAGACGGTATCGTAATGCGTGGTCTCGCCCCGGATCACGCAGCCAAGGGCGACAAAGCCGTCGTAATCGGCCATGCGCGCGGCCATGGCGATAGCGGTCGGCACCTCAAGCGCGCCGGGCACCTCGACCAGATCGGCCACGGCGCCCGCCTGTTCGGCAACCCCGCGCGCGCCCGCCACCAGATTGTCGGCGATGTCCTTGTAATAGGGCGCCACCACGATCAGCAGGCGCACCGGCTTGTCGAACGCGGGCAGATCAAGCGTGTAGTGCTGTTCATGTCCGGCCATGATCATTCCTCGACGATGGGGCGCGTGCCCACGATTTCCAGATCGAAGGCCTCAAGCCCGACATAGCGCGTGCGCGGCGAATTCGTCAGCAGGATCAGCTTCTTGAGCCCCAGCGTCGACAGGATCTGCGCGCCCAGCCCGATCTGCTTGACGGTGCGGGGGCCGGCCTCTTCCTCGGTGACCAGCTTGGCGCGCGGATCGCGGAACAGGCAGACCGCGCCGCGCCCTTCCTTGGCCACGATCCGCATCGCGCGGGCGAATTCGCCCTCGGGCGAAGGGCCAAGCGCCAGCACATCCTCGATCACGTTCAGCGAATGGGTGCGCACCAGCACCGGCTCGGGCGTGGTGATGTCGCCCTTGGTCAGGACCACATGCTCGACCCCTTCGGTCTGGTCGTTGAAGACGCGCATGACCCAATCGCCGCCATGCGCCGAGGTCACCGTCTTGCGCAGGGTTTCGCGGATCAGGTTGTCGTGGCGACGGCGATAGGCGATCAGGTCGGAAATCGTGCCGATCTTCAGCCCGTGTTTCTGCGCAAAGACCACCAGATCGGGCAACCGCGCCATGGTGCCATCCTCGTTCATGATCTCACAGATCACGCCCGAGGGATTCAGCCCGGCCAGGCGCGCGACATCCACCGCAGCCTCGGTATGGCCGGCGCGCACCAGAACCCCGCCTTCGCGCGCGCGCAGCGGGAAGATATGACCGGGCGTCGCAATATCGGCCGCACCCTTGGACGGGTCGATCGCAACAGCCACGGTCAGCGCCCGGTCATGAGCCGAAATGCCGGTGGACACGCCTTCGCGCGCCTCGATCGACACGGTAAAGGCCGTTTCATGGCGCGAGGAATTCGAGGTCGCCATCAGCGGCAGGCCCAGCGCATCCAGCCGCGCGCCCGTCAGCGTCAGACAGATCAGGCCGCGCCCGTGCTTGGCCATGAAGTTGATCGCATTGGGCGTGCACATCTGCGCCGGGATCACCAGATCGCCTTCATTCTCGCGGTCTTCGTGATCGACAAGGATGAACATCTTGCCGTTACGCGCATCCTCGATGATTTCTTCGATCGAAGAGATCGCCTCGGAATAATCGGTCCGGGGGGCCTCGGCCATATCACGTCTCCTTTGCGGCCTTGCGGCCGGGTTGGCCTTGCGTTTCGCGCCGGGGCGCGGTCAAGTCAAGGCACAGCTTGTGTGCTTGTGTCCGGCGCCTGGCGCAGGGCCCAGTCCTGCAGCCGTGCGACATAGCGCGCCAGCGTGTCGATTTCCAGGTTCACCCGATCGCCCACCTGCGCCGTGCCCCAGGTGGTCACCGCCTTGGTATGCGGGATGATGTTCACGCCAAAGTCACGGCCCGACACCTCATTTACCGTCAGCGAGGTGCCGTTCAGCGCGACCGATCCCTTGGGCGCGATGTAACCGGCCAGCTGTTCGGGCGCGCGGAAGGTGAACCGCGTGCTGTCACCTTCGGCGTGCATCGCCACGATTTCAGCCACGCCATCGACATGGCCCGACACGATATGTCCGCCCAGTTCATCCCCAACCTTGAGCGCGCGTTCCAGGTTCAGGCGCCGCCCCACGGCCCAGCCGCCAATGGTCGTTTTCGCAACCGACTCGGCCGAAATCTGCACCTCGAACCAGTTGCGCGGACCGGCGCCCTTGGCGATCACCGTCAGGCACACGCCATCGCAGGCGATGGACGCGCCGATGTCGATGCCCGCCACGTCATAACCCGTACCGATGCGCGCGCGCAGATCGCCCGCCTGTTCCAGTTCCAGGACCTCGCCCAGATCGGTGATGATGCCGGTGAACATGACACTCCCCTTTTGTGTTGCCTTTGCCTAGCCCGCGATGCCCCACCACGCAAGGGCCGCGGACAGGGCAGACCCGTACGCTGCCAGAATCCGCGTGACAGGGCCGGATTTTTCCTTATGCAGACCGGATGCGCAATCTGGCGCGGGATGGGTGCATGGGTAAGCGGTTTTCAGGGCGACGGTTTCTGTTGCTACAGGGTCCGCACGGGCCGTTCTTCGATCAGCTGGGCCGGATGCTGCGCGCGGCAGGATGCACGGTCTGGCGCGCGGGGTTCAACCGGGGCGATCGGGCCTTCTGGCGCGACCGGGCGCATTACATCGCCGTGACCGAACCGCCCGAGACCTGGCCTGCCCGCATCCGCGCGCTTCTGGCGCAAAAGGCCATCACCGATATCGTGCTGTATGGCGACACCCGGCCAATCCACGCCGAGGCGGTGGCGGCCGCGCGTGCCGCGGGGATAACCGTGCATGTCTTTGAGGAAGGCTATCTTCGTCCCTATTGGGTGACCTATGAACGCGACGGATCGAACGGGCATTCCCGCCTGATGCGGATGAGCGTGGCCGAAATGCGCACCGCACTGGCGCAATCGCAGATCGAATTCCCCGATGCGCCGCCGCGTTGGGGCGACCTGCGCCAGCATGTGTTCTATGGCGCGCTCTACCACTTTCTGGTGATGGCCCGGAACCGCGGTTACCCGAATTTCCGCCCGCACCGCGGGGTCAGCGTGGTGCAGGAATTCCGCCTGTATCTGCGCCGTCTGCTGTTGATCCCGATGCACATGATCGAACGCCATGTCGCGACAACCCGCATCCGCCGTGGCGGCTTTCCGTATCATCTGGTGCTGCTGCAGCTGGAACATGATGCCAGCTTCCGCGCCCATTCCCAATTCGCTTCGCAGACCGAATTCGTCGATCTGGTGATGGCGGGCTTTGCCGAAGGTGCACCGCCGCATCACCATCTGGTCTTCAAGGCCCACCCGCTGGAGGACGGTCGCGCCCCGATCCGCCGCGCCATCGCCCAGGCCGCCCGGCGCCATGGTGTGCGCGATCGGGTGCATTTCGTGCGCGGCGGCAAACTGGCGGGGCTTCTGGCACAGGCGCGCTCGGCGGTGACGGTGAATTCCACCGCCGCGCAACAGGCGCTGTGGCACGGAATTGCGGTCAAGGCGCTTGGACGGGCGGTGTTCGACAAGCCCGAATTCGTGTCATCCCAGCCGCTTGCGGCCTTCTTTGCCGCACCCGACCGCCCCGACAGCCGTGCCTATCGCGCCTATCGCCACTATCTGCTGGAAACCAGCCAGATCCCCGGCGGATTCTATTCCGCCCGCGGACGGCGAACCCTGCTGCGCCAGGTGGTTGACAGGATACTGGCCGAGGCCGATCCCTATGCCGCGTTGGCGCAGGCCAGCGCGTCCCCGCGGCAACAGTTGCAGGCCGTGACATGACATGCGATGAACAGACTCGCATTTTTGGGCCCAATCCGTATGGTTATGGGCAGGTTTTGGCCGTTTCCCGTCAAGAGGAGCGCGAGCAGTGATATCGGACCTTTCCCGCAAGGCGCGCGTTGCGGTGTTGATGAGTGTGGTTGCCGCAGTGGCAAGCTGTGGCCTGCCCCGATCCGGCCCCACCCGCGGCGAGATCATCGCAGGCGCCAAGGACCGCAAGGGCAATTCCTTCATCGTGGATGTCACCGATCACGTCGCCGAGGTCACCGCCGTCGAACCGCCACTGGCGTTTTCCCAGGCTTTCCTGAACGCAGGCATCATCGGATCGGACACGATCAGTCCCGGCGATGTGCTGGGCCTGACGATCTGGGAAAACGTCGATGACGGGCTTCTGGTCGCCCAGGGCGCAAACGCCACGCAATTGACGGAACTGCAGGTGGATGGGTCAGGCTTCATCTTCGTGCCCTATGCCGGACGGATCAAGGCCGCGGGCAACAGCCCCGAGGAATTGCGCCGGATCATCACCGAAAAGCTGGATGCCCAGACCCCCGACCCGCAGGTCAGTGTCGTACGGCTGGCCGGCGATGGCGCAACCGTTTCCATCATGGGCGCGATTTCGGGCCAGGGCGTCTATCCGATCGAACGGCCCACGCGGACCTTGTCGGCCATGGTGGCCAAGGCAGGCGGCGTCGCGATCAAGCCCGAGGTGGCGCAGATCACCGTCAAGCGCAACGGCTATTCCGGCAAGATCTGGCTGAAGGATCTGTATGAAAATCCCCGGATGGATATCGCGCTGCGACCCGGCGACGTGATTCTGGTCGAAGAGGATACCCGCGCCTTTGTCACGCTGGGCGCGGCCGGGCGGCAGGCGCGCGTGCCGTTTGACACCGAGAATCTGTCCGCACTGGAAGCACTGGCCATTGTGGGGGGCCTGAATTCGGGCCTTGCCGACCCCAAGGGCGTGTTCATTTTCCGCAAGGAAAGCGCCAATGTGGCCAATGCCGTGCTGGGCCGCGCCGATCTGGCGGGGGAACAACGGATGATTTATGTGATGGATCTGACCGAACCCGATGGCGTCTTTGTTGCGCGCGATTTCATGATCCGCGACGGCGACACCCTTTACGTCACCGAGGCCCCCTATGTTCAGTGGCAAAAGACCCTGTCCGCGCTGACCGGGCCGCTTGCGACCGCCAACACCGTCGACAACCTTACCAGCAACTGATGCCCCGGCATTCGGGCGCTGCGGGGCCGCACGATCCGAAGGCCGGGGCCAGTTCCCGTCGTCTGTTCGTCTATAATGCCGGGTTTCTGCGTCAGGCGCGGCTGCGCGCGATCCTGCAAGCCGCCGGGTACCGCCTGCGCCTTGGCCTGCCCCACCCCGAGGATGCCGTGGCCGTCTGGGGCCGCAGCCCCACCGCCTGGCGCGGGGAAGCGATCGCACAGCGTCAGGGTGCCGCGCTGATCCGGGTCGAAGATGCCTTTCTGCGATCCATCCACCCCGGGCGGCTGGGCAGCGCCCCGCTTGGCTTGCTGATCGACCCTGTGGGCGTACATTTCGACGCTGCGCAACCGTCGATGCCAGAACGGATCCTGGCTCGGGATGGGCTGGACGATAATGCCATTTTACAACGCGCCCGTGATGGGATGGCGCGGCTGCAGGCATTGGAATTGTCCAAATACAACAATTTCGACGAAACCCTGTCCCCACCCGCCCCGGGTTATGTGCTGGTGATAGATCAGACCGCCGGCGATGCCGCGATCCGCCATGGCAATGCCAGTGCCGCCACCTTCCGCGAAATGCTGGCCCATGCCCGGATCGATCATCCCGGCGCACGGATCGTGATCACGACCCACCCGGAAACCCGGGCCGGATTGCGTGCGGGCCATTTCAACGCCGCCGATTGCGATGCGCGGACCACGCTTCTGACGGCGCCGGTGTCACCCTGGAAGCTGCTGGAAGGGGCCATCGCGGTCTATACCGTCAGTTCGCAACTGGGTATGGAGGCGGTCTTCGCCGGGCACCGCCCGCGCGTCTTTGGCCAACCCTTCTATGCCGGCTGGGGCCTGACACAGGACGAAACCCCGGTCGCACGCCGGCAACGCCGGCTGACGCGGGCGCAGCTATTCGCGGCGGCCTATATCCTGGCACCAACCTGGTTCGACCCCTGCCGCAACCGCATCTGCAGCTTTGAAGACGCTGTGGATCAGCTGGAAGCCGATGTCCGGGCCTGGCGCACCGATCGGTCCGGCTATGTCGCAGGCGGCATGCGCCGTTGGAAACGCCCCACAATCCAGCGGTTCTTTGGCGCGCACGGGACCGTCAGCTTCGCCGATGATGCAGCTGCGGTACCGCGGGCGCAGAAACACGGGCAGCCGCTGTTGTGGTGGGCAAGCCGGATCACCCCCGGGGTTGAACAGGCTGCCGCCGCGCGGAACCTGCCGCTTATGCGCGTCGAGGATGGTTTCCTGCGCTCTCGCGGGCTTGGCGCGGATCTGGTGCCCCCCCTGTCGCTGGTCGTGGATCGGCAGGGGCCGCATTATGACCCAAACCGCCCCTCGGATCTTGAGGTGCTGATCGCCCAGGCGCCACCGCCGGGCGGACGGGTGCGGGCAGAAAAGCTGCTGGCGCGCATCCGCACCGCTGGCCTGTCGAAATACAATCTGGGGGGGGGGCTGCCGGATCTTCCGGCTGGGCATCGCATTCTTGTGCCCGGGCAGGTCGAAGACGATGCCTCGGTCCGGCTGGGTGCAGGCAAGATTTGCACAAATCTGGCATTGCTAACGGCTGTGCGCGCCGAAAACCCGGATGCAATTGTCCTTTTCAAACCTCACCCGGATGTCGAGGCGGGCCTGCGCCGCGGTGCTGTCGCCACAGGCTGCGCCCTTCGCTTTGCCGACCGCATCGTGACGGGGGCAGACCCCATCGCGCTGATCGAGGCCTGTGACGAAGTCTGGACCATGACCTCGCTTCTGGGCTTTGAGGCACTTTTGCGCAGCAAGCGGGTAACCTGCACCGGGGTGCCGTTTTATGCGGGCTGGGGCCTGACGCGCGATCTTGGGCAGGTGCCCGCACGCAGACAGGCGCGGCCCGATCTGCTGCAGCTGGTGCATGCGGCGCTGATCGCCTACCCGCGCTACATCGACCCGATCAGTCGCAAGGCCTGCCCGCCCGAAGTGGTGGTTGATCGCCTTTTCAAAGGCGAATTGCCTGCCCGATCCGCCACAAACAGGACAATCGCAAAGCTGCAGGGTTTTTTTGCAGGCCAAGCCTGGCTTTGGCGCTAGGCCCGCCGCCAGCGGTGTAACACATCCCCGCCAATGGGTTCGGTTCCGGTCAGCGCGAAACGTGGCGCATCGGCCAGATGGTGCAGATGCATCGGCCCAAGCGCCGCGCGGGCATCACCGCCCAAGGTAACCCCGGCGGTGAAGCCGATCAGTTCGTCCACCAGCCCCGCACGCATCAAGGCTGCGGCGAACACACCGCCGCCTTCGCAAAACACACGCGTCAGCCCTTCGGCGCCAAGCCGTTGCATCAGGACCTGTGGGTCCAGCCCACCACCGGCGTTTGGCACTTCCAGCAGACACGCCCCGGCACCCTGCCAGAAGGCACGCGCATCCGCCGGCGCGTCAGAACCATGCATCAGCCACAACGGTGCCTGCGCCACCGAGGCCGCCAGCCTGCCCCGCGGCAGATCCAGCCGCGTGCTGGCCACAACCCGCACCGGCGCACGCAACGGCGTAAAACCACGCACGGTCAGCAAGGGGTCATCGGACCGCGCCGTGCCGCCGCCAACCATGACCGCGTCATGGCGGGCGCGCAGGGCATGGACCCGGGCGCGCGCCTCAGGCCCCGTGATCCACTGGCTTTCCCCGCGGGCGGTGGCAATGCGGCCATCAAAACTGCTGGCGAGCTTCAGTGTAAGCATCGGACGGCCCTGCGTCACGCGCATCAGAAACCCGGTCTGAAGGGCGCAGGCCTCAGGTTCCAGCACGCCTTCGGTAACCTCGACGCCAGCCGCGCGCAGCATGGCGTGGCCTCGCCCGGCAACGCGCGGGTCGGGGTCGGTCTGCGCGGTGACCACGCGCGCCACGCCCGCCGCAATCAGCGCCGCGGCACAGGGCGGCGTCTGGCCGTGATGGGCACAGGGTTCCAGCGTGACATAGGCCGTGGCCCCGCGCGCCGCAGGGCCCGCCTGATCCAGTGCACGGCGTTCGGCATGGGGCCGCCCCCCCGGCTGGGTCCAGCCCCGCCCCAGGATGCGCCCGTGGCGAACGATCACACAGCCCACGGCCGGGTTGGGCCAGACATTGCCAAGCCCCCGCCCCGCCAGCGACAACGCCAGCGCCATGAACCGGCGATCAGCCTCGCTCACTCGGCATCGCCCGCGTGCGGCCGCAGTTCCGAGACAAACTTGTCGAAATCATCCGCCGCCTGGAAGTTTTTGTAAACGCTGGCAAAGCGCACATAGGCCACGGTGTCGATCCGGGCCAGGGTTTCCATCACGATCTCGCCAATCGTCTTGGACGGGATGTCGGTTTCGCCCAGGCTTTCCAGTCGCCGCACAATACCCGAGATCATCTGATCGATCCGTTCGGGTTCAATCGGCCGCTTCTGCATCGAGATGCGGATGGACCGTTCCAGCTTGTCGCGGTCGAAATCCTCGCGCTTGCCCGAGGATTTGATCACCACCAGATCGCGCAGCTGCACCCGTTCATAGGTGGTGAACCGGCCGCCACAGGCCGGGCAGAACCGCCGCCGCCGGATGGCCACATGGTCTTCGGCCGGGCGACTGTCTTTCACTTGCGTGTCGATATTGCCGCAGAACGGGCAGCGCATGGGCCCTTCCCCTTTTCCTGTTACTTCCGCCTCATCATCGGGGATGTGCCCCCCCGTTTGCCACAAGACTATAGGGGCAAGCCGATTCGTTGGGTAGACGGTTTTTCAGACCACCAGATACGGGGGGACGGGTGTGGCACGGCGGACTCAGAGATTGCTCAGGTCCGGGAAGGGCGGGATCACATGCTCACAGGTGGATTCCGCGGCTGTGGCCAGATAATTGTCACCCACCGCCCGGATCATCAGCGACAGGTTACCGTCGCGCGGCGCATTGGCCGCGGCCAGCACCCGGACATCGGGCCGCAACGTGAACACGACAGACCGCGCGCGCGGGCGCGTTTCGCTGGGTCCTTCGGGGCGAACGACATACAGCCGCGCATTGTACTGGCCCAGTCGGTTCGCCGCATATTCCCCCGCTGCGCACCAATATTGCATCGGATCAAGGCCGGGGATTCCCACCACCTCAAACTGGCCGGGAACCGCGGGATCGGCCAGCACGGGGTTGCCAAGGCTGCTGAAGGCATCGGGAAGCGCGTCGGGCAGCGGGCGCGGCCCGGCCACGCAGCCCGCGACAAGCAGCACCACCGAAAGGGAAAGGGCAAAAACCTTCATAACCTGATCCTTTGCCTGCCACAGCCGCCGCTTATTGATCGAGGAAGCTGCGCAGCTTGCGGCTCCGGCTGGGATGTTTGAGCTTGCGCAGCGCCTTCGCCTCGATCTGGCGGATACGCTCGCGGGTGACGCTGAACTGCTGGCCCACTTCTTCCAGCGTGTGGTCGGTGTTCATGCCGATGCCAAAACGCATCCGCAGCACACGTTCTTCGCGGGGGGTCAGGCTGGCCAGAACGCGGGTCGTGGTTTCCTTCAGGTTTTCCTGAATGGCCGAATCCAGCGGCAGGATCGCGTTCTTGTCCTCGATGAAATCGCCCAGCTGACTGTCTTCCTCATCCCCGATCGGGGTTTCAAGACTGATCGGCTCCTTCGCGATCTTCATCACCTTGCGAACCTTTTCCAGCGGCATCTGCAGCTTTTCGGCCAGTTCCTCGGGCGTGGGCTCGCGGCCGATCTCGTGCAGCATCTGGCGGCCGGTGCGCACCAGCTTGTTGATCGTCTCGATCATGTGCACCGGAATACGGATGGTGCGGGCCTGATCGGCGATGGACCGGGTGATCGCCTGGCGGATCCACCAGGTCGCATAGGTGCTGAACTTGTAGCCGCGACGATATTCGAACTTGTCCACCGCCTTCATCAACCCGATATTGCCTTCCTGGATCAGGTCCAGGAACTGCAGCCCGCGGTTGGTGTATTTCTTGGCGATGGAAATCACCAGACGCAGGTTCGCCTCGACCATTTCCTTCTTGGCCTGGCGTGCCTCTTTCTCGCCCTTCTGCACCTGATTCACGATACGGCGGAATTCCTGGATATCGACGCCGACATATTGGCCGACCTGCGCCATTTCCGAACGCAGGTCTTCCAGCCGGTCGCGCGATTTTTCCAGAAGCGTCTGCCAGCCCCGGCCCGATTTTTCCGCCATCCGGTCCAGCCAGGTCGGGTCGAGTTCATAACCGCGGTATTCGTCGATGAATTCGCGCCGGTTGATACGGGCCTGATCGGCAAGTTTCACCATGCCCGAATCGATCGACATGATCTTGCGGTTGATCCCGTAAAGCTGGTCGATCAGCGCCTCGATCCGGTTGTTGTGCAGGTGCAGTTCGTTCACCAGCAGCACGATTTCGGACCGCAGCTTCTGATAGGCCGCCTCTTCCGCGACGGAAAAGGTGCCGTCCTCATTCAGCGTGGCCGACATCCGCAGGTCCTGCATCTCGGCCAGACGCGCATAATCGCGCGCGATGATCTCCAGCGTTTCAAGCACCTTCGGCTTGAGCGCGGCCTCCATCGCGGCCAGGCTCATGTTTGAGCCTTCGTCGTCATCCTCGTCGTCATCGACGCGGGCGATCGGGTTGCCATCTGCATCCAGCTCGGGCTCATCAGTGCCACCGGCGCGGCGCGGCGCGGCCTCGACCGACAGGCCATCGACCACCGGCTCATCCAGGTCGCCCTCATCATCCATCGAGCGGCCAAAGGTCGCCTCCAGGTCGATGACGTCGCGCAGCAGAATATCCTCATTAAGAAGTTCGTCGCGCCAGATGGTGATCGCCTGGAAGGTCAGCGGGCTTTCGCAAAGGCCCGCGATCATCGTATTGCGCCCGGCCTCGATGCGCTTGGCGATGGCGATCTCGCCCTCGCGGCTAAGCAGTTCGACCGAACCCATCTCGCGCAGATACATGCGCACCGGGTCGTCCGTGCGGTCCAGCGTCTCGCTTTGCGTCGTGGCCACCGCCACCTCGCGCGAGGAGGACGTTTCCACCACCGCGCCGCCCTCGGCTTCCTCGCCCTCTTCGCCCTCGATGACGTTGATGCCCATTTCCGACAGCATCGACATCACGTCCTCGATCTGATCGCCCGAAACCTGATCGGGCGGCATCACGGCGTTCAGCTGATCGTAGGTGATGTATCCACGCTCCCGCGCCTCGGCGATCATGCGCTTGACGGCAGCCTGGCTCATGTCGAACGAGGTATCCTCGGCATCCTGATCTTCGGGCTTGGTGTCGTCGATGTCTTTGGCGGCCATGGGCGCTCCTCGGGTCGGTGGTGGGCGGGCTGGCGGTCAGCCGGCGGCGGGGCACGGGGCGAATCGGTTTCCCCGGTTTTATCGAATCAAAGGGCCGAATCACAGGGGGCGAATCCCCCCCTTCGTCCCGGCGGCTGTCAGTGTCGCTTCTTGCGCCAGACCTCGGCATCGATCAGCGCCTGAAGCTGGGCGGACAGGGCGGCGCGGTCCTCGCCCATGTCACTGTTTTCATCCATCTGCGACCGTTCGGCCCGGTGGCGCGCGGTTGCCGCCTGGCTAAGCCGCCAGGTCACCCCCTCATCGGCCAGGCCGGTCAGATCCTCCATCGCATCCTCAATCTCGGCCCGCACGGCCCGGTGGGCATCCAGCTTTGCCAGTTCCTCGGCCAGGCACATCCGCGCCAGATCCGCATCCGCACCCGCCTGCACCGGCGGGGCAATGCGCACATGGGGCAGGTTCATCAGCTTTTCAAGTTCCGCGCCCGCGCCGGCAAGAATCCGTTCACGAATCGTCGCCGGGTCTTCATGGGCATGCATCAGCAACAGATGGCGCAGCCGTTCATGCCCCGGATCGGCCAGATGCACCGTTTCCAGCTGGCTTTCGAACTGCGCGATCAGCCCGGGCTGCGCGACACAGATCGCCAGCACCATCGCCGCGCGCAGATAATCGGCCACCGCCTCATCCGGCGATGCCGCCAGCAACGTCGAGCGGGTCGATGCAAGCGGCTGCGCCGGCACCGCCCCACGCCGCCAGGGCGCCCCGGGGCCAGGCTTCCCCCCCGCCCCGCCCCCAGGCGCGCTGCGGGGGCGCGCGGCACCGAACAATTCCCAGCGCAGACGCTTGATCTCTTCGCCGTAATGCGCCCGGATCGAGGGGTCGGCAATGCGCCGGATCGCGGCGCGCAGGCTTTTGTCCAACGCGGCCTTGCGCTCGGGGCTGTCAAAGTTCCTGCCCTCCGTCTCGCGCTGCCACAGCAGATCGACCATCGGTCGCGCACCCTCGATCACCCGGGCCATCGCCTCGGGCCCCTGCGCCCGGATCAGGTCGTCCGGGTCCTGGCCGCCCGGCAGAACCGCAAAGCGCAGGCCCTTGCCCGCCTCCAGCAATGGCAAGGCCAGGTCAATCACCCGCAGCGCGGCGCGCAACCCCGCCGCATCCCCATCCAGCGCCACCACCGGCTCATCATGCATCCGCCACATCAGCCGCAACTGATCCTCGGTCACCGCCGTGCCCAGTGGCGCCACCGCACCGCCAAAGCCCGCCTCGACCAGCGCGATGACATCCATATATCCCTCGGCCACGATCAGCCGCGCCCCCTTGCCACAGGCTTCGCGGGCGGGACCGTGATTGTACAGGCTGCGGCCCTTGTCGAACAGTTCGGTTTCCGGAGAATTCAGGTATTTCGCCGGATCGTTCGGGTCCATCGCCCGCCCGCCAAAGGCAATGCAGCGTCCGCGCGCATCGCGAATCGGAAACATGATCCGGTTGCGGAAAATGTCATAGGGCGCCTTGCCCGTGCTGCTGGGCCGGGCCAGTCCCGCCCCCAGGATCAGGTCCTCGGCAATCCCCTTGGCACGCAGATGATCCCACAGACCCTGCCAGCCGGGGGGCGCAAATCCGATCTCGAACCGCGCCAGCGCCCCGGCCCCCAGCCTGCGCCGCGCCAGATAATCGCGCGCGCCCGCCCCCGCGCCGGTCGACAGCTGCAGGCGATAGTATTTCATCGCCTCTTCCATCACCTGCGCCAGTTCGCTGCGCCGGTCGGCCTTTTCGGCCGCCTTCGGGTCGCGCGCGGGCATCTGCATCCCTGCCTCGCGCGCCAGAATTTCGACCGCCTCGATGAAGCCGACATTCTCGGTCTCGCGTACAAAGCTCAGCGCGTCACCCTTCGCATGGCAACCGAAACAGTAATAATAGCCCTTGCGGTCATCGACATGGAATGAGGCCGATTTCTCATGGTGGAACGGACAGGGCGCCCACATGTCGCCCTTGGCCTGATTGGACTTGCGCATGTCCCACACGACCTTGCGCCCCACCACCTGCGAGATGGAGACGCGATTGCGCAATTCGTCAAGAAATCCGGGCGGCAGCGACATGCCCCCTATATTGGTCCGCCGCACGCAAGAGTCGAGAGCCCGGCAGCCCCGGACCCGCATTCCCCTTCGGCTTTGTCAAAATATCCTCGGGGGGTGAGGCGCGGCACGCGCCGAGGGGGGCAGACGGCCCCCCTGCCCGCCATCCCTACAACCCCTTGGACTGATAGCTTTTCGCCACCCGGTCGATCGCCACGATAAACGCCGCCATGCGCAGGTCGGATACCTCGGGACGCGCGTGCCAGACCTCGCGCATCGACTGATAGGCGATCCGCATCGTATCATCGAGCCCCGATCGCACCAGTTCCAGTTCCCCCGCGCCGGTCAGGAAGCGGCGCTTGAAATCGGGCGACAGGGTCCAGCCCAGGCCCTTGTCCGCGCTCAGCCGTTCCAGTTCCTCGACCAGCAGGCGGTTGCGCGCCTCTTCGGCGCGGCGTTGCATCCGGCCAAACCGGATGTGCGACAGGTTCTTGACCCATTCGAAATAGGATACCGTCACCCCGCCCGCATTGGCGTAAAGGTCGGGGATGATCACGATTCCCTTGCGGCGCAGGATGTCATCCGCCCCCGCCGTCACCGGGCCGTTCGCGGCCTCGATGATCAACGGCGCGCGGATGCGCGCGGCATTGTCCAGATTGATCACCCCCTCCATCGCGGCCGGGATCAGGATGTCGCAATCGGCCTCCAGCAGTTCGGCACCCACGGGCTCGAACCGGCCCGCGGGGCAGTTGCGCACACCGCCGGTGGCGCGCAGATGCGCAAGGACCACCTCGATATCCAGGCCCGCATCGTCCCACAGCCCGCCATCGCGCTCGATCACCCCCACGATGCGCGCACCATCTTCCTGCGCCAGGAACCGCGCGGCATGGCTGCCCACATTGCCCAGGCCCTGCACCACGATGCGCTTGCCGTCCAGATCGCCCGACAAGCCGGTCGAGGCCACATCCTCGGGGTGGCGAAAGAATTCGCGCAAGGCATATTGCACGCCCCGCCCCGTCGCCTCGACCCGACCCTGGATCCCGCCGGAATTCAGCGGCTTGCCGGTCACGCAGGCACGGGCGTTGATATCGGTGGTGTTCATCCGGGCATATTGGTCCACGATCCAGGCCATTTCGCGCTCGCCCGTGCCCATGTCGGGGGCGGGCACGTTCTGCGCAGGGTTGATCAGATCGCGCTTGATCAGTTCATAGGCAAAGCGGCGTGTGATCTGTTCCAGCTCATGCGGTTCCCAGTCGCGCGGATCGATGCACAGGCCACCCTTCGATCCGCCAAAAGGCGTTTCCACCAGCGCGCATTTATAGGTCATCAGCGCGGCCAGCGCCTCGACCTCATCCTGGTTGACACCGGGGGCATAACGGATGCCGCCCTTGACCGGCTCCATATGTTCCGAATGCACCGATCGATAGCCGGTGAAGGTGTGGATCTGCCCGCGCAGCCGCACCCCGAAGCGCACGGTGTAGGTCGAATTGCAGACCCGGATCTTCTCGACCAGCCCCGGCGACAGATCCATGACCGCGACGGCGCGGTTGAACATGATATCGACCGAATCGCGAAACCCCGGTTCCCGAAGTTGTGTCATTCTTGCCTCCCTTTGGCGGGTTCCGGCCCCAAGCGCCTACCGCCCCGGGAAAAGGCTAGGCCCCAAGGCAGCCTGTGGCCACCGTCAAAACGGCGAATCACGGCGCCCCGGCCGCACAATTCGCCGCGACGGGCCAGCGGTTTGCCGCGACCCTGGGCTACAGGGGCAAGCTTCCTGTGATCCTGCTGCCCCGGCCTGGAAACAATCGCGGCAAAACGGCACGGATGCGTCCCGATTGGAAAACAGTTCCACGAACTTCGCAACTCTGCCTCATTTTTGCCAGACACACCGCATGTTATGGAAAATTGTGGCAAAACCTGCGGTGCGGCGGGCTTGGCTGCGCCGCGACCAGTAAAAGGTTTCAAGATGTCAAAGCTCGCCCCGATCGCCCCTCGATCCCTTGCAAGGTCATTGCGCGTACGACTGGCGCGACTGCGTGATGACGAAGACGGCGCGATCCTGATCTTCAGCCTGCAGATTTTTCTGATCATGCTGATCACCACCGGCGTCGCGATCGATTTCGTCCGCCAGGAAGAACGCCGCGCCACGATTCAGGCCACGCTGGACCGCGCCGTCCTGGCCGCGGCCGATCTGAACCAGTCGCTGGACCCAACCGAGGTCGTGCAGGATTATTTCGCAAAAAGCGGGCTGGGCCACATCAAGGTCAAGCCGATCGTGAAAGAGGGCGCCTACAAGGAATGGCGTTCGGTCGAGGCGAAGGTCAGCGACACCATGCCCACCCTGTTCGGGCCGCTTGTGGGCATCACCGAACTGACGGTTCCCGCCGCAAGCCGCGCCACCGAAAGCGTCGGAAATGTGGAAATCTCGCTTGTGGTCGATATCTCCGGTTCGATGAATGATGCCGTCAAGAAAGCAGATGGCAGCACCACGACCCGTATCGCGCTGCTGAAGGAAGCGGCAAAGACCTTCGTCGAGACGATGTTCACCAGCGTGCAGCCACCGGGCGCGACACCGGGCAAGCTTTCGATTTCACTGGTACCTTACAATCAGCAGGTCGTGCTGGGCAGCCGCCTTGCCAGCCTTTACAATCTTAAGACCGACCATACCAGCAACACCTGTGCCGATCTGCAGACGCTCAGCTTCGATGACCTTGCGATCGCCCCCGCGACCGGATTGCAGCGAACGATGCATGGCGACAGTTTCGACTACAAGGGCAACGACTGGACCCTGCCCGAACTTGTTGACATCCACAATTGCCAGGAGGCCGGCTTCGCCGAGATCCGTGCCTTCAGCAATGTTCAGAAGGACCTGCGGGACAAGATCGAGGCGCTGGTGGCCGGGGGCGATACAGCCATCGATTTCGGTGCAAAATGGGGGCTGGCGCTTCTGGACCCCTCGGCCCGCCCGGCGCTGAACAAGATGATCGAAAAGGGCTGGGCCAGCGCCGATCTGTCCGGGCGCCCCTTCGATTATCAGAAAGCGAACCCCCTGCCCGAAGACGTGGATGTGATGAAGGTGCTGGTGCTGATGACCGATGGCCAGAACACCCGATCCTATTCCACCAGGCCGGAATTCCGGTCCGGTCCGTCCGGCCTGATCTCGACCGTCGGCCCACAAGAGATCGGCCCCGGCAAAAGCAAGCGTTACCTTTATTACCACGATCCGTCGCGCTCCCGGCCCTATTACAGCTTTCACGACGGATCCTGGAAAAATGACTCTCAGGTCAGCGGCACGAAATACCCGATCACCTACAACACGCTTTGGACAAAGAAATATCCGATCTATGACCGCTCTGGCCGCAAGATCGGCGAGGCGCCGATGACCATGCAACATGTTGTCTGGACCTATCTTGGCGTGCCGAACAACAACCGCAGCGATTTGTACGACCGGATGGCGCATCAGTCGGAATTCGGCGACAAGGACACCGATCTGCGCGCGCTATGCGCCGAGGCGAACGACGAGACACACAAGATCAAGATCTTCACCATCGCCGTGGATGCGCCTGATGAGGGTAAAGCGGTGCTGTCCGATTGCGCCACAAATGAGTCCTATTATTACCCCGTCACCTCTGCCGATCTGTCCACCGCCTTCGCCTCGGTCGCCTCGGCGATCAACGCGCTGCGGCTGACGAACTGACGCCATGTCAACGCCTTTGACCAGGTTCCTGCGCCGCGCCCGCTCAGAGACGGGCGCCGCCACGATACCTGCGGTGCTGATGCTGCCGATTTTCCTGATCATCATGTTCAGCGGGGTCGAATTCGGCATGCTTGTCCTGCGCAAGACCATGTTCGAACGCGGCGTGGACATGGCCTCGCGCGATCTGCGGCTGGGGATCAAGCCGATGCCTGATCATGAGGCCGTGAAACGGTCGATCTGCGACAAGACCATCCTGTTTTCCGAATGCATGCGCGACCTTGCCGTCGAGGTGTTCGAGGTCGACCGCACCACCTGGACCTCAGCCGGTTTCGACAAGGCGCCGACCTGCACCGACCGCACCGACGCCGACCCCCTGGAGGTCGTGATCCAGCGCGGCCAAAGCAATCAGCTGATGCTGATGCGCGCCTGCATCAAGGCGCGCCCCCTGCTGCCCGGAATGGGCATCGGGGCAACGCTGCTGACCGACAGTTCCGGCCAGTTTCCGATCGTGACAACCACCGCCTTCGTGAACGAACCGCGCCTGGGCAGCAACTGAGGGTGCCATGAATATCCTGAAAACCCTTGCTCGCCCCCTTTGCCGGATCGACCGGGAAACCGGCGGGTCAATGCCGATCGAAGCGGTGATGGGCGCGGCTCTTCTGCTGGGCTGGCTGGGCGTGTCGTTTCAATTCTACGATGCCTTTCGCATCAAGGGCATCAACACCAAGGCGGCCTACACGATCGCCGATCTCATCTCGCGCGAGGATATGCCCGTCGGGCCCGCCTATATCGAGGGTCTCGAAGAGGTCTTTGAATTCCTGACCGTGCCGCGCGGCGATACCTGGATCCGCGTTTCCTCGATATACTGGGACAGGGACGCCAAGGAATACCGCGTAACCTGGTCGCATGCCACCGATGGTCAGCCCGTCCAGACCCACGAGACGATCAACCTGGCGGCGCATCGCATCCCCCGGATGCCCGTTGGCGATTCCGCCCTGGTAGTCGAAACCCGATTCAACTTTGCGCCCCTGGCGATGATCGGGTCCAAGACTGCGAAGGCAGGATCTATCTTTTCGCAGATCGGCTTGCCCACCAGCATCCCGATATCGAATTTCGTGGTCACCCGCCCGCGTGGCACCCGCATCATCTGGGATGACGCGAACTGATCCCCGTCCCCGCCCGCACGGGTCAGGCCCCGACCGCCTTGCGCACCATGCCCCAGTAAATCTCTTCGACCCGCTCACGGCTTAGCCGACCGCCGGCGCGGAACCAGGTGTTCACGCCCGTCAGCATGGCGATGATTGCCAGCGTCGCCAGCTTGGTATCTGGCACCGACAGACTGCCATCCGCCTGCCCCGCCTTCAGGATCGCCTCCAGCTCATTTTCATAGCTGCGTCGCAATGCCTCGATCCGGGTGAAATTCTCTGGTCCAAGGTTGCGCAGTTCCATGTAGGACAAAAAGACCGCCTCGGCCCGGTCAAGGTTGAAGCGGATGTGAAAGCGCACGAACCGTTCCAGCGCGACCAGCGCATCGGCACAGCGCGGCACCGCCGCCCAGGCCGCCAGCAGGTCCTTCATATGCGTTTCAAGCAGGTCGAACAGCAGCGCCTCCTTGTCGGGGGTATACAGATACAGCGCCCCCGCCTGCACCCCCACCGCCGCCGCTATCTGGCGCATCGACACGGCCGCAAAACCGTGCCGCGCAAACAGGCGCTGCGCCTCGGCGCGAATGCGCGGCCCAGTGATTTCGGAATGCGATCCTGCCTTGCGTGCCATACCGGAACCGTAACTGAACACATGTTCAATATCAAACCCCTATGGCCACCGCCCCGCCCCCGGCCTATTGTGGCACGACTGTCCCAGCCCGAGTCCGCGATGCGCCCCCTGCTCGTCCTTCTGATCCCGATGCTGCTTTTGTCCTGCGCCGGCGACGGGACGCGGCATGGCGCACGGGCGCCCTACCCGGTGCTTTTGCCGATCGATCAGATCCTGGTTGATGCGGCACCCGCCCCCGACCCCGACCCCGACCCCGCCGCGGACCTGACCACCCGCGCCAACGCGCTGCGCGCCCGCGCCGCGGTCCTGCGTCAACCGCTTCCCTAAGACCAGGCCCCGTCCCGCGTTGCAAGCGCCCCGCCGACGCGCTAACAGATCGGGGCAATTGTTCATCTTCAGGAGTTTCCCATGCCCAGCCCGTCCGGCCCAGCCCTTCGTCTTGGCATCGCGGGCCTTGGCACCGTGGGCATCGGCGTGATCAAGATCGTCCAGCGCCATGCCGGGCTTTTACAGGCTCGCTGCGGCCGTCCCATCGTGATTACCGCCGTTTCCGCACGCGATCGCCAGAAGGTCCGCGATGCCGATCTGTCTGCCTATGCCTGGGAAACCGACCCTGTTGCGCTGGCCCGGCGCGAAGATGTCGATCTGTTCATCGAACTGATGGGTGGCCATGACGGCCCCGCCAAGGCCGCGACCGAGTCCGCGCTTGCCGCAGGCAAGGACGTCGTCACGGCCAACAAGGCGCTTCTGGCCCATCACGGCCAGGCCCTGGCCGAAACCGCCGAGGCCGCCGGTCGCGTGATCCGCTTTGAAGCCGCCGTCGCCGGTGGCATCCCCGTAATCAAGGCCCTGACCGAGGGTCTGGCCGGCAATGCGATGCGCCGCGTGATGGGCGTGATGAACGGCACCTGCAACTACATCCTGACCCGGATGGAAACCGCCGGCCTGCCCTATGACACCGTCTTCGAAGAAGCCCGCCAGCTTGGCTATCTTGAGGCCGACCCCAACCTGGATGTCGGCGGCATCGACGCGGGCCACAAGCTCAGCCTGCTGGCCGCCATCGCGTTTGGCACCCGCGTCAGCTTCGGCGATGTCGAGCTTGAAGGGATCGGCCGGATCTCGATCGACGACATCCGCCGCGCGGGCGACATGGGGTACAAGATCAAGCTGCTGGGCGTCGCCCAGATGACCGGCCGCGGGCTGGAACAGCGCATGACCCCCTGCCTTGTGCCCGCCACCTCACCCCTGGGGCAATTGCAGGGCGGCACGAACATGGTGGTCCTGGAAGGCGACAGCGTGGGCCAGATCGTCCTGCGCGGCCCCGGCGCGGGCGAAGGCCCCACCGCCAGCGCGGTGATGGGCGATGTGCTTGATATCGCACGCGGCCTGCGCCTGCCCACATTCGGCCAGCCTGCGCATACACTGGCCGCCCCGATCGCGGCAAAGGCGAATTCGCCCGCCTCCTACTATCTGCGGACGGAATTGATGGACAAACCCGGCGCGCTGGCAAAGGTCGCAACCGTGCTGGGCGAGGCGGGCGTGTCCATCTCGCGCATGCGCCAGTATGGGCATGAAAGCGCCTCGGCCCCGGTGCTGATCGTCACGCACAAGACCACGCGTGGCGCGATCGATCATGCCATCGGCCAGATGGGCTCGACCGGCGTCGTCCTGGGTGAACCGGTGGCGATCCGGATCGAGGAAGTCTGACCCCCCTTCGGCTTTGCCAAAATATCCCGGGGGGAAGGCAGGGCGCCCCCGGGCGCCCTGCCGCGGGGGGCAGCGCCCCCGGCCCGGCGCCGTTAGCGCGACCGCCCTTGTGATCGCCCCCCCATCGCGGCTAGATGACACCGGCCCCCGCGGAACCGGGCATCTCGCCCCTGCTGACAGGAACAGACATGACTTCTCCGACCGATTTCAACGACCGTATGCTTTCGCTGGGGCTTGCCCGTGTGTCCGAAGCCGCCGCCCATGCCTCGGCCCGGCTGATCGGACGGGGCGACGAAAAGGCCGCCGATCAGGCCGCCGTCAATGCGATGCGCGATCAGCTGAACAAGCTCGACATCAAGGGCGTCGTGGTCATCGGCGAGGGAGAACGCGACGAAGCCCCGATGCTCTACATCGGCGAAGAGGTCGGCTCGGGCGACGGCCCCAAGGTCGATATCGCGCTTGATCCACTGGAAGGCACCACCCTGACCGCCAAGGACATGCCCAACGCGCTGACCGTCATCGCCATGGCGCCGCGCGGTACGCTTTTGCATGCCCCCGATGTCTATATGGAGAAGCTGGCCATCGGCCCAGGCTACCCCAAGGATGTCGTCAGCCTGGACATGGGCCCGGCCGAACGCGTCCACGCGCTGGCCAAAGCGGGCGGCGTCAAGCCCGAGGACATCACCGTCTGCATCCTGGAACGTCCCCGCCATGAGGCGATGATCGCCGAAGTGCGTTCAACCGGCGCCGCGATCCGGCTGATCACCGATGGTGACGTGGCCGGCGTGATCCATTGCGCCGAAGCGGAAATCACCGGCATCGACATGTACATGGGATCTGGCGGCGCGCCCGAGGGCGTTCTGGCCGCCTCGGCGCTGAAATGCATGGGCGGGCAGATGTGGGGCCGGCTTCTGTTCCGCAACGATGACGAACGCGGCCGCGCCGCCAAGGCCGGGATCACCGACCTGAACCGCATCTATTCGCGCGACGAGATGGTGACCGCCGATGTGATCTTTGCCGCCACCGGCGTGACCAACGGCTCGATCCTGCGCGGCGTGAAGCGCGAGCCGAACTTCATCGAGACCGAAACCATCCTGATGCGGTCGAAAACCGGCTCGGTGCGCCGCATGATCTATCGCAACCCGATCCGGTAAGCGCGCACGGGGGGCTGTCTGCCCCCCGCAGCCTTCACCACCCCGCCGGGGTGGTGAAGGCCCCCCCGAGAGTATTTTGCCAAGAAGAAGGCCGCCGATCAGGTCCTTGCGACCTGCCACTGGCGGAAGCCTTCGTTTTTTGGCACCAAGGGCCGCATGAACACAGCCTTTCTGAATGTCGACAGTTCTGCCACCGGCCGGCGCTGGATTGGCCCTTCGGCCGAAGCTGATCGTCTGGCAGAGGCGATGGCACAGGCCACACGCCTTCCGCTACCGCTCGCCCGGGTGCTGGTCGCCCGCGGCGTGGCACCCGACGAGGCCAGCGGTTTCCTGGAACCCACCCTGCGCGACCTGTTGCCCGATCCGCGCCGCCTGAAGGACATGGAGACCGCCGCCGCCCGGTTTCTGGTGGCCGTAAAGCGGCGCGAACCGATCGCGGTCTTTGCCGATTATGACGTGGATGGCGGCGCCTCGGCGGCGCTTCTGCTGACCTGGTTGCGGGCGATGGGGCGGCAGGCCACCCTGTATATCCCGGACCGTATCGATGAAGGCTATGGCCCGAATGTCCCGGCCATGGCGGCACTGGCCCGCGATCACCGGCTGATCCTGTGCGTCGACTGCGGCACGCTGAGCCACGACCCGATCGCGGCGGCCAAGGGGGCGGATGTGGTTGTGCTGGACCATCACCTGGGGGCCGAGACCTTGCCCCCGGCCGTTGCCGTGGTGAACCCGAACCGGCAGGATGAAGAGGGGGATCTGGGCCATCTGTGCGCGGCTTCGGTGGTTTTCCTGATGCTGGTCGAGGCGAACCGCCAGCTGCGCGCAGAGGGGGCGCAGGGACCCGACCTGATGGCGATGCTGGATCTGGTCGCGCTGGCAACAGTTGCGGATGTGGCGCCGCTGGTGGGCGTCAACCGGGCGCTGGTGCGTCAGGGGCTGAAGGTGATGGCGCGGCGGGGGCGCCCGGGTCTTGTGGCGCTGGCCGATGTGGCACGGATGGACCAGATGCCCAACACCTACCATCTGGGCTTTCTGCTGGGGCCGCGGGTGAACGCCGGGGGCCGCATCGGCGCGGCCGACCTGGGCGCGCGGCTTCTGGCCACCGACGATCCGCATGAAGCACAGGCGCTGGCGGCGCGGCTGGATGCGCTGAACACCGAGCGCCGTGAGATCGAGAATCGTGTCCGCGAAGAGGCCTTGGCCCAGGCCGAGGCACGCGGGCTGGAGGCGCCACTGGTCTGGGCGGCAGGCGAAGGCTGGCATCCGGGCGTCGTGGGAATCGTTGCGGCCCGGCTGAAAGAGGCCACCAACCGCCCCGCCGTGGTGATCGGCCTTGACGGGGCCGAGGGCAAGGGATCGGCCCGGTCGGTCGCGGGCGTCGATCTGGGCGCGGCCGTGCAGCGCATTGCCGCCGAGGGGCTGCTGATCAAGGGGGGCGGACACCGGATGGCCGCCGGTCTGACGGTTGCGCGCGACCTGCTGGAACCCGCGATGGAACGGCTGGCGGCGCTTTTGGCCAAACAGGGCGCGGGCGCACAGGGACCGCGCGACCTGCGGCTGGATGGACTTTTGATGCCCGCCGCCGCAACGCCGCACCTGATTGAAGAGATTGAAAAAGCAGGCCCCTTCGGGCAGGGGGCCCCCGCCCCGCGTTTCGCCTTTGCCGCGATGCAAGTCCTGGGCCCGCGGCGGATTGGCGAATCGCATCTGCGGTTCAGTTTTGGCGACGGCATGGCCCCCCGGATCGACGCAATCGCCTTCGGCGCCTTCGATGGGCCCCTGGGTCCGATGCTGGCCGATCCAGGGGCCGCGCGGTTCCATCTGGCTGGCCGGCTGGAGATCAACAGCTGGGGCGGACGCAGCAAGGTACAGCTGCGCCTTGAGGATGCCGCAAGAGCCTGAAACCCCACCCTTTTCAGGCCGCTTTCCGGCTTGCGCACCAATGCGAAGAAAGTTTGGAAAAATCGCAAAAAGACCCTTGCGCGTCGCGTGCAGCTGGCCTAAACACCGCCCCACACCGCAGGTGATGATCGCTGAAACGATGCGAAAGTTGCGAAAAGCGGTCTCGGTGGCCCGTTCGTCTATCGGTTAGGACGTCAGGTTTTCAACCTGAAAAGAGGGGTTCGACTCCCCTACGGGCTGCCACTTACCATTTCTTAATGGATTGATTCCTTTAGGAAATCGGCAAGACGGCAAATCTCTACCCACAATTCACCCACAGCATCCCGCCGTTGAAATCGACCGCCGCCAACGCGTTGCAGGCCGGGGAAATATCACGCATTCGTGAACTCCAAGGTCCGGGCAAGGGCAACGTTTTCGCCGATTTCGGCGAACACTTGGGCAGGTTCTCCGGTAACACATCGGAACTTGCTTTGCGTCGCCGCCCTGCCCATATCGCAACTGCGCGCCACCAAGAAAGTACCGTTGATGGACCCGATTGAACTTTACGCCGATTTCTACTCGCCCCGTTGGGGTCATACCGACAGATATACTTTCGTGCTTTCGATGGACCGCATGGACGTAAGCCACATGGCAAGGAAATGTGCTGTCATTTGGCATGAAAATTCCGATCCAACTTGGCAGGGCGAACCCCTCATGGGAACTTTCGCCAACGATTCGATCTATCCGCCTGCGATCATGCTCAGCTTGCTTGTTCGGCTTTGGACTGAATGGCGGGACGGACGGTTCACCGCCGAAGAAGCCCAATTCGAACTGGATGAACTTACGGAATATGTGAACGCTTCGACGGCAGCCAAGCCAAAATCAGACTTCTGGCGCGGCACCTTCTGAACGAAAAAGACCCCGGCGCAATGCGGCCCTATACGCTGCAACCGGGGTCTGTCGCCGGGTGTCTAGTCCGGCTAGCGGACAGGTCGAAAGGAATTAAGCCCCTGTCCGATCCTCATTCAGCCGCTTCGGCGGGCGCTTCGGCATCAACGAAGGTTTCCCGTGCCTTGTCCGACTGCGCCGAGTCATAGGCGGCTTCCGGTTACGGGCCGTATGGATAGCGGAAAACGCCGTCCCTACCGCCCTGCGCCTATGCCATCCCTGCCTCTGCCAGAAGGTCGGCCATCGTCATGCCGCCAAACGCATTCCGCCAGACTTGCGACCGTTTGCGCTGAAGCAGCTGTTCAACGGTTTCGTCGGGCTGCAACATGCCGTCGAAGCCGCGATGAAACGCGCTAGGCATGATGTTCGCAACGCAGATCAGCGCATGAACTTCGGCCATACGGGGAACTTCACGTTCGTAGGTTTCGGACACGATCGTCTTCAGCCGCGGGCTTTGCGCGCACGGCGGATCGCTTGGCCGATCTGTTCGGCTGTTCTGGCTGAGAGGTCCATGGTGTGGACCCTTTTACGACATAGGGCAAATCAAAACGAATTACGCTTCAACGTAAAATTCCATAATTTACGCCACACCGCAAATCAGTGGCCAAACTCACGCCCGCGATCGGCCAAACGGCGATAGACTGGCTCCGCCGATCCCAAACACAGCCGCGCGGTGGTTACATCCCATTTATGCCCGCCATCCTCGCGCGTCCAATAGCGCAGAAGATACGCATCTCCGCCTTCATCGCCACCACCTCCGCGCAAGACACCGCCAAGGCCGCCAGCACCCAGTGGCGTGCCGTGGCCGATCAGATCCGGCCCAAGGTGCCGAAGTTGGCGACCATCATGAACGAGGCCGAACACGATGTGCTGGCCTACATGTCCTTCCCCCAAGAGCATCGGGCGAAGCTCCACTCGAGCAACCCGCTCGAGCGTCTCATCGGCGAAATCAAGCGCCGCGCAGAGGTCGCCGGCCCTCGGGCGATCTCTCGGATCGATGGCGTTCGCGCCCTTGAGCAGAACGACGACTGGACCGTCCAACGCGCCCGCTACATGACGCTGGAAACCATCGCGGTGATGGGCGAAGATGCCGTCATCAGCTTGCCCGCCATGCATCCTGTTCAAGCAGGCCCACACCGAGCATCACGGTGACGATCAGCGCCAGATACACCACACCACGGGACAGGATCATGCGCTCAAACCCGCGGTAATTATGCGCTTATCATCGCTCCCCGCTCGGCTGAAAAATTGCGCAGTCAAGCGCGAAATGCTCCGCGTTCTGGTCGCCAGGGAAATTGCAGACGATGCGTTGAACAGGGGCGGGCATTTCCGCCAACGCCAGCGTCTGCGTCTGCGTCTGCGTCTGCCGCCGGAAAACAGAAGAAGCTTCCTGTATTTTCTCTGCCTGCAGGGAAATTTGTCGAGACAGGATGACCCGCCCCTCACGGAGATATCACGTTTTCATTAAAACTCATGAATTTAGGCACAGAGCTCGGCACAGCCCGATGTCTTGCACCCGCGTGCACAACCGCCCCCGCCGCAGCGGGAAGAGCCCGCGATCCGACAACCGCATCGGGCGCCCCGGCATGAAAACCCGCACGTCGACCGTCCGCAGTTTGTCAGTTCAGCGCACTCAGCTCGGCCAACAGCGCGGCATTCCGGCACCAGTCGGGCGGCCCGGGCGCACGGTCGGGGTTTTCCGACAAATATACCAGACAGCCAGCCACCCCGTCGCATTGCCGGCAGCGATCGACCATCCCTGCCAGATCTGCCCGTGTCAGCACCCCCTCTTGCATGTTTTCCGAAAGATTTACCCCAAGCCGACGCGCGATGCCGCGCGTGATCCAGAAGTGCATATCCGGGTTTCCTTGAATTCCCATCGCCTTGGCCCTCCGCCACAGGTTTCGCCTGGCCGCCGCACCGACAGCCGCGCCTTTGCGCATAATCCGGCACGGTTGCCCGACTGTCGCGATGCCAGTCCGACATCCACGATCATCGCAACAGGATCACAAAACCTGACCCCCACAGCCATGATCCAGATCAAGCGGACGAATGCCGCCCCGCCACTGGATCAGCGCCCACGGGCGCGTAACTCTGCCACGGTCTGACGCACGACATCCATGCGCAGCGCGTTGGCCGGGTGGGTGCCCAGGATCATCCGGCCCGGATCCGGGATCCGCGTGAAGAATGCCGCGCCAAGCAGCGGGTCGTAACCCGCATTCCAGGTCAGGACCGTGCCCAGACGGTCAGCCTCCAGTTCATAATCCTTCGATTTCGCCCGGCTTCCCACCGTGGCGCCGAAATCCTGCGCCGAACGGATCGCGGTGGGGTCCGCGCCTGACGCCGCCGCCAGCGTACCGAAGATCAGCGCCCCCGCCATCGCATCCTGCTGCTTGCGCGGAATGTGCCCGGCAATGTGATGGGCCGCCTCATGCGCCATGACAAAGGCCAGCTCATCCTGGTTGCGCGCTTCGGAAATCAGCGCAAGGTTGAACCCGATGACCGGCCGCCCCGAGGATTCAAAGGTCTGAAACGCATTGGGCGCCTGGCCGGGCCGGTCGTCCACCACGACACGGTAATCACAGTTTTGCGCAGCGGCTGCCCGCGCACGGCACCCGGCCTCGATCAACGGCTCCATCCGGCGCGCGACGGCAATGAAATTCTGCGCGGCCAGATCAGGCGGCAAAAGCTGCGGCAGGTGCGCACTGGCCGCCTGCACCGGTGCCACCTGCCCCGGCCCCCCCGCACAGGCGGCAAGGATGGCCAGAAGCGGCAGGGCAAGGGCAAGACGCAGCATGGCAAGGCGCATGAATACCTCCGGACGGGTCGTGTCCGGCAGATTACCGGGCCGCCCTGCCCCGGAAAAGAGTGCGCTGCCCCGCTCACGCCAATGTTTCCTCTTTTTGCGCAACCCTTGGCGCGCTATCCTTGATATATGTTCACCATCGAGCACGAATTCGACGCCACCGTGATCACCCTCGTCGATGAGGGGGATGATTCGAGCGGTTTCCTGCAGGAAGACATCACGATCCACAACTTTGAGGAATGCGTGACCCTTGAACAACTGGACGAGCATACCGACACCGTGCAGCGCATCACCTTTTCGCATGCACAGTTGCGCGAACTCGCAGCGGCGCTGAACCTGCCCGAAGGGGTTTACCGCCTGCACCGCCCCACAGACAAACACGACAAGACCTGACACGCTCCTTCGGCTTTGCGAAAATATCCTGCGGGGGTCCGGGGGCAGAGCCCCCGGCGCCTGCCCAAGCGGACAGGGGGGGGGGGGGGGGGGGGGGGGGGGGGGGGGGGGCGCCGGGGGGGGGGGGGGGGGGGGGGGGGGGGGGGGGGGGGGGGGGGGGTCGGGGGGGGG
>NZ_JBKFEY010000016.1:0-67579 GCF_046507575.1 Pontitalea aquivivens | reverse complement strand
CCCCCCCCCCCCCCCCCCCCCCCCCCCCCCCCCCCCCCCCCCCCCCCCCCCCCGCCCCCCCCCCCCCCCCCCCCCGCCCCCCCCCCCCCCCCCCCCCCCCCCGCCCGCGCCGCCCCGCGCCCCCCCGCCGCCCCCCCCCCGCCCCCCCGCGCCCCCCCCCCCCCCCCCCCCCCCCCGGGGGGGGGGGGGGGGCCCCCCCCCCCCCCCCCCTGGGCCTGCGGACAGGCCGGGGGGCCTGCCCCCCGGACCCCCCGGAGTATTTTCGCCAGGAAGAAAGGGTTACAGCGGCAGCAGTGTCGTGGACTTGATCTCCTCCATCGACAAAAGCGCGGTCACGTTGTGGATCTTCACCTCGGCGATCAGCGCCTGGTAGAACTGGTCATAGGCGCGGGCGTTCTTCACGCGCACCTTCAGGATGTAGTCGATATCGCCCGCAAGCCGGTGTGCCTCAAGCACTTCGGGGCGGGCGCGCAGGGTGGCAAGGAACTTGCGTTGCCATTCCGCCTCATGCTCCGAGGTGCGGATCAGCACGAAGAAGCAGGCCTCAAGCCCCAGCGCCTCGGGGTCGAGCAGGACGGTCTGGCGACCGATCACGCCCATGTCCTTCATCTTGCGGATGCGATTCCACACCGGCGTCTTGGATGAGCCCACCTTGCGCGCAATGTCGTCGAGCGACTGGCTGGCGTCCTCTTGCAGCTGGGTAAGGATTTTCCGATCCATGTCATCAAGCCGGACAGCCATTCGCAAATCCTTGTCATTGCGGGAAACGGGTTTCTGGTGGGCGGAATTATGGAACAGGGTTCCTTATTTGCAAGAGGGAATGGTCGGGAAGGGGGAAAATTTCCTATATTGATCGCAAGCAACGGGGGCTATGCGCATGGCGGAGCACGACAGATCGACGGGGGGGCGGCAGCAGGCGGCGGGCCATGTGACCTTCGCCGGCGCGGGGCCCGGCGATCCCGATCTGCTGACGCTGGGGGTGGTGCGCGCGCTGGCGCAGGCGGATGTGATCTTGCATGACCGGCTGGTCAGCGCAGCGGTTCTGGCGCTGGCCGGGCCGCAGGCGCTGCTGGTCGAAACCGGCAAGGAAGGTTTCGGGCCCGGCATGACGCAGGAGGATATCACCGCGCTGATCCTGGGATTTGCCCGCGCGGGCCGCGATGTGCTGCGGCTGAAATCCGGGGATGCGGGAATTTTCGGGCGCCTGGGCGAGGAACTGGATGCGCTGGCGGCCGCGGGCATCGGGTTTGGCATCCTGCCCGGCATCACCGCCGCCTCGGCCGCGGCCGCCGCCATCGGGCAAAGCCTGACGCAGCGCGGGCGCAATGCCGATCTGCGTCTTATCACGGGGCATGACATGGCGGGCTTTGCCGAACAGGACTGGCATGCGCTGGCCCGGCCCGGCGCGGTTGCCGCGATCTACATGGGCAAGCGCGCCGCGCGGTTCTTGCAGGGCCGCCTTCTGATGCACGGCGCGGCCCCCGCCACGGCGCTGAGCCTGGTGGAAAATGCCTCGCGCCCCGATCAGCGGGTGATCGCCACCACGCTGGCCCGCCTGCCCGCCGACAGTGCCGCGCTGTCCGGTCCCGCCGTCATTCTTCTGGGCCTGGCGCCGCGCGCGGCCCCCCTGCCCGCCACCCTGTCCCATTCCGCCTATCAGGAGACCGCCCGATGAGCCGCCGTTTCACCCCAAAGGTCGTCACCGCCAATGATCTGCGCGCGGGCGATGTGATTTACCTGACCGCCGATGGCCGCTGGTCGCGCCACCACCATGAGGCCGAGCTGCTGGAAGATGAGGCTATCGCCGATCTGCGCCTGCTGATGGCGCTGGGTCATGGCGACCGGGTCGTGGGCGCCTATCTGGCCGATGCAAAACCCGGGACCAACGGCCCCGAGCCCGTGCATTTCCGCGAGGCGTTCCGCACCCGCGGCCCCTCGAACTATGCCCACGGCAAGCAGGAGGAGGCCGCCAGTGTATAACTATTCCGATTTCGACGAGGCCTTCGTGCGCAGCCGCGTGGCGCAGTTCCGCGGTCAGGTGGAACGGCGTCTGAACGGCAGCCTGAGCGAGGATGAATTCCGCCCGCTGCGGCTGATGAACGGGCTTTACCTGCAGCTGCACGCCTACATGCTGCGCGTGGCGATCCCTTATGGCACGCTGCGGTCCGGCCAGATGCGCCAGCTGGCGATGATCGCGGATCGCTGGGACAAGGGATATGGCCATTTCACCACGCGCCAGAACATCCAGTTCAACTGGCCGATGCTGACCGATGTGCCCGATATCCTGGGGGCGCTGGCGGATGTGCAGATGCATGCGATCCAGACCAGCGGCAACTGCATCCGCAACGTGACCGCCGATCCTTTCGCGGGCGCCGCCGCCGATGAGATCGCCGACCCCCGCCCCGTGGCCGAGCTGATCCGGCAATGGTCCACCGACCATGCCGAATTCCAGTTCCTGCCGCGCAAGTTCAAGATCGCCATCACCGGGGCCAGCGCCGACCGCGCCGTGATCCGCGCCCATGACATCGGGCTGCAGATCGTGCGTCAGGGCGACCAGACCGGCTTCAGGGTGCTGGTGGGCGGGGGCCTGGGCCGCACGCCGCTGATCGGTCAGGTGATCCGCGACTTCCTGCCCAAGGCCGACCTGCTGCCCTATCTTGAGGCGATCGTGGCGACCTACAACCTGCTGGGCCGGCGCGACAACAAATACAAGGCGCGCATCAAGATCACCGTGTTCGAGACCGGGATCGAGACGTTCCGCACCGCGACCGAGGAAGAATTCGCCCGCATCCGCCCCGAATTCACCGGGGTCGATCAGGACATTCTGGCCGGGATCGAGGCGCAATTCGCCCCGCCCGCCTTCCGCAACACCGACCCGGCCCCCTTTACGGCGGCGCTGGCGGTGGACCCCTTGCTGCGCGCCTGGGCCGACCGCAGCCTTGCCGCGCACAAGCTGGACACCCACGCCATCGTCACCGTCAGCCTGAAGGCACATGGCGCGACGCCGGGGGATGCGACATCCGATCAGATGCGGGTGCTGGCGGACCTGGCCGACCGCTATGGCTATGGCGAGCTGCGCATCAGCCACGAACAGAACGTGATCCTGCCGCATGTCGCCAAGGCCGACCTGCCCGCCGTTCACGCCGAACTGCTGCGCGCGGGGCTGGCCACGGCCAATGTGGGCCTGTTGTCCGACATCATCGCCTGCCCCGGCATGGATTACTGCGCGCTGGCGACCGCGCGGTCGATCCCGGTGGCGCAAGGTCTGGCCACGCATTTCAAGGCGCTGGGTCTGGAAGAGGAAATCGGCCAGCTGAAGATCAAGATTTCCGGCTGCATAAATGCCTGCGGGCATCACCATGTGGGCCATATCGGGATTCTGGGTCTGGATCGCGCGGGGGTAGAAAACTATCAGATCACGCTGGGTGGCGACGGCAGCGAACAGGCCGCGATCGGCGAACGGGCTGGCCCGGGCTTTGCCTATGACGAGGTGATCCCCGCGATCGAGCGGCTGTTGCGCGCCTATCTGGCCCTGCGCCTGTCGCGCGACGAAAGCTTCATCGCGGCCTATCGCCGCCTTGGCCCCGCGCCGTTCAAGGCCGCACTTTATCCGCAAGAGGCCCGCGATGCAGCCTGACATCGCCGCCCGGGTGGCGGATCTGAACGACCGCTACCGCCACCACGCCGCCGTGACGGTGATGGAACGTGCGCTGAAGGACCCGGCGGTGGGCAATGTGGCGCTGGTGTCGTCCTTCGGGGCGGAATCGGTGGTGCTGCTGCACATGGTCTCGGTCATCGCGCCGGGCACGCCGGTGCTGTTCATCGACACGCGGATGCTGTTTCCCGAAACACTGACCTATCAGACGGATCTGGCGCAGCGGCTGAAGCTGACCGACATCCGCCGGATCAGCGCGGCCGATGCGGCGCTGCGGCTGGACGACCCGGACGGCACATTGCACCAGTTCGACACCGACGCCTGCTGCACGCTGCGCAAGACGGTGCCGCTGGAAGGCGCGCTGCAAGGGTTCGATGCCTGGATCACCGGGCGCAAGCGTTATCAGGGATCAACCCGCGCGGCGCTGGATTTCTTTGAGGTGGAAACCCCGGCCCGGATGAAGATCAACCCGCTGGCGCATTGGGGCCGCGAGGATCTGGAAGAATATATCGTCCAGAACCGCCTGCCCCGCCATCCGCTGGTCGCCAGGGGCTACCCCTCGATCGGCTGCGCGCCCTGCACCAGCCCGGTGGCGCCCGGCGAAGACCCGCGCGCGGGGCGCTGGCGCAATTCGGCCAAGACCGAATGCGGCATCCATTTCATCGGCGGCAAGGCCGTGCGCGTGAAGGCCGACGCACACACAACGGACAAGACGGAGAAAGTGGCATGAACGTGATCGTGCGCGACGATGGTTTCCACCCCGAGGACTGGACCGGCGCCATCACCGATCTGGCCCCCGACACCGACCCCGCGGCGCTGCCCGCGCTGGCCGATGGGGCGGACCTGATCCGCATCGCCTTTCCCGCCTTCAGCGACGGGCGCGGCTTTACCCTGGCGCGCCGGTTGCGCGCGGCGGGCTTTGCGGGGCGGTTGCGCGCCGCCGGTCACGTTCTGGCCGATCAATATGCGATGGCGCGCCGGTCCGGCTTTGACGAGGTGGAAATCCACGCCGATCTGGCCGCCCGCCAACCGGCCGATCAGTGGCAGACCCGCGCCGACTGGCGCGCGAATGACTACCGCGCGCGGCTGAAGGGCTGATTTCCCTTCCGGTCGTGCCAAATGGGGCGTAAACCCCCCCGCGAGCCCTGCGCGGGTTTGACACCGATCAAGGACAGCCACCGGCCAATCCGGTATCCGCGCCACATCTTTTCCCCGGCCCCCGAGGAGACCGCCCGTGACCGAAGCCGCCACCATCCCGCCCGTCAAGACCCTGCCCGACGCCCAGACCGTGACCGAGGTCACGCATTGGACCGACACGCTGTTTTCCTTCCGCGTGACCCGGCCGCAAAGCCTGCGGTTCCGGTCGGGCGAATTCGTGATGATCGGGTTGCTGGATGACCGCGGCAAGCCGCTGCTGCGGGCCTATTCCATCGCCTCGCCGAACTGGGACGAGGGGCTGGAATTCTATTCGATCAAGGTGCCCGACGGGCCGCTGACCAGCCGCCTGCAGCACATCCGGCCGGGTGACCAGATCATCCTGCGCCCGAAACCCGTGGGCACGCTGGTGCATGATGCGCTGCTGCCCGGCAAGCGGATCTGGTTCCTGGCAACCGGCACCGGCATCGCGCCCTTCGCCAGCCTGATGCGCGACCCCGAGACCTATGAGAAATACGACCAGGTCATCATGATGCACACCTGCCGCACGGTGGCCGAGCTGGAATACGGTCGCCAGCTTGTGGAAAGCCTGAAGGATGACGAACTGATCGGCGAGATGGTCGGGGGCAAGCTGCTGTATTACCCCACCACCACGCGTGAGGATTTCCACCACACTGGCCGGATCACCGACAATCTGACCTCGGGCAAGGTCTTTGCCGATCTGGGTCTTGCGCCGATGGACCCCGGCACCGACCGCGCGATGGTCTGCGGCAGCCTGGCCTTCAACATCGACGTGAAAAAGGTGCTGGAGGATTTCGGCCTGCGTGAAGGTGCCAATTCCGAGCCGCGCGAATATGTGGTGGAAAAGGCCTTCGTCGGCGACGGGATCTGATCCCCCCGCGCAGCCGGTCGCCCCGGCCTGCCCCCCCCCTGGCCCAGACCATGGAAAAGGCCGCCGGAAACCGGCGGCCTTTGTGCTGTGATGGCCGGTGGGCTTACTGACCCAGCGCCTTCTTTACCTCTTCCACGACCTGATCGGCCAGCGCCGGGTTGGCGCGGGCCGAGTCGATCAGCGCCTGCAGCGACCCTTTCAGCGCCGGATCGACCGAGGCTGCCTCGATCAATGCCGCGGCCTGATCCAGCGGGCTGGGCGCCGTCCCGGTGGCGGCCTGCGCGGCGGCATCCTCCGCGGCGGCTTCGGTCGCGGCCTCGGCCGTGGCCTCGGTGGTCCCGGTTGCGGTCACGCTCTCGGGCGCGCTCTCGGTCACGGCTTCGGCGGCTTCGGTCGCGGCCTCAACGGCTTCGGTCGCGGCTTCGGTCGCGGCCTCAACGGCGGTGCTGGCGGCCTCGGTCACGGCTTCGGTCGCCGCATCAACGGCGGCCTCGGTCGCGGCCTCAACGGCGGTGCTGGCGGCCTCGGTCGCGGCATCCGCTGCGGCCTCGGTCGCGGCCTCGGTCGTCACGGCTGGGGCCTCGGCGGCCTCGGTCGCGGCCTGTTCCGCGGCCTGCCCGGCCTGATCGGCCGCCTGCTGGGCCTGTTGCGAATTCATGTAGAAATAGGCGCCCGCCGCAATTGCCGCGACGATCACCACCAGAGCCAATATCTTGTTCATTTCCCACTCCTTTTGTCAGGAGACCTTAGTCTGCGCGCGCTGTATGGCAGCCATGGGCCCGAATGAAAAGCCACAATGCCGCGATGCAGAATCCGTGATTGTTGCGCCTGCGCGCGAATCCGGTTGAAAGCGGGGGCCAGCGGGCTTATTTTGCGCGCCATTCTTGGAATGGCCATAGAAGGAGTGCCACCATAGCCCGCAGACCGCACAATGCCCCGCCACAGCGCGACACCGGTCCCCGCGTCAACGACCGCATCCGCGCGCCCGAAATCCGCCTGATCGGGGCGGACGGCGAAAATGTCGGGGTGGTGACCCCGGCCCGCGCTCTGATGATGGCCGAGGAGGCCGGGCTTGATCTGGTGGAGATCTCGCCCACCGCCGTGCCGCCCGTGTGCAAGATCATGGACTACGGCAAGTTCAAGTATGAACAGCAAAAGCGCGAAGCCGAAGCGCGCAAGAAGCAGCACATCATCGAGATCAAGGAAGTCAAATTCCGCCCCGGCACCGATACGCATGACTATGAGGTCAAGATGCGCGCGGTGATGCGCTTCCTGGAAGACGGCGACAAGGTCAAGGTCACGCTGCGGTTCCGCGGGCGCGAAATGGCGCACCAGGATCTGGGGCTGGAACTTCTCAACCGCGTCAAGGCGGACGTCGGCGATGCGGGCAAGGTGGAATCCATGCCCAAGCTGGAAGGCCGCCAGATGGTGATGATGATCGCCCCGAAATAAGGCCACGGCAGAACCGCAACCGGACCCTCCCCCTTCGGGGAGGGTTTTTTATCGGCCGATCAAATTTTTGTGGGCAAACGTCATTTGCCCAATGCCCGGGCCTGTGGGACCAAGACCCCGATCCGCAGACAGGAGAGGGACATGCCCGACACGAACCGTTTCACCCGCCGCCGTTTTGCCGCCCTGGCCACGGGGCTGACCGCCGGACTGATTGCCGCCCCCGGCCTGCTGGCCGCCGAAACCGCCCGCCCGCAGGGCAGCCAGGGCGATACGGTCACGCGGCGCAATACCTCGGCCTTCCGGGCGCAACGCTGGCAGGATCATTTCGACACCCTTGGTCCTGCGACGATCCTGGCCGATACCGCATCGCGCGCGCTGCATTTCTGGGCCGGTGATGGCAGCGATTACCGGATCTATCCGACCTCGGTCCCGCTGACCGAAGAGCTGACCAAACGCGGCTATACCAGGATCGTGCGCAAGCGCGTGGGTCCGGACTGGACGCCGACGCCGTCAATGCTGGAACGCAACCCGGAACTGCGTTACATGCCCCCCGGGCCGGACAACCCGCTGGGCACCCATGCGATGTATCTGTCCTGGCCCGCCTATATCATCCACGGCACCCATGACACGCGCAAGATCGGTCGGCGGTCGTCAGACGGATGCATCGGGCTTTACAATGAAATGGTTGCCGAACTGTTCAACCTCGCCCCCGTGGGCACGCAGGTCCGCATCATCTGATCCCTGACACGGGCCTTGTCCGTGGTTCTGGCTCTGGCTCTGGCCCCGAAATTAGAAGCGCTGCGGAAGGGAGGTCCGCAGCGCTTTGGGGATCATGCGAGGGAGAGCGCATCGATCCTCGGGCAGGTTCCGGCGGCGGGAGAGCCGCGTTTCAGGGAGATTGGAACCTGTTACAGCCTGTTTAGGCCGCAGGGCATGACGCGACCTTGACCTAGGTCAAGTCACCCCGCGCGCGGGGTGCGACAAAATGGCAGCGGCAAACGGAAGACAACATCCGGCGCCCCTTGCCGCGGCGCGCGGATGCAGGCAACGTGGCGCCATGCGATATCTGGCGATCCTGACGGTCAAGAACGAAGCCGCTTTCCTGCTGGATTGGCTGGCCCATCACCGCACCGTGGGGTTCACGGATTTCCTTGTCTTTTCCAACGATTGCGGCGACGGCACCGATGCGATGCTGGACCGGCTGCAGGATCTGGGCCAACTGACCCACCTGCGCAACCCCGGCCCCTGGCCGCGCGGGCCGCAATGGGCCGCGCTGAAGGCGGCGGACCGGCACCCGCTGATGGCGGCGGCGGATTGGGTTCTGGTGCTGGACATTGACGAATACGTCAACATCCACGCGGGCGATGGCACGCTTGATGCGCTGCGCGCCGCCCTGCCGATGGCGACCGCGATTCCGCTGACCTGGCGGCTGTTTGGCAATTGCGGCGTAGTGCGCCATGTCGATCAGCCGGTGACTGCGCAATTCACCCGCGCGGCGCCCCGGCAGATGATCTGGCCCTGGCGCGCGGCGCTGTTCAAGACGCTGTTTCGCAACGATGGCAGCTATCGCAAGCTGGGTGTGCACCGCCCGCGCAATCCTGACCCCGCGCGCCTGCCCGCGCAGCGCTGGTTCGGCGGATCGGGGCGCGAACTGCCGGCGCTCTATCACCGTGGACGGCTGTTCTCGCCCCTGGGCGAGGATAATTACACCCTGGCGCAGCTGAACCATTACGCCCTGGGCGCGATGGACAGCTATGTGCTGAAATGCGACCGGGGCCGCGCCAACCGCGCGGCCGGGGCCTTTGATCTGTCCTACTGGGTCGAGCGCAACTTCTGCGCCGGGGAAGACCGCACGATCGCGCGCCTGACCGATGCCGCCGCCGCCCTGCGCGCGGGCCTGCGCGCCGATCCGGTGCTGGGCGCGCTGCACGATCAGGGCCTGCACTGGCGGCAGGCGCGATTCGAGGCCTTGATGGCACATGAGGATTACCGCGGCCTGTTCGGCAGGCTGCTGATGACCCCCCCCAGCCGCCCGCTCAGCCCCGCCGCGGCGCGTTTCATCGCCGACCACGCCCGGCGCGCGGCGGAACGCGTCGCGGAAACAAACCCCGACGCGCCCGGGGATTGATACCCCCCGTCGGACAATCCATCACAATTCCGAGCAAACTCCGCAATTCCGCCCGCTTTGAGGTGTGATCGGTTACTGTCATGATGCAGACATCACACCGACCCGCAGGACAGCGACCCGCAGATGATGGAAGACAACACGATGCCCTTGCGCGCGCCCGGCCCGGACGCCTGGCAAGCCCGGATCGAAGAGATCGGGGAAGACGAGGGCTATTACCAACGCCTCGGCCCGGCCCATGCGGCGCTGTTTGCCGATGCCGCGCCGGTGCTGCTGGTCAGTTTCGAAAGCCGCGACACGATCCGCGCGGGCGATGGCGAACAGCTTCCCTTCGGCCTGCGGGCGGCGCGCAAGGCGGGCTGGTCCAGCCTGACGCTGATCGCCGATCACGACAGCTGGTTCCGCGATCCCAGGGTCTATGGCTATTTCGATCGTCTGGTCGATGAGGCCTTCTTTGAGGATTTCGACCGCGTCGTGTTTTATGGCGCGGGTCCGGGCGGCTATGCGGCGGCGGCCTTTTCGGTCGCGGCACCGGGCTGCACGGTGGTGGCGCTGCAACCGCAGGCAACGCTGGACCCGCGGCTGGCGGGCTGGGACACGCGGTTTTGCCGCCAGCGGCGCACCGATTTCACCACCCGCTATGGTTATGCCCCCGACATGATCGAGGCGGCGGCGCGGGTTCTGCTGATCCATGACCCGCTGTCACGGCTGGATGCGATGCATGCCGCGCTGTTCCGCCGCCCCCATGTCATCGCCCTGCCCTGCCCGGGCCTGGTCGATCCGGTCGATGCGATGCTGGCGGACATGGGCGTTCTGGAACCGCTTCTGGCGCTTGCGATGCATGGCCAGGCCGATGCGGCGGCGTTCTGGCGGCTGTATCGCGCGCGCCGCGACCTGCCGCGCTATCTGCGCGCACTGTCGGCGCGGCTGGATGCGGGGGGGCGGGTCTGGCTGAATGCGCTGTTGTGCCGCAATGCCGCGCATCGGCTTGATGCGCCCCACTTCCGCGCGCGGCTGGCAACGCTGAAAGAGGCGCTGGCACAACAGGGCCGCAGCCTGCCGCCGATGCGCGACACCGGCGGCGGATCAGGCGTTTGAGGCGGGCGACACGCCCCCGGCCTCATCACTCTCCTCATCCTCGTCATCGGTGTGCAGATGCGCCCCGTGATGCTGCACCTGGCGGCGGCCATGGCGCGCTTCCACCGGGGCGAACAGCGGCGCCGGGGTAAAGGGCTCGGCCACGGTGCGCACCCGCAGCCCCAGCGCCGCCAGCGCAGCCAGCAATTCGGCACCGGCGCGCACCAGCAGACGATCATCCTCGATCTGGCAGGGCGCGCGGAACTGACCGATGCAAAGCGCCGCCAGCACCAGGTCGCCGCGCACTTCGGTCAGGGTCAGCATTTCGGATTTGTCGGCCATCTTGTCTCCTTGCCGCATACACGGGCCGTATATCACGGACCTGGCCACCGGGGCCGGTGCGGCAAGTATCGGGCGGGCACGAACCGGGGGCAAGGGCAAAGCTGCGATCAGCGATCCGGTCTGCTTGCCCCTGCGCGCCCAGGACCCGGTGCCAGACGACCCCGCCCGCCTGCGCGGGCCGGGCCGGACGTGGCAGGCCTCAGCGGTGCATCAGATCGCGCAGCACATGCGGCACGATCAGATCGCGGGTCAGGCCCATGCGTGCCAGTTCGGCATCGCTCAGCGCCTCAAGACGCGCGATTTCCGCGCTGCGGCATGCCGCCTGACGCTCGACCGAGGCCAGCATCGCGCCCCAGATGCGGGCCGGGACCGACAGGATCGGCGAAAGGATCGAAAGGGCGCTTTTTTCCTTGGGCGCAACGGCGGATGTGAAAGCCATGACGACTGTCTCCTGATCAACGACTTGCGGATAAGTGACCCGCGTTGACGCTCAGATAGGACAGGACTCGCAGCGGTTCCAGCGCCAATGCCGCAACGCAGCTATGCACCCGCGGCATTGGCGGTTCGGCAAGGGTTCGCGCGCTACGGGCAGCGATAGGCGTCGGCGCGCACCAGATAGACATCCTGGCCCGGCTCGACCCGTTCAAAGACGACATGGCTGGCGCCATCCTGACGGGCCTGATCCATGATCTTGTTGCGCGCATAGCGCAGCCCCTGGCCGGCCAGAAGCGGGCCATAGACCCCGGGCTCCATCGACAGGCGCGTGACCAGCGTGCAGCCGGCCACCTCGGCCGGATCCGCCGCGCGCACGCCGGCCGCCCCCGTGAAACCGGGATCGTTGCAGGCGGCAAGGACGAACAGGGACAGGATCAGGGCGGGAACGGGGCGCATGGCAACCTCTGGCAGGATGTGTGGCGCGATGCTGCCGCGCCCGCCCGCCGCCCGCAAGGCCCAAGGCGCGCACCGGGCCGGATTGCGCGCGATTCCGCCTCTGGATTCGCATCCGCGCCCGGTGTAGGGCAAGGACATGACCCAGATCACGCTTCGCCGCCCCGACGACTGGCACCTGCACCTGCGCGATGGCGCCATGCTGCAGGCTGTCCTGCCCGAAACCACGCGCCATTTCGCGCGCGCGATCATCATGCCCAATCTTGTGCCGCCGGTGGTGACCGGGGCGCAGGCGGCCGCCTATCGCGACCGGATCCTGACCGCCCTGCCCCAAGGCGCCGCGTTTGAACCGCTGATGACGCTTTACCTGACCGAGGATACCGACCCGGCCGATGTCGCGGCCGCCGCCACCTCGGGGCTGGTCAAGGCGGTCAAGCTCTATCCGGCAGGCGCCACGACCAATTCCCATTCCGGCGTGCGCGATTTCGACAAGGTGCGCGGCGTCCTGGACAAGATGGCCGAGATCGGCCTGCCGCTTTGCGTGCATGGCGAGGTGACCACCCCCGAGGTCGACATCTTCGACCGCGAGGCGGTCTTCATCGATACCGTGCTGGACCCGCTGCGCCGCGCCACGCCGGGGCTGCGCGTGGTGATGGAACATGTCACCACCCGCGACGGCGTGGACTATGCCCGCAGCCAGGGCGACGATCTGGGCGCGACGATCACCACGCATCACCTGATCATCAACCGCAACCACATCCTGGTGGGCGGGATCAAGCCGCATTATTACTGCCTGCCCGTCGCCAAGCGCGAGGAACACCGCCTTGCGCTGCGTGCCGCCGCCACCTCGGGCGAGGCGCGCTTTTTCCTGGGCACCGATTCCGCGCCCCACCCCGACCACCTGAAGGAACACCCCTGCGGCTGCGCCGGTTGCTTCACCGCGACCAACACGATGCAGCTTCTGGCGCATGTGTTCGAAGAGGAAGACGCGCTCGACCGGCTTGAGGCCTTCACCAGCCTGAACGGCCCCGCCTTCTACCGCATGCCCGTGAATGAAACCCGCCTGACGCTGGAAAAGACCGACCAGGCCGCGCACTGGCCCGAAAGGATCGACACCGGGGCGGGCCCCGTCACCGTCTTCAACCCGGGCTTCCCGGTCCACTGGCATGTGAAAGGATGAGGCTTCTTCTTGGCTGAAATACTCCCCGCGGAGCGGCCAACGGTTGGGCCGGGAGCCTCCGGCGGGAGTATTTGGACCAAGAAGAAGCGCAGTTCCGGCAAAGATAAAGGTATGACCATGATCCCCTCCGCCTACCCCGCCAAGGAAGAAATCGCCCGGCTGACCGCGCGCGCGCTGCTGGAAATCAAGGCGGTGCATTTCAACGCGGCCGAGCCCTTCACACTGGCATCCGGCCTGCCCTCGCCGACCTATATCGACTGCCGCAAGCTGATCAGCTATCCGCGCATCCGGTCCACCCTGATGGATTTCCTGGCCGTGACCGTGATGCGTGAGGCGGGGTTCGAAGCCTTCGACAACATCGCGGGCGGCGAAACCGCAGGCATTCCCTTCGCCGCGATGGTGGCCGAACGGCTGGCGCTGCCGATGACCTATGTGCGCAAGAAGCCGAAAGGCTATGGCCGCAACGCCCGCATCGAAGGCGCCATGACCGAGGGGCAGAGGGTGCTTCTGGTCGAGGATCTGACCACCGACGGCGGATCGAAACTGTCCTTCGTCGATGCGATCCGCGCGACCGGCGCCAGCTGCGGGCATACGGCGGTGATCTTCTACTACGGCATTTTCCCCGAAACCATCCCGACGCTGGAAAACCACGGGGTCAAGCTGCATCACCTGTGCACCTGGTGGGACGTGCTGGCCGAAGCCCGCGCGCAAGGCGCCTTCGATGCGGCCACGCTGGATGAGGTCGAGGCTTTCCTGACCGCCCCGCGCCCCTGGCAAGAGGCGCGCCGCGGGGCCTGAACCGCAGGCATTCGCCCCCGCCCGGCGCCGCTGGTCCGGGGGTGATTTTCCCGGGGACAGGTCTGTGGACAAACTGGGGATCGTTGCGCGCCCGAATCACGCGCGCCCCCCCGGATCGACAGGGCACCACGACATGTGGTAGGTTACGCGCAACAAACAGCTAAACGCCGGTCAACCGGGGGCGGCCTTGTGGCTTTGTCCCCCAAGTTATCCCGATAGGCAGCATCCACCGATTGGGCTATGGGATCGGCCAGGCGAGACAAGAGGCAGAGCATGAACGACATCGGCACGATCGGCACCGCCCCCACGCTTCCGGCCAATGCCGACACGCTTCCCCACAACATCGAGGCCGAACAGCAACTGCTGGGCGCGATCCTGACCAACAACGACATCTATGACCGCATCGCCGCGATCGTACGGGCGGAACATTTCTTCGAGCCCGTGCACCAGCGCATCTTCGAGGTGGCGGTGGCGCGTATCCAGAAGAACGCGCTGGCCTCGCCGGTGACGCTCAAGGCCTTTCTTGAGGATGATCCGGGGCTGAAGGAACTGGGCGGCCCGGCCTATCTGGCGCGTCTGGCGGGGGCGGCGATCGCGGCCTATGCGGCGCGCGATTATGCGCAGATGATCTATGAACTGGCCGTGCGGCGCGAACTGATCCGGCTGGGCGCCGACATTTCCGCACGCGCGGCACAGGTGGTGGTACAGGACGATCCGAAGGAACAGATCGTCGCCGCGGAACAGGCGCTCTACAAACTGGCTGAACAGGGGCAAAGCGAAAAGGGTTTTGTCAGCTTTCTCAAGGCCGTGACCGAGGCCGTGCAATCGGCCAATGCCGCCTATCAGCGCGAAGGCGGGTTGTCTGGCGTGTCCACCGGCCTGCGCGATCTGGACAAGAAGCTGGGCGGGCTGCACCCGTCGGACCTGCTGATCCTGGCCGGGCGCCCTTCGATGGGCAAGACCTCGCTGGCCACCAACATCGCCTTCAACATCGCCAAGGCCTACAAGCGCGGCCAACGCCATGACGGCGCCGAAGGCGCGGTCGAGGGCGGGGTCGTGGGCTTCTTCAGCCTGGAGATGAGCGCCGAACAGCTGGCCGCGCGGATCCTGTCCGAAGCATCCGAGGTGCCCTCTGAACAGATCCGCCGCGGCGACATGACCGAGGCGGAATTCCGCCGTTTCGTCGAGGCGGCCAAGGCGCTGGAAACCTGCCCGCTTTATATCGACGACACCCCCGCCCTGCCGATCAGCCAGGTCGCGGCGCGCTGCCGGCGGCTGAAGCGGACGCATGGGCTGGATGTGGTCTTCGTCGACTACCTGCAGCTCTTGCGCGGCACCGGCAAGGGCGAGAACCGGGTGCAGGAAATCGCGGAAATCTCGATGGGGCTCAAGGCGCTTGCCAAGGAACTCGGCATCCCGGTGGTGGCGCTGTCACAGCTGAGCCGGACCGTGGAAAGCCGCGAGGACAAGCGCCCACAGCTGTCGGACCTGCGCGAATCCGGCTCGATCGAACAGGATGCGGACGTGGTGATGTTCGTCTATCGCGACGAATATTATCACGAACGGATGAAACCATCCGAAGACGATCCGAAATTCGCCGAATGGATGCAAAAGGCCGAACGCGTGCATGGCAAGGCCGAAATCATCCTGGGCAAGCAACGCCACGGCCCGATCGGCACGGTCGAAGTGGCCTTCGAAAGCCGCTTCACCCGGTTCTCGGATCTTGCCAAGGCCTGGCAAGGCGACGGTGCGGACGGATTCTGAACGAAAGGGGGCTCTGCCCCCGCCCTTCGGGCCCCCCCGAGGTATTTTCGGCAAGATGAAGGCATCGTTTCATCTTGCCCGAAATACCTCGGGGGTGAATGGCCGCAGGCCAGAGGGGGCAGCGCCCCCTGCGCCACAATTGCCGCGCCGCGCGGCGGCCACGGATAATTACGCTTGACCTTGGCGGGCGGGCGCACAAGAAAGCGCCATGGCTACTGCATCGCTTCGCATCGATCTGGACGCAATCCTTGCCAACTGGCGGGCGCTGGATGCATTGTCCGCAGCCACGACCGAAACGGCGGCCGTGGTGAAGGCCGACAGCTATGGTCTGGGCGCGGCACGGGTGGCGCGGGTACTGGCACAGGCCGGGGTGCGCAAATTCTTTGTGGCTGCCGCCGAGGAGGGCGCGGCCCTGCGTCAGTCGCTGGGCGAGGGCCCCGAGATCCTTGTCTTTTCCGGGCACATGGCTGGCGATACAGAGATGATCGGCGCGCTTGGCCTGACCCCGATGCTGAATTCGCTGACACAGGTCACCCGCCATTTCGAAACCCTGCCCGGCGCGCCCTTTGGCATTCAGCTTGATACCGGGATGAACCGGCTTGGGATGGAGGCCGCGGAATGGGCGGCGGTGGCAGGCATTGTCACCGGCGCGGGTCCGTGCCTGATCATGAGCCATCTTGCCTGCGCCGATGAGCCCGACCACCCGATGAACGCCCGTCAGCTGGCGGAATTCCGCCGCATGACCGATGGCTTGTCGGTTCCGCGCTCACTCTCGGCGACGGGGGGGATCTTGCTGGGGCGCGACTATCACTTTGACGTCACCCGTCCCGGAATCGGCCTGTATGGCGGCCTGCCCCTTGCGGCCGCGCGCCCGGTCGTGCGGCTGTCGCTGCCCGTGGTGCAGGTGCGTGAGGTCGCGGCGGGCGAGACCGTGGGCTATTCCAACACCTGGCAGGCCGAAACCGATGCCCGGATCGCGACCGTTGCCGCCGGCTACGCCGATGGGCTGCTGCGCAGCCTGTCGGGCCGCGCGACGCTTTGGGCCGAGGGCACGCCCTGCCCCGTTGTCGGACGCGTGTCGATGGACCTGATCACCGTCGATGTCAGCCACCTGCCACAAGAGCCGCGCAGCCTGGACATCCTGTGCCCCGAACAGGGTGTGGATGATCTGGCCGACGTGGCGGGCACGATCGGCTATGAAATCCTGACCTCGCTGGGCAACCGCTATCGGCGCGATTACGCCGGGGGCGTGGCGTGATCGTCACCGCCCCGCTGGCGGCGCTGGGTCGGTTCGTACTGGGCGCGCTGGCCCTTGCCGGACGCATCGCGCTTTTCGCCGCCGAGTCGGTGTCGCATCTGTTGCGCCCCCCTTTCTACGCGCGGGAATTCCTGCATGCCTGCCTGCAGATCGGCTGGCTGTCGCTGCCGGTGGTGGGCCTGACCGCGGTCTTCACGGGCGGCGCGCTTGCGCTGCAGATCTATTCGGGAGGCGCACGCTTTTCGGCGGAATCGGTGGTGCCCTCAATCGTTGCCATCGGCATGACGCGCGAACTGGGTCCGGTTCTGGGCGGGCTGATGGTAGCGGCGCGCGTCGCCTCGTCCATCGCGGCGGAAATCGGCACGATGAAGGTGACCGAACAGATCGACGCGCTGGTGACCCTGTCCACCAACCCGATGAAATATCTGACCGTTCCGCGCGTCCTGGCAGCCACGCTGACGGTGCCGCTGCTGGTGGGCGTGGGCGATGTGATCGGTATCATGGGCGGCTGGATCGTCGGCGTCAGCCGGCTGGATTTCAACTCGGCCACCTATCTCAAGAACACCTGGGACTTCCTGGAATTCTGGGATGTGGGCTCGGGTCTGGTCAAGGGCGCGGCCTTTGGCTTCATCGTGGCGGTCATGGGCTGCTATCACGGCATGCAATCAGGCCGCGGCGCACAGGGCGTGGGGCGGGCCACGAAATCGGCGGTCGTGGGCGCCTCGATCCTGATCCTCGGGGCGAATTACCTGCTGACAGAGGCGTTCTTTTCGGCATGATTGACCTGCGCGATGTTCACAAGGCCTTTGGCGCCAACCAGGTGCTGCGCGGGATCGACCTGACCATCCCGACCGGCGAAAGCATGGTCATCATCGGCGGATCCGGCACCGGAAAATCCGTTCTTCTCAAATGCATCCTGGGTCTTGTTCATCCTGATCGCGGCACCATCACACTGGATGGCGAAGATGTGGCCACGGCCGCGCGCGATGCCTTTCTGGCGCGCTTCGGGATGCTGTTTCAGGGCGGCGCGCTGTTCGACAGCCTGCCCGTCTGGCAAAATGTGGCCTTCCGCCTGCTGCGCGGCGCGCGCAAGCTGCCCAAAGCCCAGGCGCGCGACATCGCCATCGAGAAATTGCGCCGCGTGGGCCTCAAGCCCGAGGTGGCCGACCTGTTCCCGGCGGAACTGTCGGGTGGCATGCAGAAACGCGTGGGCCTTGCCCGCGCCATCGCCGCCGAACCCGAGGTGATCTTTTTCGACGAACCGACCACCGGGCTTGATCCGATCATGTCCGGCGTCATCAACGAACTGATCCGTGAAATCGTGGTGGAAATGGGCGCCACCGCGATGACCATCACCCATGACATGACCTCGGTCCGCGCGATTGCCGACAAGGTGGCGATGATCCATGGCGGCAAGATCCGCTGGACCGGCCCGATTGCAGAAATGGACACGACGTCGGACCCTTACGTCCAGCAATTCATCCACGGCCGGGCCGAAGGGCCGATCGAATCGGTGCGCTGAATGCCGCTGCGCCTGGCCAATCTGGCGCTGCTGGTGCTGTTCCCCGTCGCCTGGGCTGCACCGCTGCTGCATGCGGGGCTGCTGCCGTTTTTCGACCTCGGTTCGATCTCGGTGTTCTCCGGCCTTCGGGCGCTGTGGGACAAGGACATCCCGCTTGCCCTTCTGGTGGCACTTCTGGCGCTGGTCGCACCGCTGGCCAAGACGCTTGGCCTTGCGCTGGTGCAATTCGGCCTGGCCCCGCCGCGCCTGCTGCCCGCGCTGCAGGCCCTGGGCCGGCTGGCCATGGCCGACATCTTCCTGATCGCGCTCTACATCGTTCTGGCCAAGGGCGTGGGCGTCGGCCGGATCGAAACCGGCTGGGGCCTCTACCTGCTGACCTTCTGCACCGGCACCAGCCTGATCCTGTCCCACCTGCCGGCCCCGCCGCACCGCTGACCCTTTCATCTTGCCGGAAATACCTCGGGGGTCCGGGGGCGGCGCCCCCGGCCTTGAACCGGGGCGATGGATCGGGCAGGAAGGGCCATGGCCAAGACGACCTCTTCCTTCACCTGCACCGCCTGCGGCGCCGCCCACAAGAAATGGGGCGGCAAATGCGACGCCTGCGGCGCCTGGAACACCATCCAGGAAGAGGCGCCCCTGTCCACCGGCCCCGCCAGCAAGACGTTGGGCGCCGCCAAGGGCCGGGTGATCCCGCTGACAACACTTGCCACCGCCGAGGCACCGCCGCCGCGCACAAGATCGGGGATGGATGAGCTGGACCGCGTCCTGGGCGGCGGCCTGGTACCGGCCTCGGCCATCCTTGTGGGCGGCGATCCGGGCATCGGCAAATCCACGCTGCTGTTGCAAGGCGCCGCAAGTTTCGCCCGCAACGGCCTGAAATGCCTTTACATTTCCGGCGAAGAGGCATCGGCCCAGGTGCGCATGCGCGCACAACGCCTGGGCCTGGCCGATGCGCCGGTGCAGCTGGGCGCGGAAACCAACCTGCGTGACATCCTGACCACGCTGGATGCCGAACGCCCCGACCTTGCGATCATCGATTCGATCCAGACCATGTGGGCCGACATGGTCGACAGCGCGCCGGGATCCGTCGCCCAGGTCCGCGCCGCCAGCCACGAACTGGTGACCTTCGCCAAGACGCGCGGCTGCGCGATCATCCTGGTAGGCCATGTCACCAAGGAAGGCCAGATCGCCGGCCCGCGCGTCGTGGAACACATGGTCGACACGGTTCTGTATTTCGAAGGGGAACGCGGCCATCAGTTCCGCATCCTGCGCGCGGTGAAAAACCGTTTCGGCCCCGCCGATGAAATCGGCGTGTTCGAGATGACCGGCGGGGGCCTGTCCGAGGTCGCCAACCCCTCGGCGCTGTTTCTGTCCGAACGCGGCCTGGCCGCCCCCGGCTCGGCCGTCTTCGCCGGGATCGAGGGCACGCGGCCCGTGCTGACCGAAATCCAGGCCCTTGTCGCGCCCTCGTCGCTGGCCTCGCCCCGGCGCACGGTGGTGGGGCTCGACTCGGGGCGGGTCTCGACGATCCTGGCGGTGCTGGAAAGCCGTTGCGGCATCCCGTTTGCGGGGCTGGATGTGTTCCTGAATGTCGCGGGCGGGATGAAGGTCCTGGAACCCGCCGCCGATCTGGCGCTGGCCGCGGCGCTTCTGTCCGCGCGTGAAGATGTGGCCCTGCCCCCCGACATGGTGATTTTCGGTGAAATCAGCCTGTCGGGCGCGCTGCGCCCCGTGGGTCAGGCGGAAAACAGGTTGAAAGAGGCCGAGAAACTTGGTTTCTCACAGGCCATTGCCCCGGAACGGACCAAGGCCGGGGGCGGCGGCGGGATGGCGCTTCGCAAGCTGCCCGATCTTGTGACATTCGTGGGTGAGATGTTCGGCGCGGGCTGACGCGCAGGCACGAAAGGGAACGCATGGAAGGCTTTACCATCATCGACGCCATCGTGGCGGCCATCATCGTCCTGTCGGCGATCCTCGCCTACAGTCGCGGCTTCGTGCGCGAGGGGCTGTCGATCGCGGGCTGGATCGCGGCCGCCGTCCTGGCCTATCTTTTCGCCAATATGGCCCGCCCGCTGGTGGCGCAGATCCCGGTGCTGGACAAGTTCCTGGGCGACAGCTGCGAACTGGGCATGATCGCGGGTTTCGCCACGGTCTTCGCGCTGGCGCTGGTGGTGTTTTCCATCGTCACGCCGCTGTTCGCATCGGTCGTGCAGCGATCGGCGCTGGGGGGTATCGATCAGGGGCTGGGCTTCCTGTTCGGCGTGCTGCGCGGCGTGGTTCTGGTGGCGGTGGCCTTCGTGGTCTATGACCGTGTCATGGTCAACGAGGCGCTTCCCGTGGTGGACAATTCGCGCTCGGCCTCGGTGTTCGAACGGGTGACCGGCTCGCTGGACGACTCGGTGCCCGATGATGCCCCCGGCTGGATCGTCGCGCGCTATGAACAGCTGGTCAGCGCCTGCACGGCGCCCGCGGGCAACTGACCGGCGCCCCACATGACGGCGAAGTGACGGTTTTGATGGCGGGGGGGCGTGACAGCCCCCCCGTTTCGCATTACATCACCCGCAAACACCCCCACACGTCGGAGCCCCCCATGACCCGCCCCGCCCGCACGTTCCTGTCTCACCCGTTCGATGACGACAAGCTGAAGGAGGAATGCGGCGTCTTTGGCGTGATCGGCGTGTCGGATGCGGCCAATTTCGTGGCGCTTGGCCTGCACGCGCTGCAGCACCGCGGGCAGGAAGCCGGCGGCATCGTCGCCCACGATCCCGACAAGGGCTTCAACTCGGCCCACAGGTTCGGCTATGTGCGCGACAATTTCACCAAGGCCTCGCTGATGGAAACCCTGCCCGGGGCGCTGGCCATCGGCCATGTGCGCTATTCCACCGCCGGGTCCAAGGCGGCCGTGATCCGCGATGTGCAACCCTTCTTCGGCGAATTCTCCATGGGCGGCTGCGCGATCGCGCATAACGGCAACCTGACCAATGCCGATGCCCTGCGCCGCGAACTGATCGAACGGGGCGCGATCTTCCAGTCCAGTTCGGACAGCGAATGCATCATCCACCTGATGGCGCGCTCGATCCAGAAATACCATGCCGACCGCATCGCCGATGCGCTGCGCCGCGTGGAAGGGGCGTTTTCGGTGGTGGGAATGACACGCACCAAGCTGATCGGCGTGCGCGATCCGCTGGGCGTGCGCCCGCTGGTGCTGGGCCGGCTGGGCGACAACGGCTATGTGCTCAGCTCGGAAACCTGCGCGCTGGATATCATCGGCGCGGATTTCGTGCGCGAAATCGACCCCGGCGAAATGGTGGTGATCCAGAACGGGCGGATCGAAAGCTCACGCCCCTTCGGCGCCTCGAAGGGACGGTTCTGCATCTTCGAACATGTCTATTTCTCGCGCCCCGACAGCATCATCGGCGGCCGGTCGGTCTATGAAACCCGCTTCCAGATCGGGGTGGAACTGGCCCGCGAAGCCCCGGTCGAGGCCGACCTGGTCTGCCCCGTCCCCGACAGCGGCACCCCCGCCGCGATCGGCTACAGCCATGAAAGCGGCATCCCCTTCGCGCTTGGCATCACGCGCAACCAGTACATGGGCCGCACCTTCATCGAGCCGACCGAACAGATCCGCAACATGGGCGTGCGACTGAAGCTGAACGTGAACAAGGGCCTGATCAAGGGCAAGCGCGTGGTGCTGGTCGACGATTCGGTCGTGCGCGGCACCACCAGCCGCAAGATCAAGGAAATGATCCTGGATGCCGGCGCCGCCGAGGTGCATTTCCGCATCGCCAGCCCGCCGACCGCCTGGCCCTGCTTTTACGGCGTCGACACGCCCGACCGCACGAAACTGCTGGCCGCGCGCATGACAGAAGATGAGATGCGCGACTGGATCGGGGTGAACAGCCTCAGGTTCATCTCGCTCGACGGGCTCTACCGCGCCGCGGGCGAGGCGCAGGGCCGCGATGCCGCCTGCCCGCAATATTGCGATGCCTGCTTCTCGGGCGAATATCCGGTCGCGCCCTCGGATCAGCTGGAAAAAGGTTTTCAGATGAAGGCGGCGGAATAGCCCGCCGCCTTCCGCCTGCCCGAAACCGCGGCTGCTTCTTCTTGGCAAAAATACTCACGATCCCACACGCCCACAGGCGCGGGCGCCGGTCAGGGCCGCGCCGCCAGACACGCCCCCCACACACGGCCCCCCCCGGTCATTGGCCCCCATTGGCCCCCTGATCTTTGCCTGCGCCTTACAGCACCTCTTCCGGCTTACAGCACCTCTTCGACGCGATCGGCCAGCGCCTCGGCGCGGGCTGCGATTTCGGCCAGCGACTCGGTGACTTCGGCGGGGATCACGGGCACCTCGGCGCGGATCGGGTTGGCGCGCGCTTCGGCCAGGGCGGCTTCGGCGGCGGCCAGGCGGGCTTCGGCCTCGCGCAGCTGGTCTTCCATCCCGGCGGTCTTGTCGGCCAGCATCAGGCCCGCCATCAGCAGCATCCGCGCCTCGGGCATGCGACCGATCTGGCCGATCAGCACCGAGGCTTCGGCATCCAGCATTCCGGCTGCGGTGCGCAGGAAATGTTCCTCGCCGTCCTGACAGGCAACCTCGAACTCGCGCCCGCCGATGGTGATCTTCAGTTCAGCCATGATCGGCACCTTCTTGTGCTGTTGCAGCCCCGGCTTCGGCGCTTGCCAGGATCGGCTCCAGCGTGCCCAGGATGTCGTTCAGTTCGGCCAGTTCCGCCGCGCGCGCGGCGCGCAGGCCTTCCAGTTCGGCCTGCAGCGCGCGGTTGACCAGATGCGGTTCAACCCGTTCCGCCGCGTCCAGAAGCGCGCGATTGGCCGCCGCCAGATCGGCATTGGCCTGTTTCAGCCGCGCCGCTTCGGCCTCGGCCACCTCCAGCGCGCGGCTGGCCTGCGCCAGCCGCCGTTCCAGCGCCGAAAGCGTGGTTTCCTGCTTGTCGCGGATCGCGCGGACGCGGTCGGACAGCCGGGCATTGGCGCTGCGTTCGGCCTCCAGCGCCGCGTGCAGGCGGACCAGTTCGGCGGCGCTGTCGGCATCGGGCTGCGGCAGGGCTGCGGGCCCGGTGACAGCTTCCGCGACAACCTCCGCGACGGGTTCGGCGACGGGTTCGGGCGCGGTCAGGGGACGCGCGGCCAGCGCATCCACCCCGCGCCCGATGCGTTCCAGCGCAAAGCTGATGCGGCGTTCGTATTCGGCGATATCGCTCATTCTGCCTGCCTCCGGTTTCTGGTGCGGGCCAAATGCGCGGCCCGGATCACGCGGGACGGGCGCGAATCGCGCCCCGTCCGTTCAACCGCGATCTTACCCAATCTGCGCCACCTAAGCCCACCCTTTTGCATCAAGTACTTGGGGGGTGCGCTTGATCTTGCGCGGCAGGCTGCTATCAGGGGACAACCCTGAATGATCAGCCGAAAGGTCACCGTCTTGGATATCGCCCAGCTTCGTGCCGCCCATCCCGACCACTGGACGCTTGCCGCCGCCATCCGCGCGCTGGCGATGGATGCGGTGCAGGCCGCCAATTCCGGCCATCCCGGCATGCCGATGGGCATGGCCGATGTGGCGACCGTTCTGTTTCGCAACCACCTGAAGTTCGACGCAAGCGCCCCGAACTGGGCCGACCGCGACCGCTTTGTGCTGTCTGCGGGGCATGGCTCGATGCTGCTTTATGCGCTCTTGCACCTGACCGGCTATCGCCAGACCACGCTGGATGAGGTCAGGAACTTCCGCCAATGGGGGGCGCGCACCGCGGGCCACCCGGAATATGGCCATCTTGAGGGGGTCGAAACCACCACCGGCCCGCTGGGTCAGGGCATTGCCACCGCCGTCGGCATGGCGATCGCGGAACAGTCGCTGCAGGCGCGCTTTGGCAAGAAGATCGTCGACCACCGCACCTGGGTGATCGCGGGCGACGGCTGCCTGATGGAGGGTATCAGCCAGGAGGCCATCGGCCTGGCCGGCATGCAGCAGCTGTCGAACCTGATCGTGCTGTGGGACAACAACGACATCACCATCGACGGGCGCGTGTCGATCGCCGACCGCACCGACCAGCGCGCGCGCTTTGCCGCCTCGGGCTGGACGGTGCTGTCCTGCGACGGCCATGACCCCGCCGACATCGACCGCGCCCTGACCGCGGCCAGGGCCGCCAGGGGCCCGGTTCTGGTCGATTGCAAGACGATCATCGGTTTCGGCGCGCCGACCAAGGCCGACAGCTATTCGGTCCACGGCTCACCGCTCGGCGATAGCGAACTGGCCGCGACCAAGGAAATCTACGGCTGGTCGCATGGCCCCTTCGTGATCCCGGCTGACATCAAGGCCGAATGGGAAAAGATCGGCGCCCGCGGTGCCGCCGCCCGCGCGGAATGGGAAACGCGCCTGGCCGCCCTGCCCGCCGGAAAACGCGCCGAGTTCGAACGCCAGATGGCCGGCGAGGCGCCGAAGAAGCTCGCCGGCGCGATCCGCGCCTTCAAGAAGGCCCAGTCCGAGGCCGCCCCCAAGGTCGCCACCCGCAAGGCCAGCGAAATGGTGCTGGCCGCGATCAACCCGGTGGTGCCGGAAACCGTGGGCGGGTCCGCCGACCTGACCGGGTCGAACCTGACCAAGACCGCCGATCTGGGCGTCTTTGGCCCCGACAACCGCAAGGGGCGCTACATTCATTACGGCATCCGCGAACACGGCATGGCGGCGGCGATGAACGGGCTTTGGCTGCATGGCGGCGCGCGGCCCTATGGCGGCACCTTCTTCTGCTTTACCGATTATGCGCGCGGCGCGATGCGGCTGTCGGCGCTGATGGGGGTGCCGGCGGTCTATGTGATGACGCATGACAGCATCGGCCTGGGCGAGGATGGCCCGACCCACCAGCCGGTGGAACATCTGGCGATCTGTCGCGCCACGCCCAACACCTGGACCTTCCGCCCCGCCGATGTGGTGGAAACCGCCGAGGCGTGGGAACTGGCGCTGACCACCGGGTCCACCCCTTCGGTGCTGGCGCTGTCGCGGCAAAACCTGCCGACCCTGCGCAAGACCCATTCCAACGCCAACCTGACCGCGCGCGGCGCCTATGTCATCGAGGAAGCGGCGGGCAAGCGCCAGGCGATCCTGATGGCCTCGGGCTCCGAGGTGGAAATCGCGCTGAAGGCGCGCGACATCCTGCAGGCGCAGGCCATTGGCACGCGCGTCGTCTCGGTCCCCTGCATGGAACTGTTCGCGGCGCAGGACGAAGCCTACCGGCGCAAGATCCTGCCCGCAGGTCCGGTGCGTGTGGCCGTTGAGGCCGCCGTGCGCCAGCCCTGGGACCGCTGGTTGCTGGGCGAACGGGGGCGTGAATCGAAGGCCGGCTTCGTCGGTATGGACAGCTTTGGCGCCTCGGCCCCGGCAGACCGGCTTTACGCGGAATTCGGCATCACGCCCGAGGCCATTGCCGAAAAGGTCAAGGCGCTGTTGTGAGACCGCGAAAACCGCCGCATGACAGGGGGGGGCTGGAACCAGCCCCCCCTTTCATGCAAGGCCGCCTGTCGGCGGTGGCGGCGGGCATCCTGTTCTGCCTTGCGGCGGTGCTGACCTTCACGCTGATGGATGCGCTGGCCAAGCATCTGTCGGCCAGCTATGCGCCGCTGCAGGTGGTCTGGGCACGCTATGCGGGCCAGGCCCTGCTGGTGTTCCTGATCCTGTTGCCCAAGGGCACGGCGCTGCTGCGCACGCGCTTCCCGCTGCTGCAGGCGGCACGGTCGGTGCTGCAATTCGGCGCGACCGCCTGTTTCTTCCTGTCGCTGCCCTTCATCGGCCTGGCCGAGGCGACCGCGATCACCGACATCAACCCGGTGCTGATCACACTGGGCGCGGCGCTGTTTCTGGGCGAACGGATCGGGCCCCGGCGGGCCTTTGGCGTGGCCGCCGCACTGATCGGCGCGCTGATCGTGATCCGCCCGGGGCTGGGGGTGTTTCAGCCCGCCGCCCTGCTGCCGCTGGCCACCGCCTTTTGCTATGCGGGCTTTGCGCTGCTGACGCGTGTGGTGGGCGACCGGGAAAGCCTGTGGACCTCGTTGTTCTATACCGCACTGTTCGGCACGGTAATCGGCACGGCGCTGCTGCCGTCGCTGTGGCGGCCGATCGCGATGGGCGATCTGTGGGGATTTGTGGCGGTGGGGCTGCTGGGCACCCTGGCGCAATTGTGCCTGATCCGGGCCTTTTCGTTGGCGCCCGCCTCGGTCATCGCGCCGTTCGGCTATGTCGGGCTGATCTTTGCAAGCCTTTGGGGCTGGATGTTCTTCGACCAGTTTCCCGATCGCTGGACGGTGCTGGGCGCCACGATCATCGTGGCCGCCGGGCTGTATGTCTGGGCGCGCGAAACCGCCGAAGCCCGGGCGCGGACCCGCGCGAATGGCGGGTCAGCCTGATCCTGGTTCCCGCGGGCGCTAGTTCAGGCGCCCGGCCGACAGGATGTGCCCCGGCACCGGGCCGGTCTTGCCCGGCCGCGCCGATTGCACGATCACGACGGCAGGTTCCTCACCCTCGATCGTCGCGGTCAGCTTCAGCGGCATCCGCCCGTCCCATTCGGCCACCGCATGCCAGGCGGTGACGACATTGGCGTAATCGACGATCTTGCCCGCGTTTTCGCCGCGCAGGATTTCAACCCGGGCCTGCGGCGCATAGCGCACGATCTGCACCACCGCGCCGGTGTCCAGCGGCGGATCGGCCCGCAGTTCGAGAATGTGGCGCCCGGATTCCAGGCGGTGGCGCATCTGCACACGCGGGGCGACGGCGCGATGCGCCTCGATCAGGGCCGTCAGTTCGGCGGGGCGCGCGCCCACCACCCGTTCGGCCCCGCCCACGATCATCTGCGGGGTATAGATCGACCGCTCGCCCGCGGCCCGGGCATAGGCCTTCTGGCGCGCGGTAAAGGCGGGCTGGGCAAAGGGGTCTTCCCAGCCCAGGTAATCCCAGTAATCGACATGCAGTGCCAGCGCGATCACATCGTCACGCGAGGCGATCTGGGCCAGCAGCGCATCGGCGGGCGGACAGGCCGAACAGCCCTGCGAGGTGAACAGTTCGATCACCACCGGCGCCAGGGCAAGCGGCGCGCTGTCGGCGGGCGCAACAGCCACCGGGGCGGCCACCTCGGGTTCCATCGCCCGCGCGGCGCCGGAAAGACCCGGATTGCCAGGGGGATCCGCTGCGGTCCCGCCCGTTGCTGCGGCGCCATCATCAACCGCGCGGGCGGCACTGTCCAGCGGCGCGGCTGGCGCCTGTTGTTCAAGCGGGGCCAGGCTTTCCAGCGTCACATCGGGGGCGACCTGCGCCCGGGCAGCCCCCCCTGCCACCGACAGGCCCGGGCCGAACGCCCCCCCCACCATGCCGGGCCCCATGCCGGGCCCCAGTCCGAGCCCTATCCAAACCCCGATCGCGGCGCTGATGATCGCGCGTTTCATGTCGCCTCTTTCTTCTGGTCGCCTTACTTCCTAAGCCGCGCCCCGGGGCTTTGCCAATCAAGGTTTTGCGATTTTATCCGCCCCGTGGCAGCCCTGCCGCCGGGACGGCCGCAGCAGTTCGGGGGCAGTTCAGCCGTGGTTCGGGGGCGGGGGCGGTTCGGGGCGGCAAAAACTGTGCACAATGGTATACAAAATCGCACCGCCCCCCTTGATCGACTCTGCCCGATCGGGCAAAAGCCCCGCAGCGAGACCCTATTTGCCCAAGGGAGGCCATCCTATGACCGTCGTCACCGGAAAAGACACCGCCAAGACGCGCCGCACGCTCAGCGCGGGCGGCAAGACCATCGCCTATTACTCGATCCCCGCCGCGCAGGCCGCGGGCCTGGGCGATTTCTCGAAACTGCCCGCCTCGCTGAAGGTGGTGCTGGAAAACCTGCTGCGCTTCGAGGATGACGGCTTCACGGTGTCGGTCGATGACATCAAGGCCTTTGGCGACTGGGCCAGCCAGGGCGGCAAGAACCCGCGTGAAATCGCCTATCGCCCGGCGCGCGTGCTGATGCAGGACTTCACCGGCGTTCCCGCCGTGGTCGACCTGGCCGCGATGCGCGACGGCATCAAGGCCCTTGGCGGCGACCCCAGGAAGATCAACCCGCTGGTGCCGGTCGATCTGGTCATCGACCATTCGGTCATGATCGACGAATTCGGCAACCCGCGCGCCTTCCAGAAGAACGTCGATCTGGAATATGAACGCAACATGGAACGCTACACCTTCCTGAAATGGGGGCAAAGCGCGTTCGACAATTTCCGCGTGGTGCCGCCGGGCACCGGCATCTGCCACCAGGTGAACCTGGAATACCTGGCCCAGACCGTCTGGACCGACAAGGACCAGAACGGCGAGGAAGTGGCCTACCCCGACACGCTGGTGGGCACCGACAGCCACACCACCATGGTCAACGGCATGGCCGTTCTGGGCTGGGGCGTGGGCGGTATCGAGGCCGAGGCCGCGATGCTGGGCCAGCCGGTGTCGATGCTGATCCCCGAGGTCGTGGGCTTCAAGCTGACCGGCCGCATGGTCGAGGGCACCACCGCCACCGACCTGGTGCTGAAGGTCGTGGAAATGCTGCGCAAGCATGGCGTGGTCAACAAGTTCGTCGAATTCTACGGCGAAGGCCTGGACCATCTGCCGCTGGCCGACCGCGCCACGATCGCCAACATGGCCCCCGAGTATGGCGCGACCTGCGGCTTCTTCCCGATCGACAACGAAACCCTGCGCTATCTGCGCAACACCGGCCGCGATGAAGACCGCATCGCCCTGGTCGAGGCCTATGCCAAGGAAAACGGCATGTGGCGCGGTGCGGATTACGCGCCGGTCTACACCTCGACGCTGGAACTGGACATGGGCACGATCGTCCCGGCCGTGTCGGGCCCCAAGCGCCCGCAGGACTATACCCCGCTGACCCAGTCGGCCCAGTCCTTTGCCAGGGTCGTGGCCGATTACCGCGGCATCGATGTCTCGGCGGCGGCCAAGGACATGGCCGACGAAGGCCCCGTGGCGACCAAGGCCGTCAATACCCACAAGACCGCCAAGGTCGAGGGTGAAAGCTATACGCTGAACGACGGTTCGGTGGTGATCGCGGCGATCACGTCGTGCACCAACACCTCGAACCCCTATGTGCTGATCGGCGCGGGTCTGGTGGCGCGCAAGGCGCGGGCGCTGGGTCTGAAGGCCAAGCCCTGGGTCAAGACCTCGCTGGCGCCCGGATCGCAGGTCGTGCAGGAATATCTGGCGGCTGCCAACCTGCAGGAAGACCTGGACGCGCTGGGTTTCAACATCGTGGGCTTTGGCTGCACCACCTGCATCGGCAACTCGGGTCCGCTGCAGCCCGAAATCTCGAAGGCGATCAACGAAAACGACCTGATCGCCACCGCCGTCCTGTCGGGCAACCGCAACTTTGAAGGCCGGATCAGCCCCGACGTGCGCGCCAACTACCTGGCCTCGCCGCCGCTGGTGGTGGCCTATGCGATCGCGGGCGACATGAACATCGACCTGACCACCGATCCGATCGGTCAGGACAAGGATGGCAACGACGTCTATCTGAAGGACATCTGGCCGACCAACCAGGAAATCGCCGAACTGGTCGAAAAGACCGTGACGCGCGAAGCCTTCCAGACGAAATATGCCGACGTGTTCAAGGGCGATGCCAAGTGGCAGAGCGTCGAGACGACGGACAGCGAAACCTATGACTGGCCGCCGACCTCGACCTATATCCAGAACCCGCCCTATTTCCGCGGCATGTCCAGGGATGCGGGCTCGATTTCCAACATCCGCGACGCGCGGGTGCTGGCGGTGCTGGGCGACATGATCACCACCGACCACATCAGCCCGGCCGGTTCGTTCAAGCCAGCCACCCCTGCCGGCAAATACCTGACCGAACGTCAGGTCGCGCCCAAGGACTTCAACAGCTACGGTTCGCGCCGCGGCAACCACGAGATCATGATGCGCGGCACCTTCGCCAACATCCGCATCAAGAACGAGATCCTCGATGGCGTTGAAGGCGGATACAGCAAAGGTCCGGACGGGCAGCAGACCTCGATCTTCGACGCCTCGATGGCCTATCAGGACGCCGGCACGCCGCTGGTGATCTTTGCCGGGGTCGAATATGGCGCGGGTTCCAGCCGTGACTGGGCGGCCAAGGGCACGGCGCTGCTGGGCGTCAAGGGGGTGATCGCGGAAAGCTTCGAACGCATCCACCGGTCCAACCTGATCGGCATGGGCGTGGTGCCGTTCGAATTCACCGAAGGCCAGACCCGCAAGTCGCTGGGCATCACCGGCGATGAGGTGGTCACCATCGAAGGCCTGGAAGGCGAAATCAAGCCGCTCAGCCTGGTGCCCTGCCACATCACCTACAAGGACGGCACGACCAGGACGATCCAGCTGAAGGCGCGGATCGATACCGAGGTCGAGATCGAGTACCTCGAAAACGGCGGCGTTCTGCACTATGTGCTGCGCAACCTCGCCAAGGCCTGACCGGCCCGCACGAACCGAAAGGCCCCGCCACGGCGGGGCCTTTTCTTGTCATGCCGGGCGGCAAGACAGCCGGTTGCGCGTGACCCCGAAACGACATTCCGTCGCTGCGGGACAGGGCCACCTGACCGGATAGGCCGCATGCCCGCGCGGGTGCCCGGCCTGGTCCTCGGTCAGCTGCGGCAACTTGGTCTTTTGGCTGCGGGTGAGTTCCAGCACGTCGTCTTCGCGCGCTGCGACCAGATCGTCCGGTGCGACGCTCGCCACAGCTGTCCTTGCCCGCCTCCTGGCGGGTGTCCTGGGCGCGGTCCGCGTATTAGCGAGATCGCGTCGTCGAGCCATTCCGCGACCGACCTCGCCTGCGTCAGCGGCTCGTCCGCCGCGCCTTTCAGCAGCGCGAGCTGATCAGCGGGCAGCGCCGCGATCTGGCCCACCGGCATACGGTGAATATCAGCCAGGGTGATGTGGTTGGAAATCGTCATGTTCCGCCCCCTCACGCCGACATCGGACGATGGGGTTCGTGAAGATCGGCAATCGGACCCTGCGGCTGCGGCATGCAGGTCCAAGTGTGATGGCATGGGCGGGTAAAACCTCTGCGCCCGTCGCGCAGCCACTGCGGTGGCTTGGACCAATAGCAGCGTTGGACACACGGGTTGCGACCACGCGGAAGCGCAAGCTGCCAGATGCCGTGAAAAAGGATCTCGTTCGTAACAGCGGCAGCCTGCCGATCTGGGCAGCGCCCATCGTGCAAAGCATTACGGAGCCGCATTAGACGAAGACTGTCGTTTTCGCGGCAGATCTAGAATAGCGCAACGTTTTCAGTGCGCGCTGTTCCAGAGCGCCGTGCACTATCCCGCGTGGCACCGCTGTTCGACCAGGTCACGGAACATGCGCCGTTTCACCGACAGCGCAATCAACCGGCGTTAGGACTTTCGGCCTCCAGAAGCTCCCTGATGCGAAGCCGACAGGATCCCCCCGTCGTCTCGATCAGATCGCGCCAATCGGGGTGGCCCTTGAATATGTCCCGCATGCGGCTAGAGACATCGTATTCGAGATCGGCAAACATGACTTCGGTGCTGACGCTCTTCTCGCCACCGTCCCATGCGTTGAAGAGGTACTCGACAATTTGCCGCCTCTTGTCGCCACCAAACTTGAACTCCCGTGCGCCCACCCACAGATGACGGAACCCGGCGGCGTGGCGCACGGGATCGCCTGCATGGGTCGCCGTGCCGGCCTTCAGCTGGGCGGCCAGATAGGTTGGCTCGATGACCAGTGCCGCACCGCCAGCTTCCAGATCCCCCAGCGCGATGAACTGATACCGGGACAGGTCCGCCTCAGCGAGATCACGGGTCGCCGAGGTGGTCACCACCACCCTGAAATCTGCGGGCGGACGCCCCCCGAGGTAGTTGGCGACCTGCTGCCAGGTATCGCGATCCGTCAGCCGTCTCGCATACCAGATTGGGACACGGGCACCGCGCCCGGGCAGTCTGACGTCGCCCAAATCCGATAGAAGGCCCGGAATACGTTCTGCCGGGCGGGCGAAGCGCGGCAGGTCAAGGCGAGATGTCAGCCGACCGAGGAACGCGTTGGCATCGAAGCGGAAAACCTGCAGGCGTTCGTTGTCGACGGTTACCCATCCCGCTGCCGGGCTGAAATATCCGCAGGCGCGCTGCTCTGGCGACCATTCCGGATTTACCGGCTCGTCCTCATGGCCAACCAGAGAGGTGGCAACCGGGACCGGCGCGTCCGGCACCAGACCAGCGCCGATCAAAGGGGTGGCGCTGGCCACGTGATAGTCGTGAAGGACGGCCCCGGCGATACGCGCGCCTTTCGTCTCGACGATGCTGACGAAAAGCCGGGCAGACCGCCCATCAATCGTCGATGAGGATCGGGTCATCGACCACAACTCCCCACCGGCGCAGATACTTCTCGCCGATCAGCTGCTTTTCTTCCGTCTGCTCCTTCAGATTGCAGCCATGTGGCATGGTGATGGTCAGGGGCAGCGTGCGACCACGCCGAGCCCTGGCAGAAAGGCACGGTGGAAAACACCAACCGGCGCGTCAGCAGATGGCTGCCCCGCAAGCGCGACATCAACAAGATGACGGATCACGAACGCAAGAAGCTCTGCGATCAGCTCAACAATACGCCCCGGAAGTGTCTGGGCTGGAAGACCCCAACAGAGGTCTTCCAAGAGAAAATGATGGAGGAGATCGGCCGCCGCCCTACCCTCGCAGGCAATAGGAGCCGCAGTTCAGGTATCGCTCACACCCAGGCCCCTGCGGCAGCCGCCCGGCGCACTGCGAAGGCCTTGGCAATCCCTGCCCCGCCGCGTGGTCCCCGGCCCCCGCCGCGCGCGGATCCCGGACCTGCCCCTTGCACCGGGGGGGATGAAATGATTGACAGGGGGCTGGAAAGTCGGGGACGGGAACCATGGCCGGGGATGGCGCAAACAGACACAGCCTGCTGGACGACGCCCAGGGCATTGCCTACGGCGCCGCAATGGCCGCCTTCGGCATCGTGATCCTGACGCATCTGGGGCTGGTGACCGGCCAGACGGCGGGGCTGGCGGTGCTGATTTCCTACACCACCGGCTGGAGCTTTGGCGCGGTTTTCTTCGTGATCAACCTGCCCTTCTACTGGCTTGGCTACCGGCGCATGGGCGGGGCCTTCGTGGCCAAGACCTTTGCGGCGGTGGCGCTGATGTCGGCGGGCACGATGATCCTGCCGCGCCTTGTCAGCTTTGATCTGCTGCATCCGGGCGCGGGCGCGGTGCTGTTCGGGTTTGTCTCGGGGGCGGCGCTGCTGGCGCTGTTTCGCCACGGGGCAAGCCTGGGCGGTGTGGGGATCGTGGCGCTGTACCTGCAGGACAAAACCGGCTTTCGCGCCGGCTGGACCCAGCTGCTGTTCGATGTGGCGGTGTTTTTGCTGGCCCTTGGCCTGCGCGACGTGCAGACCGTGGCCTGGTCCTTTCTGGGGGCGCTGGTGCTGAACATGGTGATCGCCATCAATCACCGGCGCGACCGCTACATCGCGACGTGACATGGCCAAGACCTATCTGTTTTTGCTGATCGCCGTCCTGTTCGAGACCTTCGGCTCGACCTGCCTGCAGGCCAGTCAGCAATTCACACGGTTCTGGCCCTCGGTCGGGGTATTCGTGGGGTTCGGCGCGGCCTTCTGGTTCTTCGCGCTGGTGTTGCGCGATCTGCCGCTGGGCGTTACCTATGCGCTGTGGTCGGGGATCGGGATCATCCTGATCGCGGGCGCGGGGCGGCTGTTCTTTGGCCAGGTTCTGGATGGCGCCGCACTGCTGGGCATCACGCTGATCATCGCCGGCATCGTCGTCATCAACGTCTTTTCCGGTTCGGCCACGCATTAGTCTGGTCTTTGCGACCGTTTTCGACTATGCGCGGCGGCGCAGCATAAAACGGCGGATACGAATGGACCTTCGCAACATTGCGATCATCGCACACGTTGACCACGGCAAGACCACGCTGGTCGACCAGCTTCTGAAACAATCCGGGGCCTTCCGGGAAAACCAGGCCGTCGCCGAACGCGTGATGGACAGCAACGACATCGAACGCGAACGCGGCATCACCATCCTGGCCAAGGCGACCTCGGTGGAATGGAAGGGCACGCGGATCAACATCGTCGACACCCCCGGCCACGCCGATTTCGGCGGCGAGGTGGAACGCATCCTGTCCATGGTGGACGGCGTCTGCCTGCTGGTGGATGCAGCCGAAGGGCCGATGCCGCAGACGAAATTCGTCACCTCGAAGGCGCTGGCGCTGGGGCTGCGGCCCATCGTCGTGCTGAACAAGGTCGACAAGCCCGCGGCCGAGCCTGACCGCGCGCTGAACGAGGTCTTCGACCTCTTCGCCAACCTTGGCGCCAGCGATGAACAGCTGGACTTCCCGCATGTCTATGCCAGCGGCATCGGCGGCTGGGCGGATGAGGCGCTGGATGGCCCGCGCAAGGATTTCACCGCGCTGTTCGACCTGATCGTGCGCCATGTGCAGCCCCCCAGACAGATCGCGCGCGAGGCCGAGCCCTTCTCGATGCTGGCCACGACGCTGGGCGCGGACCCCTTCATCGGCCGCATCCTGACGGGGCGCGTGGAATCGGGCCGGCTCAAGGTGGGCGACACGCTCAAGGCGCTGTCGCGCACCGGCGAGCGGATCGAACAGTTCCGCTGCACCAAGATCCTGGCCTTCCGCGGCCTGTCGCAGCAACCGATCGACGAGGCCGTGGCCGGCGACATCGTGTCGATCGCGGGGATGAGCAAGGCCACCGTGGCCGATACCCTTTGCGCGCTGGATGTCGAGACCGCCATCCCTTCGCAGCCCATCGATCCGCCGACGATCTCGGTCACCTTCGGCATCAATGACAGCCCGCTGGCAGGGCGGGACGGCAACAAGGTGCAGTCGCGCGTGATCCGGGAACGCCTGCTGAAAGAGGCCGAATCGAACGTGGCGATCCGGGTCGAGGATACACCCTCGGGCGATGCCTTCGTGGTCTCGGGACGCGGCGAATTGCAAATGGGCGTCCTGATCGAGAACATGCGCCGCGAGGGGTTCGAGCTGTCGATCTCGCGCCCGCGCGTGATCTTCCGCGAGGAAGGCGGCGAGCGTCTGGAGCCGATCGAGGAAGTCATCGTCGATGTGGATGACGAATATTCCGGCGCCGTGATCGAGAAACTGACCGGCCCGCGCAAGGGCGACCTGGTGGAAATGCGCCCCGCAGGCCACGGCAAGACCCGGATCGTGGCCCATGTGCCGTCACGCGGGCTGATCGGCTATCAGGGCGAATTCATGACCGACACGCGCGGCAATGGCGTTCTGAACCGCATCTTCCACGACTGGGCGCCCTACAAGGGACCGATCCAGGGCCGCCGTCAGGGCGTGCTGATCTCGATGGAAAATGGCGTCTCGGTGGCCTATGCGCTGTGGAACCTGGAAGAGCGCGGCAAACTGTTCATCGGCGCGCAGGAACAGGTCTATACCGGCATGATCATCGGCGAGCATTCGCGCGACAACGACCTTGAGGTGAACCCGCTGAAGGGCAAGAAGCTGACCAACGTCCGCGCTTCGGGCACGGATGAGGCCGTGCGCCTGACCCCCCCGGTCCGGATGAGCCTGGAAGAAGCCATCGCCTATATCGACGATGACGAACTGGTCGAGGTCACGCCCAAGATCGTCCGGCTGCGCAAACGCTACCTGGACCCGCACGAACGCAAGCGCATGTCCAAGGCCGAGTGAGCGCGGCCATGCCGGGGGGCGCTGCCCCCCGGTCCCCCCGGAGTATTTTTGCCAAGAAGAAGGAAAAGTCGTTCTGCTTCTTCTTGGTCGAAATACTCCGGGGGGTGAGAGCCGGAGGCTCGAGGGGGGCAGAGCCCCCCTTTTACTTTACCGGAACAGCACCAGCGCGCCGGGGGACCAGGCAACGCGGGTGCGGGTGCCGACGTCCAGCACCGGGCGGCCGAACACATTGCGCATCGAAATCCGCACCGGCCGGTCGACGCCGTCCAGTTTCACGTCGTAATAGGTCATGTCGCCGTAATAGACGACCTCGTCGATCGTGCCGGGGGTTTCGCGGTCGGTCGCGGTCTGGCCTTCATACAGGAGCGTCAGCGTTTCCGGGCGGAAGCCCACCGAGGCCTCGCCCCCCGCCGGCGCGGCCGAGGCCTGGGCCGCCTCGATCTGCACCTGGCCGAGGCCGGGCACCTCGACCTGCAAATGGCTGCCCGTTTCGCCCAGCACGCGGGCGGGCAGGAAGTTCATCACGCCGATGAAATCGGCCACCTGGCGGGAATTCGGGCGGCGGTAGAGCGTTTCGGGATCGGCCAGCTGGGCGATCTGGCCCTCGAACATCACGGCGATGCGGTCGGACATGACCAGCGCCTCTTCCTGGTCGTGGGTGACCAGGACGAAGGTGATGCCCACCTCGCGCTGCAGCTTGATCAGCTCGACCTGCATCTGCTCGCGGATTTTCTTGTCGAGCGCGGACAGCGGCTCATCCAGCAACAGCACCTTGGGCTTCAGGATCAGCGCGCGGGCCAGCGCCACCCGCTGGCGTTGCCCGCCCGACAGCGCATGGGCCGCGCGATTGCCGTAGCCTTTCAGCCCCACCATTTCCAGCGCATGGGCCACGGCGCGGTCTTTCTCGGCCTGGCTGCGCGGGTCGCGGCGCAGGCCGAAGCCCACGTTCTGTTCCACCGACAGATGCGGGAAGATCGCGTAGGACTGAAACACCATGTTGGTGGGCCGCTTGTTCGCCGCCACCCCGGCCATGTCCTTGCCGTCGATCAGCACCACGCCCGAGGAGATATCCTCAAACCCCGCGATGGTGCGCAACAGCGTGGTCTTGCCGCAGCCCGAGGGCCCCAGCAGCGAAAAGAACTCGCCCGCGCGGATGGTGGCATTGATGCCGCGCAGCGCGTGGTAATCGCCGTAATATTTATGGACGTCGCGAAACTCGATCATGGGGGCGCGGTCGTTCACAGGAAGCCTCCGGTATCCTTGCCGCCGGTGCGCGCGATGCCGCGGCGGCGGAAATATTCTGCAATGGCGAGAAGCACGATCGAGGCCAGCACCAGCACGGTGCCCAGCGCCATGATCATCGGGATCTGCTTGGGGAAGCGCAGCTGCGAGAAGATATAGGTGGGCAGCGTCGGTTCATTCCCCGCAAGGAAGAAGGCGATGATGAATTCATCAAGGCTGATCGTGAAGGAAATCAGGAAGGACGAGATGATCCCCGGCATCACCAGCGGCAGGGTGATCAGCCGGAAGGTGGCCCATTTCGTCTCGCCCAGGTCATAGGCGGCCTCTTCCAGGCTGCGGTCGAGCGAGGAAAACGCCGTGTTCAGGATCGCGATCGCATAAGGCGTGGCGATCAGCACATGGCCCAGCATCACCGTAAAGACCGACAGCGGCACGCCCAGCCCCAGAAAAACCACCAGAAGCGACACCGCCACGATGATTTCGGGCAGCACCAGCGGCAGCATGATCAGCCCCATGATCCCGCCCTTGCCCGGAAAGGCAAACCGCGTGCCCGCGCGCGCGGCGAAAATGCCCAGCGTGGTCGACAGCACCGCCGTGCCCAGCGCGATGATCAGCGAATTCTTCAGCGCATTGCCCAGCGTGGGGTTGGCGAACATCTGCGCGAACCATTCGGTCGTGAAGCCCTTGAGCGGAAAGGCGATGATCGTGCCGTCGTTGAAGGCAAAGATCGGCAACAACAGGATCGGCGCATACAGGAACAGCAGATAGGCCAGCGCATAAAGGCGCAGGGGCGGAAGCTTCATTTCTGCACCCTCAGGAAGCGACGGTTGAGGAACAGGAACAGGACCGAGATCACCGCCACCACAGACATGGCCGACACCGCGATGGCCGATCCCATCGGCTTGTTGTCCAGCGGCAGCATCTGCGCCTGGATCATGTTGGCCACCATCGGCAGCTTGCCCCCGCCGATCAGTTCCGGGGTCACATAGTCGCCGATCGTCGGGATGAAGACGATAAGCACCGCCGCCACCACGCCCGGCATCGCCAAGGGCAGCGTCACCCGCCAGAAGGTCATCAGCTTGCTTTCGCCCAGATCCTGCCCCGCTTCCAGCAGCGAGCGGTCAATCTTTTCCAGGCTGACAAAGATCGGCAGGATCGCGAAGGGCGCATAGGCATGGGCCAGCGTCACCGCGATCGCACCCACGGTGTTCAGCATCTGCAGCGGCTGATCGATGATCCCCAGCAGGTCCAGCCCCGAATTGACCACGCCGTTATAGCCCAGGATCACCTTCCACAGGAACACCCGGATCAGATAGCTGGTCCAGAACGGGATCGTGATCAGAAACAGCCAGCGCGCCTTGTTCGAGGCGCGGACATGGAAGGACACATAATAGGCGATCGGGAAGGCCAGAACCACCGTGACCAGCGTCACCAGCCCCGACACCAGAAGCGAACGCAACAGGATCGCGCGAAAGATCGGGTCGGTCCAGGTGGCGATGTAGTTTTCAAAGGTGACTTCGCGGATGATCGTCAGATAGCCGTCTTTGAAGAAGGAAAACGCCAGGATCGTCGCCAGCGGCGCAGCCAGCATCAGCACCGCATAAAGTGCGGTGGGCGCGACCAGCGCATAGCCGTTGAAGGCTTCGGACCGGGTGAACCGGCTCAATCGCGAACCCGTTGCCATTGGATCACATACTCCCTCGGGCGCGCTCGTTTTCCCCGGCGCGTTGGGGTCACGTTCGCACAAGCCACGGCCAAGGGAAAGGGGGCGCGTTGCGGCAAGCGGGGCGCAGCGACCGGGGCGCGATCAGGGCCGGGCGTTCAGCCCCCCGTCGCAAGCCTTGCCCCCAGCGCCGCCGCCACTGCGGATGCATCGGTTGCGGCCAGCAGGGCAAAGACACCCGAAGGCGGCGCGCGATCATGCAACCCGGCCTCATGCAGGGCCTGGGCCAGGCGATAGGCCGGCATCGGATTGTCAGGCGCGGGCAGCACAACGGCCAGATCGCCCGCGACCAGCAACCGGACCAGCGCCAGCACGGTGAAGGTATCATCCCAGGGCAGCAGCCACAGCTGCCCCCCCTTCGATCCGGCCGATCCCGCCCCGGCCAGATCGGCCCAGTCGCCAGGCAGGACCGCGCGGCGCGCCGCGGGCCCAAGCCCCGCCCAGATCGGCGCAGCGGCCTGCGCCGCCGCCCGCACCCGCGCGAAATCGTCCGGCCCGGCCGCCACCAGCGGATGGAAGGGATCGGCGCTTTCGATCAGAACCGTGCCAAAGGGCGCGCGCCAGACCCCGCCCACATAATGCGTCAGGAAAAGTTCCGATCCGTCCTCGGCCATCCGCCCCGCCCCCTTTACCGTCCCGTCAGACCGGCAGATCGCCGGGCGGATTGTCCAGCAGCCGCGCCAGCCGCGCCATCGCACCGGCAAAGACCTGTTCCTGCACCCCACCCGCCATGGCGATCCGCACCGCATTGGGCGCATGCCCATCCACCAGGACATATTCGTCCGAGGACCGCAACAGGACGCCTTCCGCCTCGGCCATGCGCGCGAAGGTTGACGCGCGCCAGCCCAGCGGCAGGCGCAGCCACAGGAACGACAGCCCCGGCAACCAGGACACATCATGCCCCGAAAGCGCCGCCAGCGCGATATCCAGCCGCCGCGCCATCACCTCTTGCGCGGTCTGGCGCAGCGCCATCGCCTCGCCCGAGGTCAGCAGCCGGGTGATGATGTCGGTCACCGGACGCGCCAGGCCGAAATAGCTGTGCTGCGCGGCCAGCCGCCCGGCCTCGCCCATGCCCGCGGGACAGACGACGACGCCAAAGCGCATCCCGGCCGAAATCGTCTTGGACAGGCTGGACACATGCCAGACCCGTTCGGGTGCCAGTTCGCGCAGCAGCGGCAAACCGGAACTGGGCGCGGTGTAGCAGTCATCTTCAAGGATCTGCAAGTCGTGGATGCGCGCCAGATCGACGATGGCGCGCCGGCGTGCCTCACCCATGCGCACGGCGGTGGGGTTCTGCGCCTCGGTCGTGACGCAGACCAGCTGCGCGGGGTGGCGCCGGCAGGCCGCGTCCAGCGCGGCGGGCACCAGACCTTCGTGATCCAGCGCGATCGGCACCATCTCGGCCCGGTTCAGGCGGGCGGCATGGCGAAAGCCGGGATAGGCCAGTTCCTCGGCCAGAACCACCGGCCGGTCGCCGCGCAGACAGCATTGCAGCACGATGTTGATGCCGTTCTGCCCGCCATGGGTCAGCACCAGATCATCGGCAGTGACCGGGCCCAGACGACAACAGGAAAACCATTCCAAAGCGGCCTGCCGACAATAATGATCGCGCCGCAGGCCCGGATATTCCAGATATTGCCAGCCGATGTCCTGCGCCGCCGCGGCCATGGCACGCGCCAGCGCCGCCGCCTGCCCCACATCGGGCAGCTGGGGCGAGCGCAGATCGACCACGCCGGTCGCCTCGGGGTCGGTGCGCGACAGGGAATAAAGCGGCTCGGTCGGGCCAAGGCGGCGGCGCTGCGCGGCGACAAAGGTGCCCCGGCCCACGGCGGCCTCCAGCAGGCCTTCCTGGGTGGCGATCTGATAGGCGCGCGCCACCGTGCCCGGCGTCACCCCCAGCCGCCAGGCCAGATCGCGCACCGTGGGCAGCTGCGCCCCCACCGCCAGTTCGCCCGCGCGCACCGCATCGCGCAAGGCCCGCACCAGCGCCAGATATTTCGGACCCGACCGCGCCGACAGATCGGGAAGCCATGTTGTATCAGTCACAATGTTTCTCTGGACCCGATTGGCTGCACTTTGTATCGACAGGCTAACCACCCTTCGGGGATTGTAGCAACACAAAAGGCCCGCCATGTCCAGCCTGACCCTTCCGCATCGCCGCCCTGCCCGCCCCGGCCTGCGCGCCTTTCTGCAGGTCATCCGGGATTGGTCGGACCGCAAACGCAGCCGTGCGGCGCTGGCCCGGCTGGATGCGCATCTGCTGCGTGATATCGGGATCGATGCCGGCCGCGCCGCGCATGAGGTCGCACGCCCCTTCTGGACCGCCTAGACATTCAGACAGGTTCCGGCAGTCCCCTGACGGTACCTCTTCCTCGGCCGGGGCTTCCCCGGCCGTTTTTTATTGGATTTCAGCCTGCTACCGCGTCGATCGTGATCGCGCGCTTGCGCAGTTCGGTGTAAAGCGCGGGGACCACGCGGGTCTGGTTGACCGCGCGCGCCAGCGCATCGCCCAGCTGGCGTTCATTCGCGGCCCCGCAGACGCGCCAGACCAGCCGCCGCGCCACGCCATCGTCATAGACGATTTCCATCGCGCCGGTGCGCCCCTTGCGCAGGCCCAGGAAATCGCACCCGCCCGCGGCGCTGTGATAGACCGATTGTGCCATCGTACTGCTCGTTTCTTGTTTTGTACCGATGGTCAACGCATGCCGGACGGGGACCCGTCCGGTCAATCAAAAGCCGAACAGGCCCCTGATTTCGCGCCGGCGCTGAGTCCGCCGCGCCACAGCAGGCCGGGCCGCCGCGCCCCGCAATCAATCAGTCGCGCGATCAGTCAGTCGCGCAATCAGGCAGTCGGACGGTCAGGCGGCGAACAGCGCGCGGGCCTCATGCGCCTTCAGCGCCAGACGCGCGCCATCCCACAGCTTTTCCGCCAGGCCATCGCGCAATTCGGGGAAAATCTCGAACAGCTCGTCTCGCTGCGCGCTGTCCAGCCCCCCGATCGAGGCCGCGCCGGGCTGATAGCTTTCGGTCCAGGCGCCATCGGCCAGGATGATCTCATGCGCGTCACACAGCAGATGGATATAGCTGACCGCCGGCACCGCCAGCCGCGTGATCCCGGGTCGGCCGACCAGATGGATCGCGGCCACCAGAACCTCGGCCTCGCCGAACAGCAGTTCGGCCCGGCGCCCGGTGATCAGCATGCGGTGCTGGGGCGAGACGACCAGATCTGCTTCGGGCAGGCCATCGCCCAGTGCACCGCGCGCGATGTGCACCGGCTGCAGCCGCGGATTGGCGGCCAGATCCGCGGCGGCCAGATCGCGTTGGCCGATCCAGCGGATCGTCTGATAGCCGTTGTCGCGCGTCAGCACCCGGTCGCCCACGCGCAGATCCTGCACCGCGATCCGGCCCGCGACGGTTTCAATCATCGTGCCGGGGGTAAAGCAGGGCACGATGGTGACCTTTTCAATATTGGCGAAGGTGGTGGTGGTACTGTTGCCATGCCAGTGGATCGTGCCGTTTTCGGAATCCTGCGGGTCATAGACGATCCTGGCGCCGCCATAGACGATCAGCTCGTCGATATCCGAGCCATCGGCATCTTCGCCCCCCTCGATGAATTCGCCCGCCGCCTCGCCTGCGGTGACGGTGATCAGGTCGGACCCGGTGCCGCCATCGACCAGGTCCAGGCCCGCGCCGCCGTCGATGATGTCATTGCCCGCGCCGCCCAGGATGGTGTCGTCGCCATCCCCGCCAAACAGCGAATCGCCACCGCCGCGGCCATCAAGGTAATCGTTGCCCGCACCGCCATGGAAAACGTTGGTGAAGGTATCCGACCCGCTGGTCGATTCCCCGTCATAGCCCAGAAGCACATCATCGAAGGCCGAGCCATAGATCCCGTCCACGCCATAAAGCCGGTCGCCTTCGGCATCGCCACCCGTGCCGGTGCCGGCGGCCAGGTCGACCGTCACACCCGCCGCCGATTCGCTATAATCGGCGAAATCCATACCGGTGCCGCCATCCAGCGAATCCGCGCCCGCCCCGCCGGCCAGCGTGTCATTGCCCAACCCGCCGGTCAGCGTGTCATTGCCCGCGCCGCCGGCCAGGACATCATCGCCATCATCGCCAGACAGCAGGTCATTGCCCGCCCCGCCAAGGATCGTGTCATTGCCCGCACCGCCCGACACGGTGTCATTGTCGGTGGGAATCGCATCGAAACGGATATTGGAAATGCCGATCCGCTGCGTACTGCCCGAAGATCCGACATTGTCATACAGGATCTCGACCCGCGTGACCGGCCCGGGGATTGAGACCAGAACCGACCCCTGGGCATCGGAATAGTTGTTCTGACCGCTTGCCGCGGTCACCGTATTGCCCGACACGACATCCGACCCCGACGCCGTCAGCGTGACCTGCACCGCCGTGCTGCCGTTCCACGCGGAAATCGTCACCTTGTCGCGCCAATCGTCCCGGTCCACGTCCTGCAGACGGAACAGCACGTTTTCCACCGCCCCGCCAAAGCCGCTGCCCGCGACGGCCGAAAAATCCAGCCTGACGCTGGAGGTATTGCCGCTACCGGTACCGGTGCCCGACAGGATCGCCATCGAGCTTGCGGGGATGCCTTCGCCCGCCTGAACATAGCCTGTATCGCGCGTGTTGACGGTAAAGCCCGTTCCGGGGCCAAGGTCGGTATAATCGACCTTCACATTCACGCCGCCCGTGTTTTGCGTGAAATCCCCCGCGATCGAGGTGCCGTTGCTGCCCTGCTTCGACCATTCGAGCATGCGCAGCACCGACAGAAGACTGTCGGGTCCGGCAGCAATCAGATCATCCCCGGCCGCGCCGCGAATGCTGTCATTGCCCGTCAAGCCTATGATCGTATCCGCGCCGGTCGTGCCGGTCAGCGTGTCGTTACCGCTTGTTCCCGTCGTCAAGGTCATACTCGCATCCAAACCGCCCGCAAAACATCGCGCGGCGCACCTGTCACCAATTCCCGCCTATCTGTTTAAGCCCTATAGCGCGATCAAGGCTTTTTCAAGGCGTTTGCCAATCCGGCCCGGAATCCTGCCCCCCTGCTGTTGCGTAACGCATGAAAATCCCGCCGGGCGGTTTGGCCCTGACGGCAGATTTTTCGGGAGACTAGGGATTCGCTGGTACCCGAGGTCGGACTCGAACCGACAAGCCTTGCGGCGGGGGATTTTGAATCCCTGTTCCTATACCCCTAACTGATTTGAGTAAGCACTAAAAACCTTGATTTCACATGCGCTTATGTTCTAAGTATCCCCTGCATATACTACGCATTTTGAGCCGATTTGCTTACTTTTTGCTTACTTTTTGCTTACTTTTTTCGACCGCAACACATGCAGGGGACTAAAAGCGATGGCCGACAAGCGGGTGAAGCTGACGAAAACCACGGTGGCAAAGGCCGAGCCTGACGCCGACAAACCGCGCCTGATCTGGGATAGTGAACTGCGCGGTTTTGGCCTGCGCGTGTCCCCAGGCGGCGCGAAAAGCTACGTCATGCAGCGCCGCGCCGGCAACAAGGAGCGCCGTGTGACGATCGGCAGGGCCGACGACATGACGCCAGAGAGCGCGCGCAAGAAGGCTATGAAGCTGGCAACAGAATTTGCCGAGGGGCTGGACCCCGTGAAGGAAAAGGCCAAGCGCAAGGCGCGCGAAATGACGCTGGAAGAAGCCTTCGAGGCTTACAAGGCCGCGCCCACCAAGAAGGGCCGTGGCAAGGGCGCCCCCAAGAAGGCGCTGACCATCCGCGACATTGAAAAGGCTATGACCCGGTTCAAGGATTGGCTTGATCTGCCGATCACCAACATCAGCGGATCAATGGTCAAGGAACATCACGCCAAGATGGCCGCAGTATCCCCGGCGCAGGCCAATCTTGCGCACCGCTACCTTCGGGCCGCGCTGAACCATATCATCGCCGACACAGACGACGACGACGAACCTGTGCTAAAACGGAACCCGGTGCAGCGCCTGAACCGCCTGAACCAATGGGCACCTGTGGATCGGGCAAAAGGGCACATCCCCGAGGGCCAGATCGCCGCATGGCTGGAGGCCGTGCGCAATGGGCTGATCGGGTTGAAGCAGGACAACGAAAAGCGCGATGCGCTGCTGTTCCTGCTGTTGACCGGCGCGCGTCTGTCCGAGGCGTTGGGCGATCCGCTGGTCAACTACCCTGCCCTTCGGTGGGCCGATGTGGACCTGAAAAAGAAGATCGTCACATTCCGCAACACCAAGAACCGCAATGACCACGAATTGCCGCTAGGCCGGGAACTGGCCGCGATGCTGGAGGCGCGCCGCAAGATCAGCGGGCCGGAATTTGTATTCAGTGACCCTGACGGGGACGTGCCCGCCAATTTGCGCAGCGCCTATGCCCGGATCGAAAAGCAGACCGGCATCAGCGTGACCGCCCACGACCTGCGCCGCACCTTCGCCACCGCCGCCAGCAAGTTGGATATTTCCGCCTACAAGCTGAAACGCCTGACCAACCATGTGAGCGGCGGCGACGTGACCGCGGGCTATGTGCAGGTGACAACCGAGGATCTGCGCGGCGCCATGCAGCGGATCGAGGATTACCTTCTGTCGCCCGCCCGCAGCGACGCCGACAACGTGGTGCAGATGCTGGAGGCGCGCGGGTGACAAAGAAAGTGACGCATGTTTGGCGCGACGCCATGCACGCCGTTGAGCGCAAGACGGTGAAAGACGCGACCTTTGAAGATATCAAGGGAGCGATGGATGAGATCAACGCATCCTGGCCAACCCCGCAAAAAATTCTCCCCAAGATCAAGGCGGGCGCGGCTGACGTTGTGGTCAAGGAAGGCTTCCCCGATCCAGGCATAAGCGTAAATCACAAGGGCCGGTTCTGGTGCGAACACGTTGGCAAAACACTTCCGCGCGGCTGTACGTTTGCGCCAGGGTGGGCCTACATCCAGAAGCACACCGACCCGCTGACCCCGTGCCATGAAGCTGCGCAGCTTTATTTCAATGCGCTAGAGGTCGAGTGGGCAATCGAATCCGGCGATGTGGAAAAGGTCTTTGCGCAGACCCTGCGCTTAGGGTGGGCGGTCAATCGTTTCAGAGAACGGACCCTTCATCTGAAAACCGTGACGCGGGGCGCGAAGGTCGCGGGCGGGCAAATGAACGCAGCACATGCAACGAATGTCCGGCACAAACCTTTGCGCGATGCTAGATTTGAACGGATGGCGGAACTAGTCCCCATGATGGGCGTGGACAGCGCGGCAGCACAATGCGAGGTCGAGGGCCTAGGCGGATGGACTGCGATCAAAAGACAGTGGAACCGTCACCAGAAAAAGCGGGACAGCTAGGCCACTGTCCCGACAGCTTTTCCCCAATCTGCCCTTACCGATTTTAGGAAAGGGCAACCGATGAACAATAGCACCGCAACGATTGCCGAGACGGTGGCAACTGTCCCGGTTCTGTGGACCCAGCGACAAGCCGCCGAATATCTTGGCAAGTCTGAAAAGTGGTTTGAGCGCGACCGCTGGGCCGGGGCTACTATCCCCTATGTGAAGGTGGGCCGCGCCGTGCGCTATCGCGCTGCTGATGTGGTGGCCTACGTCCAGGCAAACATGATCGAGGGGGCCGCGTGATGAAAAATCCCGCCTTCCCCGATCATTGCCGCGAGAACTTCGAGCGCACCGACGACGCGCTGACCGAAATCAAGGGCCTGATTGTCGCGCTTGAGCTGCTGCACGACGAGCACCGCTTTGCGCCGCCCCTGTCGAAAGAGGCGCTGGCCAAGGACGTGCTGATGAAGCTGGTGACCGATAAACTGGACGCGATCGAGAAGCTTCGGCAGATCGAATGGACCGGTCAGGGCGGATCGTCCAACACGCTGACCCCCGAGGAAACCGCCGCCGCGCGCGGCCTGAAATAAGAAACCCGCGCCGAAGGTTACGGCACGGGCTTAAAGTTATGGATCAGCTTGGACGCTGACACTTTAGCACCGCCGTGCCTTCGGTTCAATCACCGAGGTATCGAGCAAATGAGAACCCCACAGAACCGCGCCGCGCGCCGCCAGATGCGCGCATGTGTCAGGACCGCCGCCGCCGTGCTGGCGCGGTGCTGCATTGACCGCAACCCCCGCACGGGCCGTCATGTGACGGTATCGGCGCCCAGGGCTGTGCAGGCGCTGGAGCGCGCCTTTGCGCTGCTGCTGACCGAGGGCGGCAAGCCCCAGGTGCTGCGCCTGACCGATGAGGCCGCCGCCGCGTTCCCTGCCCATGATCCGGCGATCATCCCGCCCGGCGCGCGTCCGTTTATCGCGGTGGGGCTGGACGTGGATGGCCGCGCGACCTTCACCCTGCGCCACATCGTCGTGGGCAACGCAGCCGACGCCACGACCGAGCGCCGCGCCGCCGAGGCCCTGATGCGCGCTGAACTTGCACCCAGCCTTGCCCGATCGGGCTGGGGCGATAAGGAGGCCCGCGCATGAAAAAACCGATCTTGCAGATCCCCGCTGATGTGGGCGCGCATTGCCGCCAAGCCGCATCGGTTCTGACACAGGCCAACGCGCGTCTGGCCCGATTGCTGGAAATCTGGGCCGACGACGACCCCGACCCGGAAAACGGCGACTTTTGGCACGTCCAGATCGCGCACCCCGAGGTCGCCCGCCTGCGCGAAAATCTGCGCCGCGTAACGGACACCCTCAACTTTCTGGCCGATCACGGCGACCACGGCCTGGAGATCGAACGCCAGCCCGACACGACTAAGGAGACCCGCGCATGACCGCCGCTGATCTTCTGCGCATCATGCGCTTGCGTGTCCGTTTCGGGCTGACCGTTCATCAAGCCGCCGTGATGGCTGGCCTTGCCTTTGGGGAGGTGGCCGAGTGAACGCGCAACCCGAATCCTTCAACACCGCCCGCCCGATCAGCCCGGCCTTTGTTTCCGGCTATGGGCAGAGCGACACGCACGCTGCGATCCTGAACGATGGCCGCCCGAACCCGCACAGATCGGCGGGCGCGGCCTACAGCGCCATCCTCGCGCGCGAGATCGTCGCAATGGTGCAGACCCCGCCCAGCGTGCCGAAAGAGCGCGCCCGGTGGTTTATCCCGTCCGCCTATCACGGCAGCGACGCCCGCACCCAAGAGGTGCAGCGCGAGCGGGGGCTGTTCCATTGGCTCACGCTGGACGTTGACGACAACGACCTGTCGCTGGCCGAAGTCAGTGAAACTGTGGAGGCCGTGACCGGACCCGCCGCGCGGCTGATCTATTCCAGCCGGTCGGCCAAGGCCGACCGCAGGAAATGGCGGGCGCTGGTGCCGCTTCTGGCACCCTTGGGCGGGGCAGACTTCACCGACGCGCAACACGCCTTCTATGATCTGCTGGAGCGCGAGAGCGCGGGCGTGCTGGTGCCAGACCGGCGCCTGGCGCTACCGGCGCAGCTTGTCTATCTGCCCAACCGTGGCGAGTTTTACGAGCACCAGATCGTCAAGGCCGACCGGCTGGACCTGACCGAAGATCACCCGATCATGCGCCGCATGGCCGAGAACCGGGCGGCACGGGCGCAGGCCGAGGCCGAGGCGCAAGTGCGGCGGCAATACCGCATCGCCACCCGCCCGGCACCTTCGGGCGGTGACACGCGCCCGGTGGATCACTTCAACGCGGCGCATTCGGTGGGCGATCTGCTGGCGCGGTATGGATACCGGCAGCTTGGGCATTCATCCGACTGGCGCAGCCCCATGCAGACGAGCGGCAGCTACGCGACCCGCGATTGCGGCGACTATTGGGTGAGCCTGTCCGCCAGCGACGCGGCGGCGGGCATCGGGGCCGCCAGCGCGAACGGCAACCGGCACGGCGACGCCTTCGACCTGTATGTGTACTTCGAGCACGGCGGCGACTTCAACGCGGCGGTGGCCGCCTATGCACAAGAGGCCGGATTGAACCGCAGACCCGACACCCGATCGACCGCAGGCAATGCACAGACCGAAGCGGCAGGGCACGGCGGCGCGCCCGATCTGGGCGACGATCCGGTTGACCTGTGGGGCACGTTCCCCGCGCCGGATCTTCCCGCCGGGCTGTTGCCGGTTGAAATCGAAACCTTCGCCCGCGTGCAGGGCGAGATGATGGGGGCCGATCCTGCCGGGCTGGCCGTCGCTGCGCTGGTGACGTGCGCGGCGGCGATCAACGACAACATCAAACTTCAGGTGAAGCGCCACGATCCGACATGGACGGAAAGCGCGCGGATCTGGGCCGCGCTGGTGGGCAGCCCGTCCACCAAGAAAAGCCCGATCCTGTCCGCCGCGACCGCGCCCCTGTGCCGCATCGACCGGCAAATGTTCCGGGACTGGCAAGCCGCGATGAAGGAGTTTCAGGCACTGCCCAAAGAAGAAAAATACGGGAAGAACCCACCGCCGCAAACGCGCCTGCGCATCGAGGATGCGACGGTTGAGGCGGCGCAGCTGGTGCTGGAGGGCAGCCCGTGGGGCGTGCTGCTGTTGCAGGATGAACTGTCCGGGTTCTTTGGCGCGATGGACCGATACAACGGCGGCAAGGGCGCGGGTGCTGACCGGGCCTTTTGGCTGCGCGCCTTCAACGGCGGCGAATTTGCCTTGAACCGCGTGGGCCGTGGATCAGCCCTAATCCCGAACCTGTCGCTGTGCCTGCTGGGCGGCATCCAGCCCGAGCCGATCCGCAAGGTAGTGGCAGACGCGCACGACGATGGCCTGTTGCAACGCCTGTTCCCTGTGGTGCTGAAGCCAGCGACGATGGGCCAGGACGCGCCCGCGCCGCCCGTGGTGGCGATCTATGGGGATCTGGTGAACAAGCTGCACAAAACGCGCCCGCCGGGTTTTGCAGGGCTGGGCGTGCTGGCCTTCGATGATGGCGCGCAAGATGTGCGCCGGCATCTGGAGGCGCAACACCTGACCCTTCAGGCATCCGAGGCCGTCAACCGCAAGCTAGCCTCGCACATCGGCAAATATGACGGCTTGTTCGCGCGCCTGTGCATCATCTGGCACTGCATCGAGAACCGCGAGCGGGAATTGCCCCACACAGTCACGGAGGACACCGCACGGCGCGCCGGGGACTTTCTGCACAAATTCCTCTTGCCGCACGCTGTGGCCTTCTACGGTGGCATTCTGGGCCTGTCCGACGATCACGACCGCCTTCAGGCAATCGCGGGCTACATCTTGGCGCACAAGCTGGAGCGGATCACGAACCGCGACGTGCAGCGCGGTGACCGAACCATGCGCGCGATCAGGGAGGCCGATATTCGCCCGCTGCTGGAGCAACTTGCCGCGCTAGGCTGGTTGGATCGGATCGACGGGCCGCGCCCCTCATCGCAGCCACACTGGATCGTCAACCCGGCTGTGCATCGGCGCTTCACCGATCGGGCCGAACAAGAAGCCGCACGCCGCGCCGAAGCCCGGCAGGCCATCGCGGGGGTGCTGCGCGGGGGTGAAGAATGACTTTTGTCCGCAAAGTCCCTTGCGCGCACGTCAGGGAGTCTGAAATTCAGCCCCCTTTTCTATATATAGGCGCATTTCATCCTCGCACACGCGCAAGGGACAATGTGGACAATCCCCCCCCGCGTTGGCCGACACACCGGGGGGGGGGCGTGTCAAAGTCCACAGCCCCCCGATCTGGGACCGGAGCCCTTCCCTCACTTTCAACGCAAACACAGTTTTTCCAACTGGTCAAAAATCAAACTCATGCGCGCGCGTGCGCATTGCGCGCGTGAGAACCACACCCACCACATCGCAAAGGAGCCGATGAGATGCTGAACGATAAGCAACGAATGATGATCGAGGCGAACGCCGCCCGCCTGGCCTTTGACGCGGCGCTGGCCGACCTGTCCGAACGCGGCGGCGATCTGCGCATGTTCGCGGCGGCAATGCTGGCCGCATCCGTCCGCTTGCATGTGGAGATTGAGGGCACCGAGGGCCTGCACCGTGCCGTCGCGCGCCTGGCATCGGTGGAAATCGTCGGTAGTGGGCAGGCGGGCCGGTGCTGATGGTTGCATCGTAAAGCGTTATGTGATTACATATCAAAACGCTAAGCCGATGCTGAAAGATCGCTCGGCCGCCGCGCACGACAGCGCGGAACCTTCGCCAGCGGCGAGGAGAGCGGCACCCCAATTTTGGGCGGCTGTTCTTCACCGCCCCGCAGGCAAAGGACGATGAAATGAATATCGAGCAACTCAAAGAAGCCCACCGCGCCAAGATGGCCGAGGCGCGCGCCCTTCACCAAAAGATCAAGTCCGACACCCCCGACGCCGAAGCGCGGGCGATCGAACGCGAATTTGGCCTGCTGATGGCCGAGGTGGATGACCTGCGCGACAAGATCGACGCCGCCAAATCGGAACGTGCTGGTGACCCCCGCGCCCCGCGTGGCGGTGACGCATCGCAGCCGGGCGTTGACGATGGGCTGGGTGACGGCTTCACCGAAGCGCGCACCGCGCCGATCGCGCCGGATCAGCGGTGCGTGACCTGGGCCGAGGCGCGCGGGCATGACGCTTACAACCGCTTGCCGCTGGGCCGCTACCTGCGCAGCATGGTGACCGGGGCCGAAACGGATCTGGAGAAACGCGCACTTTCCGAGGGCAGTGACAGCGCCGGGGGCTACACGGTGCCGACGCATCTTAGCGCCCGCCTGATCGACGCCCTGCGCGCCGCTTCGGTGGTGACGCAGGCCGGGGCGCAAACCGTGATGCTGGAGGGCATGACCAACAACATCGCCCGCCTGGCGTCCGACCCGACCCCCGCCTGGCGCGAAGAAGCTGGCGCGGTGGCTGTGAGCGACCCGACCTTTGACAACGTGCAACTGGTGCCCCGTTCGCTGGCCGTGATGACCAAGGTTAGCGTTGAACTGCTGCAAGACAGCATCAACCTTGGCAGCGAACTGCCCCGCATTTTGGCCGCCTCTCTGGCGTCCGAACTGGACCGCGTGGCGCTGCTGGGCACCGGCACCGCCCCCGAACCGCGCGGCATCGCCAACACGCTGGGCATCGGCACGGATGCAGTCGCGGCAGGGATCGAATACTCCCATCTTTCCAAGGCGCGCACGGCGATCCTGACCGCCAACGCGGGGCCGGTCAGTGCCTTCATCATGCACCCCCGCGACGAGGGCGTCTTGACCGGCGCGACGGACAGCACCGGGCAGCCGCTGAACCCGCCCGCCGTTCTGTCGCGCATTCCGATGCTGACGACGACCGCGATTCCCACGGACGGCGGCGTAGGCACGAATGAGAGCACGATCTTTGCGGGCAACTTCGGGCACCTGCTGATCGGCATTCGCTCCGATATCCGTATCGAGGTGCTGCGCGAGGTGTTTATGGGCAATCTGCAATATGCCTTTATCGCCCACATGCGGGCCGATGTGGCGGTGCAGCACCCCGGCGCGTTCTATACGCTGACCGGCGTGACCGCTGCCTGATGAGACAAGCCGGGGCTGACCGATCGGCCCTGGCACCAACACGGCAGGATGCGCCGGGCCGAGCGATGGCCGAATCATCCCCGTTAGTCGGACCGTGGGCAAACACCGACATGACGCGGCTTGCGTTCTCCAATGTGCAGGCGCAGCGTTTTGACAGGCCGGGGCAGATTGTCCCGGCCTTTTCTATGTGCTGACGATCCGCACACGCGCCGACCCCAGCGTCATCAAGCGCGGCAGATTCGGCACTTCGGCCTTCACGATCCCGCGATCAGACCCCGCGCCGATCTGCTTACTTTTTGCTTACTTTTCCCCGGCACCAATGAAAAAAGCCGATCTTTGCGACCGGCCTTTTTTCATTTTATCCTGTGTTTTCAAGCTGGTACCCGAGGTCGGACTCGAACCGACAAGCCTTGCGGCGGGGGATTTTGAATCCCCTGCGTCTACCATTCCGCCACTCGGGCCAGCGGATGTGGCTTAGCGCGGCGCGCGGGCGGTGGCAAGATGCTGCTTGCAGATCATGCTGCAGATCGCGCGCGGCAAAGCTGTCGCAGGCCGCGACATCGCCCGCCTGAAAGCCGCGACCGAACCGGGACCGGCGCTGGCCGGATGTGCCGTGGGTGAAGCCGTCGGGCATCGGCACGCGCCCGGCATTGCCCGATCCCGCAACCACGAATACCCCGCGCCCCGGTTCCCCGGGACAGATCAAATCCGCGCGCGCGGCCCCTGCCCCTGGCGTGCGTGCCTTGACGCGGCGCCCCGCACGGGCGAGGAACAGGCGGCACAAGAATGGGGCGCAGATGATCCGGCGGCTGTATGACTGGACGATGGGGCTGGCGGGTCACCGCAACGCGATCCGGGCGCTGGCGGTGGTGTCCTTCGTCGAAAGTTCGGTCTTTCCGATCCCGCCCGATGTGCTGATGATCCCGATGATCCTGGCGATGCCCTGGCGCGCGTTTCACATCGCGATGGTCTGCACGGTGGCCTCGGTTCTGGGCGGGCTGCTGGGTTATGCGATCGGGCACGGCTTCATGGAAACGATCGGCCAGCCGGTGCTGGATTTCTACGGCAAGGCCGAAAGCTTTGATGATCTGGCCGCGCGGTTCAACGCCTATGGCGGCTGGGCGGTTCTGGTGGCCGGGGTCACGCCCTTTCCCTACAAGGTCATCACCATCTTTTCGGGCGCGACGGGGCTGTCGCTGCCGCTGTTCGTGGGGGTGTCGGTGCTGGCGCGCGCGCTGCGGTTCTTTCTGGTGGCGGGACTTTTGTGGAAGTTCGGCGCGCCGGTCCGCGATTTCATCGAACGTCGGCTGGGCCTGCTGTTCACCCTTTTCGTCGTCCTGCTGATCGGAGGTTTCTATGCCGCGCGCCATCTTTGACCGCCTGACCGCCCTGACCGCCCCGCTGCTGGCGGGGCTGGCAGGCGCGGGATCGGCCGCCGTGCTGATCGCGGCGCTGGTGTTTCAGTATTTCGGTGTCGCGCCTTGCGATCTGTGCATCACCCAACGCTGGCCACATCTGTTAGCGGCGCTGCTGGGGGCGGCGCTGATGGCGCTGCGGCTGCCGGCGGCGGTGTTTCGCGCGGGCGCGCTGGCGGGGGCCGGGGCCGCGGCGCTGACCGGCGCGATCGGGGTTTATCATTCGGGGGTGGAACGGGGCCTGTTCGAGGGGCCCGACAGCTGCACCTCGGGGCCGGTCGGCACCCTTTCGGCGCAGGACCTGCTGGCGCAGATCCAGGCCGCGCCGCTGATCCGCTGCGATGAAATCGCCTGGCAGATGTGGGGCGTGACGATGCCCAACCTGAACGCCATCGCCTCTTTCGCCTTTGCCGCGCTGTGGATCGCGGCCTTTGTCCGCGCACGCAGCCGGGCCTGAGCCCCGGGCAAAGCCACGGGGTGGCGTTCGCGCATTGCACCCCAAGGCATGGATCGGCTATACATCGGGCCAACAATATCTAGAAGGGCGAGCAAGCCGTGACCGATACGCCAGATACGCCGGACCTGATGGAAGACGGGCCGCAGCGCCCGCATCACGAAGGGCCGACCGTTTCCATCGCGCAAGAGATGAAGACCGCCTATCTCGATTACGCCATGAGCGTGATCGTCAGCCGCGCGATCCCCGATCTGCGCGACGGTCTGAAGCCGGTGCACCGGCGCATCCTGTATGCGATGCACGAAACCGGCAACACCCATGACAAACCCTATCGCAAGTCGGCGCGGCCCGTGGGCGATGTGATGGGCAAGTATCACCCGCATGGCGATGCCGCGATCTATGACGCGCTGGTGCGGATGGCGCAGAACTTTTCCATGAGCCTGCCGCTGCTGGACGGTCAGGGCAACTTCGGGTCCATGGATGGCGACAGCGCGGCTGCGATGCGCTACACCGAGGTGCGGATGGACAAGCCCGCCTCGGCGCTGCTGGCCGACATCGAAAAGGACACCGTCGATTTCCAGGACAATTACGACGGCAAGGACCGCGAACCCACGGTTCTGCCCGCGCGCTTCCCCAACATGCTGGTCAATGGCGCGGGCGGCATCGCGGTGGGCATGGCCACCAACATCCCGCCGCACAACCTGGGCGAGGTGATCGACGCGACGCTGGCGCTGATCGAGACCCCCGATCTGACATCGGAAGGGCTGATGGACCATATCCCCGGCCCCGACTTCCCGACCGGCGCGCAGATCATGGGCCGGGGCGGCGCGCGCAAGGCCTATCTGGAAGGGCGCGGCAGCGTCATCATCCGCGCGAAAACCCGGGTCGAGGAAATCCGCAAGGACCGCTATGCCATCATCGTGGACGAAATCCCCTATCAGGTGAACAAGGCCACGATGATCGAGAAAATCGCGGAACTGGTCCGCGACAAGAAGCTTGAGGGCATTTCCAACATCGCCGACGAATCCGACCGGGTCGGCGTGCGGGTGGTGATCGAGCTGAAGCGCGACGCGACGCCCGATGTGGTGCTGAACCAGCTGTATCGCTTCACGCCGCTGCAGACCTCGTTCGGCTGCAACATGCTGGCGCTGAACGGCGGCCGGCCCGAACAGTTGACGCTGCGCGATTTCCTGGCGCATTTCATCACCTTCCGCGAAGAAGTCGTGGCGCGCCGCACGGCCTATGAACTGCGCAAGGCGCGCGAACGCAGCCATATCCTGTGCGGTCTGGCGGTGGCGGTGTCGAACGTGGATGAGGTCGTGGCGACGATCCGGTCCTCAAAGGACCCGGCCGAGGCGCGCGACCGGCTGATGACGCGGCGCTGGCCCGCCCATGAGATTGCCGATTACATCCGCCTGATCGATGACCCGCTGCACCCGATCAACGCGGATGGCACCTACAACCTGTCGGAAATTCAGGCCCGCGCGATCCTGGACCTGCGGCTGCAGCGCCTGACCGCGATGGGGGTGCAGGAGGTTACCGACGAACTGCAGGAACTGGCCGCGAAGATCCGCGAATATCTGGCGATCCTGGCATCGCGGGAACGGATCATGGCGATCATCGCGGATGAGTTGCGCGAGGTGAAGGCAGCCTATGCCGTGCCGCGCCGGACGGAAATCGTGGACTGGGCGGGCGATCTGGACGACGAAGACCTGATCGAACGCGAGGACATGGTCGTCACCATCACCTCGGGCGGCTATATCAAGCGCACGCCGCTGGCCGAATTCCGCGCGCAGCGCCGCGGCGGCAAGGGCCTGTCGTCGATGGCGACCAAGGAAGACGACGTGGTCACCACGCTGTTCGTGGCCAATACCCATACGCAATTGCTGTTCTTCACCACCGACGGCATGGTCTATAGCCTGAAGTGCTGGCGCCTGCCGCTGGGGTCGCGCACGGCCAAGGGCAAGGCGATCGTGAACATCCTGCCGATCCCGACCGGCGTATCGATCGCGGCGCTGATGCCGGTGGATGCGCCCGAAAGCGAATGGGACAACTACCAGGTGTTCTTCGCCACCTCGGATGGCGATGTACGCCGCAACGCGCTGTCGGATTTCGCCAATGTCAAGCGCAACGGCAAGATCGCGATGAAGCTGCCCGAGGGCGTGACGCTGGTGAACACCCGCATGTGCACCGAGGATGACGATGTGATGCTGGTCACCGCCAATGGCCGCGCGATCCGCTTCCCCGTGACCGAGGTGCGCATCTTCAAGGGCCGCGATTCGACCGGCGTGCGCGGCATCAGGCTGGCGGCGGGCGATGCGGTCGTGTCGATGTCGGTGATCCGCCATTTCGAAGCGACGCCCGAGGAACGCGTGGCCTTCATCCGCATGAAACGCGCGGTGATGGGCGCGACCGAGGATGAGGCGGTCGAAACGGATGACGAGGATACCGTGGCCGAGGCCGGCGCGCTGTCCACCGAACGCTATGCCGAGATGTCGGCGGCCGAGGACCTGATCCTGACGATCACCGTCAAGGGCCAGGGCAAGATTTCGTCCAGCCACGATTATCCGGTGCGCGGGCGCGGTGGCCAGGGTGTGACCGCCTTTGAAAAGTCGATGCGTGGCGGGGCGTTGATCGCCTCGTTCCCGGTGGAACTGTCGGATCAGGTGATGCTGGCCACCTCGACCGGCCAGTCGATCCGCTGCCCCGTAGAGCAGATTTCCTTCCGTTCGCGGTCGGCGGGCGGGGTAAAGGTGTTCGATACCGGTGCGGGCGAAGAGGTGGTTTCGGTCGCCCGGATCGCCGATCAGGGCGAGGAAGACGCCTGAGGACGCGACATCCGAAAAGCCGCGAAGGGGGGCGCTGCCCCCCTCGGGCTGCGCCCTCACCCCCCGGGATATTTGGGCAAATCCGAAGGGATTAAGGCTTTTTCAATACGGGCATGGTCTGCTGCCGGGCGGAGGTGACCATGAACCTGTATCACTGCATGATCGAGCTGAAATCGGACGCCAGGGCGCTGGCTTTTTCCGCGGCGGTGGAGGCCTGGATGGGCCTGCTGCAGGATCGCGGGCTGATCCGCGGCTGGCGGCTGTTGCGGCGCAAGCTGGGGCTGGCGGCGGATGGCCAGGCCGACTTCCTGCTGGAACTGGAGGTGGACAGCATGGCGGCGCTGGATGCGGCCTTTACCGCGATCGGACGGGTGGATGATGTGGCCGCCCATCGATACGACCAGATGCACGGCATGATCGCACGCGCCGAGGTGGGGCTTTACCGCCCCTTCCCCGACCCGGAACGGCGCGAAAGGATCGCGCTGATCTGATTGCGCAGACCGGGCCGGGGCGCTATCTAACCGGCATGGAAACGCTTCATATCATCGGCGGCGGCATGGCCGGATCCGAAGCTGCCTGGCAGGCGGCCGAGGCGGGCGTGCGCGTCGTTCTGCACGAGATGCGCCCGAAGGTGGAAACCTTTGCGCATCGCACGGGAAATTACGCGGAAATGGTCTGCTCGAATTCGTTCCGGTCGGACGATGATGAGCGCAATGCCGTAGGTCTTTTGCATTGGGAAATGCGCGCGGCGGATGGCTTGCTGATGCGCATGGCGCAGGCGCATCGGCTGCCGGCGGGCGGTGCGCTGGCGGTGGACCGCGATGCCTTTTCCGATGCGGTGACGGCGGCCCTGCGCGCCCATCCCGGGATTTCCTTTTCGCATGAAGAGGTTACAGAGCTTCCCGCCGATGGCCACTGGATCATTGCGACCGGGCCGCTGACCTCGGGGGCGCTGGCCGAAAGCATCCGGGCCGAAACCGGGGCGGAAAGCCTGGCCTTTTTCGATGCGATCGCGCCGATCGTCTATGCCGAGACGATCGACATGACCATCGCCTGGCGCCAGAGCCGCTATGACAAGGGCGAGACCGAGGAAGAACAGCGCGCCTATATCAATTGTCCCATGACGCGCGATCAGTATGAGGCATTCATCGATGCGCTTCTGGCCGCCGAAAAAACCGAGTTCCATGAGGGGGAAACAGCGGGCTATTTCGATGGCTGCCTGCCGATCGAGGTGATGGCCGAACGCGGGCGTGAAACCCTGCGCCATGGGCCGATGAAACCGGTGGGGCTGACCAATGCGCATGATCCGGCCACCAAGCCCTATGCCGTGGTGCAGCTGCGCCGCGACAATGCGCTGGGCACGCTGTATAATATCGTCGGTTTCCAGACCAAGATGAAATATGGCGCGCAAACCCATGTTTTCCGGATGATTCCGGGGCTTGAAAATGCGTCCTTCGCGCGCCTGGGCGGGATTCATCGCAATACGTTCATCAACTCGCCCAGGCTTCTGGATGACCGGATGCGGTTGAAATCACGGCCCAACATTCGCTTTGCCGGTCAGATCACCGGGGTGGAAGGCTATGTCGAAAGCGCCGCGATGGGCCTGCTGGCGGGCCGCATGGCCGCCGCCGCGATCCAGGGGCGCGATCTGCCGCCACCGCCGCCCGAAACCGCGATGGGCAGCCTGGTCCACCACATCACCGGCGGGGCCGAGGCCAAGACCTTCCAGCCGATGAACGTGAATTTCGGCCTGTTCCCGCCGATCGATGCCAAGGGCGGGCGCAGGGGCCGGAAGGATCGCTACAAAGCCTATACAGACCGCGCGAAAGATATTTTTTCCCAATGGCTTGCGGATCAATGACAAGGTGATCACGCGGTTCGCGCCTTCGCCCACGGGGCCGCTGCATCTGGGCCATGCCTATAGTGCGATGCTGGCCCATGACATGGCCCGGTCGGCGGGTGGCCGGTTTCTGCTGCGGATCGAGGATATCGATCAGAGCCGCGCCCGCGCGCAATGGGAAGCGCAGATCCTTGATGATCTGCACTGGCTGGGGTTGCGCTGGGAATACCCCGTGATGCGCCAATCCGATCGCCTGAACATCTATCGTCAAGCCCTTGATGATCTTTGGAAACGCGATCTGGTCTATGCCTGTTCCTGCAGCCGGCGCGATATTGAGGCGGCCGCCACCGCCCCGCAGGAAGGTGTCACACTTGGCCCCGATGGCATCGTCTATCCCGGCACCTGCCGCAAAACGGGCCGCCGCCGGTCGGGGCAGCCGCTGCCCGATGCGCCGCTGCGGCTGGACATGGCCCAGGCGACCACAGAGCCGGTCGAATTCCTGGAAACCGGCCCGGATCACGCGGGGCTTGTCCGGGTAACGGCACAGACGCTGATCACCCGCGTCGGCGATGTCGTGCTGGCGCGGCGTGACATGGGAACATCCTACCATCTGTCGGTGGTGCTGGATGACGCCGCGCAGGGGGTGACGCATGTGGTACGCGGCGCCGATCTGTTCGAGGCGACGCAGATCCATGTCGTACTTCAGAAATTGCTTCAGCTTCCAACGCCAATCTACCACCACCACAAGCTTATTCGTGATGAACACGGAAGGCGCCTGGCCAAGCGTGACGATGCGCGGGCCATTGCCGCCTATCGCGCCGAAGGGGCCACGCCGCAGGATATCCGGCGTATGGTCGGCCTGCCGGTCACCGGCAACTGATCATGGGGCCTTACAGCGGTTTCAGGATCTCGACCTCATCGCCCGCGCGCAGGGCGGTGTAAAAGCAGGATCTGCGGTTGGTGTGGCAGGCCGGGCCTTCCTGATCCACCAGCAACAACAGGCAGTCGCGGTCGCAGTCGATGCGCATCTCGCGCAGCGTCTGCACATGACCCGAGCTTTCGCCCTTGGCCCAGAACGCCTGGCGCGAGCGCGACCAATAGGTGACGCGACCCGTGGCCAGGGTGCGCGCGATGCTTTCGGCATTCATCCAGGCCATCATCAGCACCTCGCCCGAAACGGCATCCTGCGCGATCGCCGGGATCAGGCCCTGGGCATCGAATGTCAGCGTGGCGGGATCAAAGGTCATCACGTCTTTCCTTGTGCGGTCATCAGGATTATCTAACGCGGGCATGCACCGGGGAAAAGACATGAGCGACGCCGACCTCATCAAGCTTTATTCGCAGCGCATCCTGGCGCTGGCGGCGGATGTTCCGCATCTGGGCCGCCTGCCCGCGCCCACGCACAGCGCCACCAAGCGCGCGCCGCTGTGCGGGTCGGTGGTGACCGTCGATCTGGTGCTGGACGGGGGGGGGCGCATCGCCGATTACGCCCAAGAGGTGCGGGCCTGCGCGCTGGGTCAGGCCTCGGCCGCGATCTTTGGCGCGGCGGTCGTGGGCTGCACGCCCGACCAGGTGGCCCGGCTGCGCGATGAACTTGCCGCGATGCTGAAAGAGGCTGGCCCCACCCCCCAGCCGCCCTTTGACGGGTATGAGGCACTGCGCCCCGCACGCGACTATGCCAACCGTCACGCTTCAATCCTGCTGGCGCCCGACGCCACGCTTGCGGCACTGGCCACGCAGCCCTGACCAGGCCAGCGGCCCCCAGGAAACAGGACCCCGCGAAAAGAACCGCCGCGCATCGCAAGGATGGCGGCGGACAGTCTGCGCTTTCCAGGGGACAGGCGGCCACAGGCATGGCCGAAAGCGCAAGGCAGAACGGGTCAGAAAAAGCTGGGCAGGTGCAGGCCCACGACCAGCATCACAATCAGCGACAGCGCGCCAAGCGCATCCATCACCAGGGTATCGGCACTGCGCGACAGGGCGGAACGGATTTCGGTGGCCATCATGGTCTCCTCTGATCTGTTGTTGCTATTTTGTTCTCATTTTTTCCGCCCGCTGTAAAGAACTTTTTAAGAACAAGTGAGAACAAAGCATTAACCGACGGTGATAAGGCGAATCGCGCGGTCCTGCTCCATCAACCACAGCAGACAGCGCACGGCGGCCCCGCGCGGCCCCTGCAGGCCGGGATCCGCGGTCAAAAGCGCCCGCGCATCGCTTTGCGCCACCGCCATCAGCCCCGCCTGACGTTCCAGATCGGCGATGCGGAACCGCGGCAGCCCGGATTGCGCCGTTCCGATCAGATCGCCCGCCCCGCGCATCGCCAGATCCTCTTCGGCAATGCGAAACCCGTCCTCGGTGTCGCGCAGGATCTGCAACCGACGCTCGCCCGTATCGCTTAACGGGGGCTTGTACATCAGCAGACAGGTCGAATCCGCCGCCCCGCGCCCCACCCGGCCGCGCAACTGATGCAACTGCGCCAGACCAAAGGTTTCCGCCCGTTCAATCACCATGATCGAGGCATTGGGCACGTTCACCCCCACCTCGATCACCGTCGTCGCCACCAGAACCCGGGTCCGGCCCGCGACGAAATCGGCCATTGCGGCATCCTTGTCGGCCGGCGGCATCTGGCCATGCACCAGCCCCACGATCCCCTCGCCCAGGGCCGCGCGCAGGCTGCGAAAGCGGTCCTCGGCCGAGATCAGATCGACCAGTTCGCTTTCCTCGACCAGCGGGCAGACCCAATAGGCCTGCCGCCCCTCGGCCACGGCGCGGCGCAGATGGTCCACAACCTCCTCCAGCCGCGTGTCGGATACCAGCGCGGTACGCACCGGCTTGCGCCCCGGGGGCTTTTCATCCAGCAGGCTGACATCCATGTCGCCATATTGCGCCAGGCTGAGCGAACGCGGGATCGGCGTGGCCGTCATCACCAGCACATCCGCCGCCTGCCCCTTGGCGCCCAGTTCCATCCGCTGCGCCACGCCAAAACGGTGCTGTTCATCCACCACCGCAAGGCGCAGGTCATGAAATTGCACGTCCTTCTGAAACACCGCATGGGTGCCGACCAGAACCTGAATCCCCCCCGCGGCCAGATCGGCCAGCTTCGCCACCCGTTCCGCCCCCTTGTCGCGCCCGGTCAAAAGCGCCAGCCGCACGCCCGCCGCCGCGGCCAGAGGCGCCAGACTGTCCAGATGCTGGCGCGCCAGGATCTCGGTCGGGGCCATCATCACGCCCTGACCGCCCGCCTCAACCGCGACCAGCAGCGCCAGAAAGGCCACCAGCGTCTTGCCCGCGCCCACGTCGCCCTGCAACAGCCGGTTCATCCGGCGGTCTGTTGCCATGTCGTCCGCGATTTCGGCAATCGCGCGGCGCTGTGCGCCCGTTGGCTCATATGGAAGGGATTTCAATACCTTGCCAGACAATAGTCCAGTGGCCTTGCTGGGCCGGCCCTTGCCCCGGCGCAGCGTCTGGCGGGCCAGGGCCAGGGTCAGCTGATGCGCGAACAGCTCATCATAGGCCAGCCGCGCCCGCGCCGGTGCCGTGGGCGCCAGATCGGCAGGGCCTTCGGGGGCATGGGCCGCGCGCACCGCCGCATCCCAATCGGGCCAGTTCTCGCGCGCCTTCAGGCTGGGGTCGATCCATTCGGGCAGATCGGGCAGCCGCGTCAGCGCGCCCGCCACCGCCTTGGCCACCAACCGCTGCGTCAGCCCCGCGCTAAGTGGATAGACCGGTTCGAACCGCGGCAGGCTGGCCGCATCTTCGGGGCGCAGGATGTGATCGGGATGCACGATCTGGGCAAGGCCATCAAAGATTTCCAGCTTGCCCGACACGATCCGCCGTTCGCCCGTGGGCAGCTGTTTTTGCAGCGCCTCGCCACGGGCGTGGAAAAACACCAACTGGAAATCGCTGGCCGCATCACGCACCATCACCCGGGTTGGCCCGCCCTTGCGTCGGGCGGGCAGATGCGGCCCGACGGTCACCTCGACCGTCACCACCGCGCCGGGCAGCGCCTCGCGGATCGAGGCGACGGGCTGCCGGTCGATCACCGAATGTGGTAGCAAAAACAACAGGTCACGCGGACGTTCGGCGCCCAGCTGGGCAAAGGCGCGCGCGCTTTTCTCGCCCACGCCCGACAGCGTTTCCAGCCCCGCGAACAGCGGAAACAGAACCGGCGGACGGCCCGCCGGCGCCACGGGGACGCCGCTCATGCGCCCCCCGCGATCTGCATCCATTCGTCCTCATCGATGACGCGCACGCCCAGATCCGCGGCCTTCTTCGCCTTGGACCCGGCCCCGGGCCCCGCGATCAGCAGATCGGTGCGCGCGGAAACCGTGCCCGCAACCCTGGCCCCCAGCGCCTCGGCCCGGGCCTTGGCCTCGGCCCGGGTCATCCGTTCCAGCGTGCCGGTAAACACCACCGTCAGCCCGGCCACCGGGCTGTCGGCCGCCACGCGCCGCTGGGCATCCAGGACCTCCAGCGCCGCCACAAGCCGGTCGATCGAGGCGCGTTCGGCCCCCTGATGGAATGTGCTGACAACCGATGTCGCCAGCGTCGCGCCGACGCCGTCGATCGCCATCAACTCTTCCCATTCCGGGCCCGCGCCGATGGTTGCCTGGGTCATGGCCTGTTCGAAGGCCGCCCAGCTGGTGTAATGGTTGGCCAAAAGCGCCGCGCCGGTTTCGCCAACATGACGGATACCAAGCGCGAAGATCAGCCGTGATAACGGTATTTTCCGTTTTTGATCAATCGCTTCAAAAAGGTTCTGGGCAGATTTTTCACCCCAGCCCTCGCGGTTCTTCAGCTGTTGCAGGCCCTGTCCATACCGCGCGCGCAGCGTGAATATGTCAGCCGGTTCCCGGATCCAGCCATCGCGGTAAAACGCCTCGACCTGCCGGGCGCCCAGGCCTTCGATGTCAAAGGCCGCGCGTGACACGAAATGTTTCAGTTTTTCAACAGCTTGTGCGGGACAGATCAGACCGCCTGTACAGCGGCGCACGGCATCGCCCTCCTCCCGGATGGCGTCGGACCCGCATTCAGGGCATTTCGTTGGAAAAACATATTGTTGCGAGTCGTTGTTGCGGCGTGAAAGATCGACATCCGCGACCTTTGGAATGACATCGCCCGCACGATAGACCTGCACCCAGTCGCCTTCGCGGATGTCCTTGCCGTCGCGGATCGCCTGGCCGCGCGAATCACACCCGGCGATGTAATCTTCATTGTGCAGCGTCGCGTTCGACACCACCACACCGCCGACGGTGACCGGGGCCAGACGCGCCACCGGGCTAAGCGCGCCGGTGCGACCCACCTGGATCTCGATCCGTTCCAGCCGCGTCCAGGCCAGTTCGGCGGGGAATTTATGCGCGATCGCCCAACGCGGCGTGGTCGAGCGGAACCCAAGCCTGCGCTGCAGCGCCAGATCGTTCACCTTGCAGACCACGCCGTCAATGTCATAGCCAAGCGCGGCCCGCTGCGCCTCGATCCGCCGATAGTGATCCAGCACCGCGCCCGGCCCCGCGCAGGCGATGGTCAGCGGGTTGGTCTGAAACCCAAGCGCCGCAAGCCGTTCGATCGCGCCGAGCTGGCTGTCAGCAAGCGGCTGGGACAGCGCCCCCCAGCCATAGGCAAAGAACCGCAGCGGCCGCCCGGCGGTCACGCGCGCATCCAGCTGGCGCAAGGACCCGGCGGCGGCATTGCGCGGATTGGCAAAGGGTTTTTCACCCCGCGCAGCCTGGCGCGCGTTCAGCGCCGCAAAATCGGCATGGCTCATGTAAACCTCGCCACGGACCTCCAGCAGGGCGGGCGCCCCGGCAAGGGTCTGCGGAATGTCGGCGATGGTGCGCGCATTGTCGGTGACATTTTCACCCACCTCACCATCCCCGCGCGTCGCCGCCTGCACCAGCCGCCCGCCTTCGTACCGCAACGACAGGGACAGACCGTCGATCTTGGGTTCGGCGGTATAGTCCACGACGATCCCGGCCCCAAGGCCAAGATAGGATTTCACGCGCTGGTCGAAATCCAGAAGATCGTCATCGGAAAAGGCGTTCTCAAGGCTTAACATGCGCACGTCATGCGTTACCTTGCCAAAACCTTCGGCCACTGCCGCGCCGACCTTGCGGCTTGGGCTGTCGGCGCGCGCAAGCGCCGGAAAGCGCGTCTCGATCCCGATCAGCCGACGTTTCAGCGCATCATAATCGGCATCCGAAATCTCGGGTGCGTCCAGCGTGTGATAGGCCGCATTCGCCGCCTCGATCGCGGCAATCAGCCCCGGCAATTCCGCCGCGGCCGCACCTTCATCCAGATCTTCCACCGGGCGCATCTGATCCATCACGTCCCCCTTCCGCTGCCCCGAAGTGATAGGGGCAGGCGCGGGGTCCGTCCAGAGCCTCAGGCACCGATGGCGAGACGCCGCTCCATCTGCTCGGGGTTCGGATCACGCAGCACATAGCCCCGGCCCCAGACGGTTTCGATGTAATTCTCGCCGCCCGTCACCTCGGCCAGCTTCTTGCGCAGCTTGCAGATGAAGACGTCGATAATCTTCAATTCCGGCTCATCCATCCCGCCATACAGGTGATTAAGGAACATTTCCTTGGTCAGCGTCGTGCCCTTGCGCAGGCTGAGCAGTTCCAGCATCTGATATTCCTTGCCGGTCAGATGCACCGGACGGCCATCCACCTCGACCGTTTTGGCGTCAAGGTTGACCGAGACCTTCCCGGTCCGGATCACCGATTGCGCATGGCCCTTGGACCGGCGGATGATCGCATGGATCCGCGCCACCAGTTCCTCGCGGTGGAAGGGCTTGGTCATGTAATCATCGGCGCCAAAGCCGAAACCCTTGATCTTGTTGTCGGTATCATCCGCCCCCGACAGGATCAGGATCGGCGTGTCCACCTTGGCCAGACGCAGCTGGCGCAACACCTCATGTCCGTTCATGTCAGGCAGGTTCAGGTCCAGCAGGATCAGATCGTAATCATAGAGCTTGGCCAGATCGATGCCTTCCTCCCCAAGATCGGTGCAATAGACATTCAGATTGGCATGCGTCAGCATCAATTCGATGCTGCGCGAGGTCGTGGGATCGTCCTCCACCAACAAAATACGCATCTCGGGTTCTCCGCATTAATCTTCTGGTCGGCGCCAGATTTGCATCAACTGGTTAATTACCCGTTACTGTCGCATATTGATCATGTTTTTCAATCTAAAGTTGTCTATATTTCTGAATTGCCGTCACTTTCAGCCCCGCCACGCCGTGCTTTTCGACCGCTTCGGACCAGATCGTGAATTCCTCTTCCGAAAGCTGATAGCGTTCCAGCACTTCGCTTAGGGGAATCAGCCCGAAATTGACCGCACGCACCACAACCGCCTTGCGGCTGGCCACCCAGCGCCGCGTTTCGGCGGGCGGCAGATCGGCGCGGGTCAGGATCGTACCATCAGGCAGCGTTACGGCGCGCGGGCCATCAACTTTTTTCAGATACATGGGCACACCCCCTCAGCTGGATGGGGGCAAGAATGCGCGCGTCACCTTAACGCGCGGTGAAACGCGGGGTTGAGACTGTCTCGCATTTTCCTATATTCCTGCGGGTCTGGTTAAAGGACCGTTAGCAAATGCCCAAGGACTTGCCGCTCAACTCGCTGGGCCTGCCCAAGCGCCCGCAGGATACGCGCGTCGTCGTCGCCATGTCGGGCGGTGTCGACAGTTCGGTCGTGGCCGCCATGCTGGCCGAGGAAGGCTATGACGTGGTCGGCGTCACGCTGCAGCTTTACGATCACGGCGCGGCACTGGCGAAAAAAGGCGCCTGCTGCGCGGGCCAGGACATCCACGATGCCCGCCGCGTCGCCGATGCGATGGGCTTCCCGCATTATGTGCTGGATTACGAAAACACCTTCCGCGAGGCGGTGATCGACGAATTCGCCGATGCCTATCTGGCCGGTGCCACGCCCGTGCCCTGCATCCGCTGCAACGAACGGGTCAAGTTCAAGGACCTGCTGGAAACCGCCAAGGATCTTGAGGCCGACTGCATGGCGACGGGCCATTACATCCAGCGCAAGATGGGCGCAAAGGGCCCCGAGCTGCATTGCGCCGCCGATGCCAACCGTGACCAAAGCTATTTTCTGTTCTCGACCACGCCCGAACAGCTGGCCTTCCTGCGCTTCCCGCTGGGGCATCTGGCGTCAAAGGCCGAAACCCGGGCGCTGGCGGCGAAATACGGGCTGGCTGTGGCCGACAAGCCCGACAGCCAGGACATCTGCTTCGTCCCCAACGGCAATTACGCCGCGGTGATCGAGAAACTGCGCCCCGGCGCGGCCGACCCGGGTGAAATCGTCGACCTTGAGGGCAACGTGCTGGGCAGCCACCGCGGCGTGATCCATTACACCATCGGCCAGCGCCGCGGCCTTGGCATCGGGGGTCTGGGCGATCCGCTCTACGTCGTGAAACTCGACCCCGAGACGCGCCGCGTGATCGTCGGCCCGAAAGAGGCGCTGTCAACCCGCATCATCCCGGTGCGCGAGATCAACTGGCTGGGCGATGCACCCTTCGGCAGCCAGCCCGAATGGCATGTCAGCGTCAAGGTCCGCTCGACCCGCCCCCCGCGCGACGCGATTATCCGCCCGATCTCGGCGACCGAGGCCGAAGTGGAACTGCTAAGCCCCGAAGAAGGCGTCAGCCCAGGCCAGGCCTGCGTGTTCTATGAAACCGGTGGCACCCGCATCCTGGGCGGCGGCTGGATCTGGAAGGGCCGCTGATCCTTCTTCTTCGGTGAAATACTCCGGGGGTGGGGGGGGGGGGCCCCCCCCCCCGCCCCCCCGGGCCGCGGGGGGGGGGGGGGGGGGCGCCCCCCCCCCCGCGGGG
>NZ_JBKFEY010000155.1:0-232 GCF_046507575.1 Pontitalea aquivivens | reverse complement strand
GATCGGCGGCGGCAACGTCATCGCGACGATCTGCGACCTCACAATTGCGTCCGACCGATCGGTATTCGGGCAGGTCGGACCAAAGGTTGGATCGGTCGATCCCGGTTTCGGAACAGCATACCTTTCGCGCATCATCGGCGAGAAGCGAGCACGGGAATTCTGGTATCTTTGCCGCCGCTACACGGCGCAGGAGGCCTATGAAATGGGTCTCGTTAACAAGGTTGTTCCCGCT
>NZ_JBKFEY010000154.1:0-234 GCF_046507575.1 Pontitalea aquivivens | reverse complement strand
GGATCATTGCGCCAGTGCCTCGACCATCGCCACGATCGCTGACAGCGCGGTGGCACCCTCCACCAATATCCGCCGACCATCCGACAACGTGATGTCCACACGCTGCGCAGTGATGGAGCCTACCGAAGGAGTGGGCAAAACGGGTGCTGCCGGGACAGGCTCCATGCCCGCAACCTCGACTGGGAGAAAGGTTACTCCTTCAGGCACCGACAAATCCGCAGCCTGATCCTCTGA
>NZ_JBKFEY010000153.1:0-237 GCF_046507575.1 Pontitalea aquivivens | reverse complement strand
CTACTTGCCCTGATAGATGCGGCGGAATTCGGGCTTGCGCTTTTCGCGGAAGGCCGCGCCGCCTTCCTTCGCTTCCTCGCTGGCGTAGTAGAGGGAGACTGCCGCGAAGCCCAGATTGCCGATGCCGCGGATGTTTTCGGTGTCTGCGTTGAACGAGCGCTTGGCGATGGCGATGGCCGTCGGGCTGCGCTCGACGATCTCTGCGCACCATGCGGCGACCTCTTCATCCAGCTTGTC
>NZ_JBKFEY010000152.1:0-246 GCF_046507575.1 Pontitalea aquivivens | reverse complement strand
GAGTTATGCGCAGAAGTTGGTGACGCTTGATCAGGCGGCGGCTTGAAGGTGACGGAGACCGTCGCGGAACTCAACCCCTTGGATGATCTCGGGCAGGCGGTTTTGGCCGTCGAGTTTTCGCCATTTTTTCTGCGCCGACATCATCAGCTTGAAGGCCATGGCCAGCCCGGTCTTGCGGCTGAGGCATCCTTTGGTGCGTGTCGTGCGGTGCCGGACGGTCGCGAATGTGCTCTCGATCGGGTTTGA
>NZ_JBKFEY010000151.1:0-246 GCF_046507575.1 Pontitalea aquivivens | reverse complement strand
CGGCTGGCCCGCCAGCCGGCAGAGGTCGATCACCGCCCGGGCATGGGCGATGGCCTCGGCGCGGATCGCCCTCGCGTCAGGCGCCGCGTTGGCGGCGGCAATACTGCTGCCCGGAGCCGCGGGAACTGGCCGGGTGTTCCCGGCGGAAACACCCACCTCGGTGCCCTGCGGCGGCGCCTGCGATGGATCGCCGTTGGTCGCCGCGCTGTCACCAGACGGGATGTTGGGGTTTCCAACATCCCCATA
>NZ_JBKFEY010000150.1:0-246 GCF_046507575.1 Pontitalea aquivivens | reverse complement strand
GCGACGTGGTCGTCCGGTCCAGTGGCCAGGAAACGCGAAGGCTCCGGCCGCGGCCAGAAAGTTCAGATCATGGCCCGGCCGATCGCGCCAAGGTCCGGTCTGACCGTAGCCGGAGAGTGAGCAGGTGATGATCCGAGCGTTGTGGCGACTGAGGGCTTCGTGATCGATTCCGAGTTTGGCTGCCACTCCAGGCCGAAAGCTTTCCAGCGCGGCGTCGCCCCATCTCGCAAGCCTGCCCAAGACCGT
>NZ_JBKFEY010000015.1:0-70437 GCF_046507575.1 Pontitalea aquivivens | reverse complement strand
CCTGCAGCCCAAGGCCGTAAAACCGAGGGCGCCAACCTTTGTAATGGTGTTGTCACGTTAAGTTTCTCTGGCCGGAAAGGCCAGGGGCTCGTAGATATTCAGGCGAAACAGGCCGCAATTTTCCATGCATCGAAAGCTTCGAGGCGATGGTAGCGAATTGTGTGTGCGGCTCGGCGACGAGATGGAACAGAGAAACAATTGCGCGTCGCTGAGTGCATGGAGACGAACCGTTGCAACGCTCCAGGTGACCGATGACCTTGCATGGTTCGCTCCCGTTTCCTAAACGGCAGATGGCTATTTTCGGCCCGATTATTGAGGCCCTTGTGCGACCAATGGTCAAGGCCGGGTGCCACTTCTGCCTTTGCTGCACCGTAGGAGCGGAGCTTATCGGTGATGATCCGTTTAGGAGCAAAGCCATAGCGCTTCATTAACGCCACAAGCAATCGCTTTGCCGCCCTTTTATCACGCCGCTTCTGCAAGATTTCTTCGAGAACGGAGCCATGTTGATCCACCGCACGCCAAAGCCAGAATTTTTCTCCAGCGCATTTGACGACCACTTCGTCCAAATACCAAATATCGCCGGGGCGCGCCTGACGCCGCCGCAAGTTGCGTGTGATCTGGGGGCCGAACTTGGCGATCCAACGACGAACTGTCTCGTATGATACGTCGATTCCACGCTCAAGCAGCATTTCCTCAACTTCACGCAGACTAAGGTTGAACCGCAGATAAAGCCACACCGCATGAGCAATAATCTGTGGCGGAAAACGGTGACGCTTGAAGATGATATCTGATGTCTGCATCGCCAAAATTTACGCCCAAACCGTCAGGCAGGCAACTGTAGCCCAGTTAACGTGACAACACCTCTTTCGCGGCTCGATGCCGCCGAGCGCCTGCGCGAAGACCTTGCGCCGCTCGTTTCCATCTAGCCCCGGAGGCCGATATGCGTAAGCACAGTTATCTCCCCATCAGCGAAGCCCCCACCAATGGGACGCCGATCATCGGGGTCTGCGGGGGAGTGGAAATGGCCGTCGCCTACGATGACGGCCCAATCCTCAGCGGCTGGTTCTATTGGGATGAAGATGAAGGCGGCACCACAGCGCAGATCGCCAAGCCTCAGCCCCAAGAGTGGCGAAAGCTGTTCTGATCCATATCCCTGGGAGGCCCTGATGAAGCTGACTGACAAGAGACATGTGCTGAAACGTATCGCCGCTGCCCGCGACCGGGTGCAGGCAGAGATCGCAGGCAACGCGGCTCGCGGCGGCAAATTTGCCGGGGGCCTCGCAAATGAGGGCTATGCCGGGGGCTATCTGGCAGCACTCGATGACGTTGAGGCCGCGCTTCGGCACGGCTATCCGACTGACCATCGCGGCTACTGGCGCGATCAATCCACCTAACCAACAGGCGTCGTCATGTCGGAAAAATGGCGCTGCCGTCTGTTCTGGGGAAACCCCACAACCACACCCCCGGACGGGATGCCTCGTATCATCAAGGCTGTCCTGTGTGACCGCCCCCATCCGATCCCCACCGAGATCCAGCAGATGGTCCAACCAGGAACCGAGTATGCGCCCGGCACAGGCTGGACCATAGGTTGGGAGCAGATCGCACAGCGCCCGATCCGCAGATGGAGCCAGGAGGCTCGCGCCAGAGTGCGGCTCAACAATCTGCGCCGAAGGATTGAGCGGAAGTTTCCGCTTTTCGCGGAGAGCTTCATAGCGGCCGAAATCGAAAGACGCCCGCGATACTTTGCAGGCGAGTATGAGCATGACCCACAGAACACGGGAGAATGATATGGCCCGCCAGCTCACCCTTCCAGGCATACCCTCAAAACCGCGTAGCCCGCGTGTCTGGCGGATGCGGGTTGCCGATGCGGGGCATCTGCCGGGCGGTGCCGTCAAAGGCATCCAGTTTATATGCCCACGTTGCGGCCACGATACTGGCTGGATCGAGGACCGCTGGACAATCACCCAGAACCGGCGCGGGCTTCCTTGCCCATGCTGCAATCAAACGGCATCACGGAGTTTGACCGATGGCTCTCAAGATCGGTGATAGCTGCTACCGCGCCCGGTTGGATGGAACGCGGATCGAGTATTGGGAATATGTCCTGCGCACGATCCGCACTCGCCATGGCGTCACCTATGGCTATTGGTGGTGCAAGCTGCCTGGTGTGACATGGGGTAAGCTGTCACCGAAGCATGGCGACTATGGATGGCTCCCCAACGCCTGGACGGGCTTTCGTGACCGGAAGCCCATCGACAAAGGCAGGCCCCATGCGGCGTCCAAGGCGGGCGCTCTGCGTGACGAAATAGCCTCCCTGCGGGGCCTCATCGTTGACTATGGCGCGGACTGCCATTTCGATGATGATGACGGGCCTACGCTGGCGGAACAGCTCAAGTCCGCACTCGCCGCCCAGAAGCGGCTACGCCAGTCCAAATCAGCCACCAGCAGGAAGTGAAGATGATCGTCACGCACAAAGAATACCTGCCGAGCTTTGGCCTTCTACAGGAAGACCAAGCGCCAGTCTGCAAATACACCATCCTGTCGATCAATGAGGCCGTGCGCGACTGCGCGGCCTATGAGGGTGTTGGCCCTACGATGAACGGCGCAAGCGATGCCGAAACAGATGCCCTCATGCGGCGCATAAAGGCGGGTGGATCGAAGATCGGCGAAGACCGCGCTCGTGAACTGTTCAGCGAGATCGAGGAAATGGGGCTGCGCTATCGCCTCTGACAACACCATGAAGCCGCCCAAAGCCCCATGTGGCTCTTGCCCTTACCGCACAGACACCCCGGCCGGGATCTGGTCGCGAGAGGAATACGAGAAGCTCCCGGCCTATGACGGGGAAACCTGGGAACAACCACCACAGGTTTTCATGTGCCATCAGCGCGATGGCTGCGTCTGCGGAGGCTGGATCATGACTCATGATCGTGACCACCTTCTGGCCCTGCGCCTTCACGCTCGTCACCTTGACCCGGCCATCTGGGACTACGCGCCAGACGTTGAGGTTTTCGCCTCTGGACGTGATGCGGCCGAGCATGGGATTGCCGGTATCGAAAGGCCATCACCCGAAGCGAAGCGAAAAATTGCCGGGCTGATCCGCCTAGAACAGAGAAAGGGGCCACACCGTTGACGGCTGGCCTCCATTCTCGGAATCTGGCCCCGTAAGAGGAACTGAAAGGAGCTGATCGATGGATGATCGATTGCTGCAAGAACAGCGCAGACGGGAGGATGAAGACAGGCGCAGGCGTGAGGAAGACCAGCGTAGGCGTGAAGATGAACGCCGGATGGAAGAGCAGCGCCGGAGAGCCGAGGAAATGCGCAGGCGCTAAGAACAGCCGAGCCGACTACTGGCTTGTAGTCGGTTTCCGGCGCAAGGATAGCACAGCATTCTGGATGGCCTCGGGATCATCAAGCAGTTTCATGCGCAACAAGGATGCCCCGCGCATATCCACCACCAGATCACCCGTTCCCATGATCCGCTGGAACAGCGTCTGGTGCAGGTCGATGCTGGCGATTTCCTGAATCGGGATCTTCGCCACGGTTCTATTGAGAACGCCTTTCGCATAGACCAGCTGGTCTTCTTCGATGGTCAGGCGAGTGCATGACCATTGCACCGCCGAAATGAGAACCGACGAAACGGCACCGATGGCTATCAGTGCCACGGTGCTGATCTGGATGCGCGAGTAGAGGTTCGCGGGCAGGGCAAAGCGATCTGAAACCATGCCGCTCATGGCGAGGAGGATCGCCAGCAAAGCGCCGGCGAATATCCAAGGCACGAGCTTATCGACAAAGAACCACCAGTGCATCCGGTGCGGTGTTTCCTTACTCATTCGTCATCCCCCCACGGATCGGGCGAGGCCATGCGCTGCAAGAACCTGCCCTTGTCCTGGGACACTTCACTCCACATGGTGCCCAGAACAAGCTGCTGACTTGCGAGCATCGAATTGCTGTCGATGATAAGGTCACGCAGCGCGGGCCGGTTCTGATCGAGGCCAGAAACGACCCAATCTATGGCGACAGCCTCGTCCAGCGCTTCCCCCCGCAACCGCGTCCCGACGCGCACGATACCGGGTCCAAGAGTGTTGACGCTCACCACATCGATCTGCTCACCCCGATACCCTTGGAACGCAGACACATAGCCTTTGGCCGTCACCGACAAGAGAGAGCGGGCCAGTGCCCGCCGCTCGTCATCATTCAGCGCCGCCACAAGATCTGGCGGAACGCTGTTGCGCAGCACAAAGCCCCAATCGACCGAACGCTCCACCAGCGCTGTCATCGCCTGTAGCCGCCCTTGGGGCGGCAGCTGATAGACGCGCAGCGCCCCCCCTGCGATGGACGCCACGGCGTCCACAGCACGGTCCTCGGAGGCGGCGTCACGCGGCGCGGCCGCATGGGCCGCTTGCGGGGCCGAATTGCTGCTCGGATCGGCCTGATAGCCGTGAGCATGACCGGCGACCAGAGCGACTACGCCTGCGACGGTGGCGATCCCGATTTTATGGAGCACCGCTCTCTCACGTCCCCAAGATCGTGCAGACATTATCCAGCGAAATGTCCAGGCCGAAGGTGTTGGAGAAGATCACGGCCAGATCAGTCATGAAGAATGCGCACAGCCCCCCAAAGGCAAAGCCGATAACCTTTAACCCGATGCCTTGGCCCTGGAATGACGTGATCCGGGTGTAGGCAAGGAAACCCGCCCATGCCCATGCCGTAATCCCGATGCACATCCAGAACAGGATAACTCCTGCCTTGACCCGATCACACCATGGGCTGGTGGCGGGTGGCGGCAGGTAGGAGAGCATGTTGTAGGTCTCGTCCCCCCCCAGCACGAACGTCCCGGCCGCGTCCCACAGCAGAACGAGCGGCACCGACATAGCACCGCCCAACACCCACAGCCCGAGCGCCTTCCAAGGTGTCGGCGTTCCCTGACCATAAGATTGTCCGCGACCGCCATCGGTTGCCGCCCTCCACGCGATGTGGCCGCCAGAAACGACACAGGCAAGCCCCCCGAGGGCCAGCAATGCCAGGATAAGCTCGATGTAATAGGGAAAGACACCTGTCAGCCTGACCAGCATGGTGTCGAGGCTTGGAATTTCCATGTCGCGCCCGCCTTATTTTTCCAGCACCACGCCAGTATTCAGATACTCGCGCAGTGCGTTATATTTCTCGGCCAGATCGTTATAGCCTCGGATCAAGCGCTCATTCGTCTCTTCGAGCGCGAGGATGCGATCCTCGGCGCGGCGCACCTGGATCGCCAGCAGGTTCGGATCGAGATACTGGTTCGGCACATATTCATCGACGGCAACCGCGTTCGGCTCCACCGCTCTCTGTGCCGGTCCCTGTTGCTGCGCACTCGCTTGCCCCGTGGCGACAACACCCGCCAGAACGACGACAGCGATTATTTTGCGTGCAGATAGCATTGAATGAAATCCTCTGTTTCGGACACAACCGATGCCTCGGCTGCGATGCTGATCTCCCCGGTCTTCTTCCCATCCACCACGAGCGCTGGCGCATCGTTGGGTTTCGTGCCGAAAGGATCGGTGACGATGAATGCCGGGGCGTCTGTCGCGCCCATAACGCAACCACCCATCCCGAGCATCGACGTGTCTTCGTCGGGTGCTGTCGCCGCCCACTTCTGGTAAATGTCCTGGACATACCAGATGACTTCCTTGGACAGGCTGTTCTGTTGACCAACGAAAACAGAGACGCGAGCGCCACGCTGAACGGCCGCAACAAGGGCCTCGGCCTCGGGCTTGGTCAGCTCGCCACGAGTATGGAAAATCACCACGGACTGCGCCGCGTTGATGGTATCGATCGCGCACCCCGTCCCGCACTCCGGCCAGCTGCCAGTCGAGAGTTTGGACCAGTCCAGCGCCTCGATTTCCGCCATCGCCATGACGGGAACCGTTACCGCCAGCAGCACCCCCGCAATCACTCGTTTCATTGTGCATGTTCTCCCGCTGTAGATGACACCATTGTTGCCCAGGCCGCGTTCGGCCGAGACCGGCTAGAGCTGTAGAGCTGCGCCCTGGTAAACTCGTCGGCCGCGATCTTGGTGAGGTCAAGAACCGCATCCCGGAACTCTCCCATGGCCATGTCGGCCGCATAGCCAACGTCAGCTAGGTGTCCTATGGGGTTTGTTCCCAGCTCTGACGCGGAGACCCCGCCGCCTGTGCTTGCCATCGGCATACCCGTGAGGTTCCCGACTTGGCAGTTGTTCGCCAGCGTCAGTCCATCCGGGCGCGAAATCCCCTGCGAGGCATAAGCCGCAGCCAACTCGGCGGGGAAGGCGACACGGTTGGGCAAGAACGGTTCTGGGTTGACGAAATAGAAGCTGCTCGGCAGCGCCGAGGCCACCTGATCGGCCGTCAACGGATTTTCATCCTTTGAGCCAGTCCAGCCACCAGGCGATTCCCAGATACGGGACTCCATCCCCACACCTTGGAGCTTCGATCCCTCGATCAAGCTGCCCAGGTGCAAGTGGATTGCGCCAGCCGATCCGCTATCGCCCATCGTCCCGATCTGGGTGTCAGGGGTCACAACCGTCCCGATCTGCCGCACGTCGCGATGGACCGAATCCAGGTGCATGAAGACAAACCGCTGCGATCCGTCGCTTGTCTCGATTACAACGCGGTTTCCGCCGCTACCGGAACCCGCAACCACCACCCGGCCGTTCACTCCGGCATAGATTGGATCGCCTCGGCCGACACCATTCACCAAATCCAAGCCTTGGTGCCAACCAGCCGACGCCCTGCCCGTTCTATCGACGCCATAGGGCGACGAAACCCGCTGACCACTTGTGGACATGATCGGGTGCGTCATGCAGACCCCCGAGACGCTTCCCGCGTTCGCCGCCGCTGCCTGGGCCACCTGATCGACGGTATAGCTCCCGCCAGCCCCTCCGGCACTACCGCCATAGCCCGATGCGCCAGCGATACCGCCATGCGCCGCTGCACCGCTCACCAGTCGCCCCATCACATACTGATCGAGCCGTTCTACCGTCTGCTGTGACGGGAAGTTCTGGGCGAGGATCGTAGACAGGTTATTGAGGTTTGCGCCTGTAAAGCCCGAACGAACGAAGTTGTTCATCCCCCCGGCACCAAGGAAGTGAGCGCCAGAGAGCAGCCCACCCTCGGTAACGAGAACCCCGTTCACGACTTTCCCGATTTGCCCCTTGGTGGAAGCACTCAAAGAGCGCCAGTTGCGAAGGGTAAATTCATCGAAAGCCTGATCCTGCAACCGCCGCCCGGCTTCGGTAGTTAAAAAATCATTGATCGTGTTCACTCCCATCGCCTGGGACTTTCCCGTGAACACCACGCTATCCCAATCCCACACGCCGGTCGGGCTAGACACATATCCCAGGTCGGCCAGCGTCTGGGGCATGAACTGATAGGCCCCAGCTGCCTTGCCGGTCACGAGGTTGAGGATTTCGTAACGACGCCCGGACTCCGGCCCCATCACCGCAACCCGAAAATCCTCGAAGTCGAACCCCCCGGAAATGCTCTGCGCAACGGCTGGTGCAGCCGTCAGTGCAAGCGCGGTCGAAACGACTAGGGCGGCAAGGGTGCTGCGCATTGGTCTACTCCACATAGCGAGGATTTCTCGGCGGCGACTGCGCTGGCGCAGGCTCGATCATGTTCAGCTGCGAGACGGCTCCCGTCCCGAGGTCGATCTGGGAAACGGCCGTCTCAAGCTGATATTCAACGAGAACGCGCCCATCAGCCTCTAGGAAGCCCCACGGCACGTCGAGATTGATGAAGATCGACCTCGGCGGCTGTCCATCGCGCAGAACCACCAGCGGGCACTGCGCCCCGCCCTCGGCACAGACGCTGGTTGTCGCGAGGCGAACGCCCTTAATGGTTTCACCAGATTCCGACCGGAACAGATATGTCATGTTCGCCGGGCTGTTCTCCGGGGTCTCGGCCAGATCATCCGAGAAAGGAGCAATCGCAGCCGCGAAATCCTCGGCGCTCGCCGGGCCAGCCGCAACAGCCTCTTCCGCGATCAGCGGAACGAAGCCTTTGTTCCGCCACTGCCACTGCCTGCCGTCAGCCACTATGCGTTTGAAATATGACCGAGGGTCATCCACGAGGCCCGTCACGTCTCGGCCGTGGAATACCTCGATCCATGTGCTATCCGGCACCGACCAGAAGAGAACGCGCTTTCCGCCCTGCCACTCCTGAAGAAGCTCTGCGGGAGCTTGGCCGTCTAGGTCTATGTCCGACCTATCGGCCGGGTTATCTTGCGCAAGCGCCGGGCCGGTCAGAAGGCCCGCAAGTCCGGCGATTGCGATGTATCGGAGCGCTGGTTTCACGGCCCGCCTCTCATATGAGTTCTGGTGTTCCAGCTTAATTTACAGTATGTGTTTAGATAGAGAAAGGAGTTTATACCATGACTGCCTTGAAAAAACCGGCCATCTATCGTGGCGAATATGCCTATCGTCAGGGCTTCGCGCTTGAAGAGCCGCTGCCCGAATATCTGGCCGAGCTGGTCGATGCGACCCACACCGGCCTGAAGAACGATGACACCTTCTCTGCCGTCGCAGAGATCGATCTCGGCGCAGATCTTCCCAAGTATCGCCTGGTGCTGGACCTGACCGGCATGACGCTCACAATCCGGGCTAACGGTGAAGAGGAAGACACCCACCGCCCCCTGTCGATGTTCGAGCACTTCGGGGGCATCCGCGACATCCTATCCGGCCTGGTGCAGGGCGGCGGGTTGCCGATGGAAGTTGACCCCAACCGCGTTCACATCCAACTGAGCTGAGGTCGCCAATGGCCGACGAGGAAAAGAAGAAGGAACCACCGCGCCACGGAATAGGCAGCATTCTATTCCCATGGCGCAAGGTGAAGGGCCTCAATCCCCGCAATTTCTGGCGCTCGCGCCTGTCCGGCCAGCGGGATGTTGGGTCCAGCTTCGCTTTCGCGGTATCGGCCATCAAGAAGGGGCGACAGCGAACAACCTGCCCGAACTGCGGCGCTGTCGGCAGCATTTCCCTACAAGACGCCATTCACCACGACAGCGGTGACACCACCTATGTCTTGGGCTGCGATCATTGCGAACACGTCGAAGAAGTCGAGATGATGCTGGAAGCCGTCAGTCGGACCATAGACGAGCTGCGGATTGGCGAGCGCCGCTTTCTCATAGCCTCGGGCTGCGCGGCTGCATTCGGCTTCCTTTATTACTTCCTGACCGGCTATCTGTTCACCCTGTTCGGAGCGATGCTGATAGCAGCTACCTTGCTGGTCAATGCTTTGTCTCTGCGCTACCGCGTGTGGCAATATGTCCACCGCCGTCTTTACGAAAAGAAGGCCCCCGTGCGTGACTGGTTAAGACACGAATTTTCGTCATCTTCGACATGAAAAAAGCCGGGGCATTCCCCGGCTTTTCGTTGTCATCCTGCGCTTTCAGCTATCGTCAGTTCCAATTTTCCCTGCGCCGACGAATATCGGCAGCATCCATCATGTTCCTGCGATAGCTTTCCAGCTCATCGTTGTGCCGAGCCAGGGTCAAGTCGGACTTCATCCGCGCATTGATGACCCGAGCGGTTTCCTTGAGATCTTCCTTGTGGGTTTCCGGCCCGATGAAAAGGAGCTTCCGCAGAAGCCGCTCTCCGAAGCTGGCCCGAGGGGGCAGCAGCGCTGTTCCGTTCGTCGCCATCAGAACCTCCTTTCCTAAACTCTATCTAAATATAGTGTGTGTGAGCGGATTTTTCAACCGTCAAGAAACGCGCTTTGTCAACCACCTATCCTGACATGCGCTCTCGACCGGCAGTCCGAACCCTCCTGACTTGAACCGTCTCTTCCGCCCGTTCAACCTGGCTCTCCACATCATCCAGGGCGGTGCTGCTTTTCACAGACAGCTCTCGCATCTTCGCCGCGCGGACCTGCGCGAGATCCAGCACAACATCATTCAGCACGGCGCTGTAGCGCTGCGACTTCACCTTGCGGCCGAGATAGGCTTGAACCATGTCAGTGGTTCCCGACTGCTTCGCCCCCCTCTCTAACCGCTCAACCAAATGCAGGTAGGAGTCGAACAGCATTTCCTTCTCTTCCTCGGGCACCGAAGCCGGTTTCATCTGCCGCTCCTCGGCCCGAAACGCCAGATAGGACAGCCAATCGTCAGGGCCAACATGCCTCGGTTCAGCACTGTAGGTCAGGCGGTTAACACGGCCTTCCATGATTGACTGCGCAGTGGCGCTGATCTGGATGGCCAGCTCCGGGTTTCCAGCGAGTTGAAGTTCCGCTCGCATCTTGTCCTTCTCTTCCGGCGCAAGCGGCAAGACGTAAGCCGCATTCACCGGACTGACGGAATCGGGACTGTAGTCGCCGCCGCAATACAAAGACAAAAGCCGAACGACCTTCACGGACTGATCTGTGATGACCTTCTTGCCCTTGCGCGAGAATATTGGGGTGCCAAGGATGAAGGTGAATTTTCCATCCTTCTGGGCGCTCATGTCGTCATAGTTGAGCCGCGACACGCTTTGCAGTCGGCTGCGTCCGTCATCCAGGCGCGTCGTCCCGACACCCGAATAGTTCATCTCCACGTCCTCGATCACCTGAACGTGGGCTTCCCCGGCTCGGCTCGCTGCAAACTTGTAGGTTGCGCTGTCGGAACCAGAGGTCATCCGGCCCACCAGCGCGATATTGGTGTTCTCCTGCGTAGCGTTACCTTCGCTCTCCGACACCTCCATGAGGTTGTCGATGTTCTGGACGCCGAACGTGATGGAATACCCCAGGCTTCGGGCCTGGGCTGGTGCGACAGCAAAGCCCTCAACGACAAAATACCCATACTCATCGCAGAGGATGAAGTAGGGCGTAGGGCCTCGGGCTACCTCTTGGTCTGCCATCACCTGACGCCACTCGCCGCTGACAGGCCCGGCCAGACCTGTCGCCAGTGTGTTCTTGATCGCTGCGACCGCCATTTTCCCCAACGGCTGCATGTTCTGCTTGCTGCGCTCCAGCGCGGGCAGAAGACCGACTAGCAGCCTTCGATTGCGGGCCATGTCAAGGAAATCGATCTCACCGATGGTCGTGTTGTAGATGTGGCCGTAGTTGAAGCTCAAATCCGTGATCGGCTTCACGACCTGCATGGTCAGGAACCCGTGCTGCTTTACGACCTCGGCGCGAGATTCGTCGGCCTGGGGCGGCGGGCCTTCTCCACGGCCCATGAAGGGCTGTGGCGGACCAACCGTATAGCCTGGGATATTCTCAAGGTAGATGCGAAGGCCCATCAGGTATTCCTGCCGCAGGAAATCCTGCTCTTCCTTCGGCAACCTCACTCTCTTGCCGTTGTGATCGATGAAGGCACAGTGCCAGTAAAGATCCTCGACGGCATTCAGGGGCAAGAACCTCGACAGCATGTCAGCGTTGAGAACGATATACCCCCGTCCGCTCAAGTAATTGAGAGGCGGAATAAGGCCCTGGATCAGCGCAATGGCGCGGTCGCTCCACATAGGATCGGAACCGGGCGCTGAGAGCAGCGAGATCAGGATTTCCGTCATCTGGCTCGAACCCATCTTCTGTAGTGGGTTGAAGGTATTCGAGCGCTTTTCATTGCGGAAAAGCTGGGCATCCTGCCCGCCCATCACATAGTTGAGGCTATACACGTCCTCATCCCGCCAGAAGAGCCGCGCCAGAGAGATAACCCCCTTGAGGGAGCCTTTCATTTCACCCTTGCCGTCGATCATCATGACGCCGGAATCGTGAACGAGCGCGTTGCATGTCTCTGCAAGAAGCTCTTCCGTCTTACCGGAGCCGGTTGTCCCGATTACGATGCGGTGCGTTCTCGCATCACTAAGGGACGCCCATGTCTCGCGGTTCGTTTCAAGGCAAAAACCGATGTAAACGTCACCTTCCCCCGGCGCGTTGGACATTTCGTCCAGATACTCGCGACCAGTCATTTTGCTCACATAGAGCGGCACCCGTGCAGGGGCCGACCAAACCTTCTTCTTATAGTTGTAGTGCTTGCGGAAGAAGATCAGAGCGCCGACGAACAGCAGCTCCGGCAGGAAAGGCACCCAGAAGAAGATGGCGCAGGCGAAGGCCATTGCCACAAAGATCGTGATCGTTCCGCTGGGCGTGTTTGCCTCATCCGAGAGCTTCTGCCCCCAGCTCCGCATATCGACACGACGGCTCTCGACCTTGACCTCATCGCGGCGAGAAATCCCCTTGTAGTTGGATTTCGATGACATCATTTACCCCCTGAGATGCGCGGCCGGTTCATGACATTCGCGATTTTGGCCCGCGCTGCCCGCGCACCAATCGCGGCCTGCCCACCAAGCCCTTCCATGCTGCCTTTGAAGGCCCCCCCTGTAGGCGGGCCAACCTGGGCGCGACCGGCATGGGACATATTCTCCCCAAGCGCGTCACGGTTGAGCGGCGAAGCCAAGCCACCGATCCAGTTCATCACCGCGTCACCAAAGAGATTGATGAGCGAAGAGCAATGCAAGGCGAGCAGGATCGAGGTATAGGCATAAAGTCCAATCAGCCCGAACATCATCACAATAGCCATCAGACCCCAGCCGGGCGTCATCACCATCAGCATGTTCCCGAAGAGGATGCCCAGGATTTGGTTTCCCAGCCACAGCAGTAGAACGCAGGCGATCATGCCCACCATGATGAAGAACGGCCGGAGCAACAGACCGCACATTGTCACCATAACCTTGTTCCAAGGTCCGATCATTGAAGGCTCTCGCGCCGGAACAAGCCACATCAGCAAAGCAAGGGGCAAGGCGAATACAGCCTCTATAACCAGCGCGAACCACGAAATGACCCCGGAAAAGAAATAGATAATCGGGATCGACGGGATGATGAGCATGAACACCACCCCAATAGCGAGAATATAGAAACCCATCGTTTTGACGGGGCCAGTGATGACACCGACCAGACCGTCAAGATTGACAACGCTCGCCAGCCCCTCCGCAAGCGACCCTCCCGCCACCAAAGGACCGCCGATTAGGAACATATTTGATCCCATTTCAGTGTATTCCATGAAGGGGTCTTTGAAGTTCGCAGAATCGTTCGTCCCAGGGCCGAGCTTCTCAATGAAATACCGATAGACCATTTGGGCATACTGGCTTCCCATTTCGGCACCGGCATCTGTTCCCATGGGGCTGGTCTGCGAGCCAGCGTCGGGCTGCGACAGGCGGTCAACGAAAGCGACCTGGCTTTCTAGGTATTCAAAATCTCGCTCTACGGGCTGGAATGCAGCCTGACTGACAGAGTTCTCGGCCCGCCATGACCCCCATATGCCCGTGCCGAAGATTTTTCCGATGCGGTGCTGTGGATCAACTGTCAAATTGAGATTGCTCTGCAATTCCCGCAGCGTCGTGTGCAGCGATGCCAACCCCCGCTGCCAGATCGGAGCCATGATCCAGCCGTTTTCCGTAACAGAAGAGACCAGATCGTTGTGGATTTGCTCGACCGCAGCGCTATCCGCAGTAAGCCCGCCCCGGCTGTTGAAAATCTGTAGAGCGGCATCGCTCGCGATGGAGCGAAATTCTTCCTGCACGACAGCATCGTTGCGCAGACTGCCTGTCGTATTGCCGGGATCGCCCGAGTAAATCCTATCTGCCAGCGCAACGGCTCGCGGCCGCACGGTCGTCTGCAACGTCTCTACAACCGCATTATAGACATCGTTCTTCGCGAGCGTTGCAAGGTTTTCAGAGAAGGCAAAGAGAGAGGTTGATGCGCCAGGCGCACTGTCTGCATCCGGCACGTTATAGTTGATGCTATACCTTACGGAGCCGCAAATGTCGTTGCTGGCATCAGCGCCGCTACCTGTTTGGTAGAACCACTCGAAAGTCTTTGCCTCACCAGAATAGTCAGCGTTACCCGTCCACCCGTTGATAACGTCCATGCTGATTGTTCGGGGCACCGCCCGTGGACTGGTCTGCGCTTGCACATTCAGCGTGGTTGCAAGGCGGTCCATATGCAGCTCGCACAAGCGACCAAGCACCATGGTGTAGGCCGCTTCCCCCATCTTGCCTCGAAGCGCCCAATCTCCCCCGGATAAAGCACCTGTGGGCGACGTATATGCGGCTCCGTCGAGGGTTTCGGTCGCAAACCAGTTCCAGCCCTGGTTCGCGATACCGCTACCCATGATGGCGACACCGAAGGCCAGCAGCTGAATGACAGAGAACCCGCCGCTCACCGGCAGAAACGCCAACGCTGCGGCTCCGGCCCGCAGGAAAGTATTTTTGGTGTCCGTAGAACGGCCAAGAACTTGCCCGTCAGATGCAGTGTCGGCCACCATCGACAGAAAGGTATAAGCCCCGACAATCACAGCCAACCCGAGAACAATCATGTTCATCATGCCGATCAGCGGCGACAAGAAGGTGCCGATCTCATTGTAGGCATCATCTCTGCCTGCCAAGAAGGGGATGATGCCGCCAAAAAGACGCTCCAGCGCGTTCAGCGCATAGTCGCTTTGTGCCTCAACATACAGGTCGGAAAAGCTGTCGGGTTCCATCTACCGCCCTCTCATGCTCATACGGCCGGGAGCATGACGCTGTTGCTCTACAGCCTCGTCCGGTAGCTCCACCGAAAGCTCTGTCATGACGCCCCGCGCTGCGCCAAAGTTGCGAACCACCTGGATCGTGCGGTCCATCACATCGGCATCGAGCGGCGCGTAGTTGATATGATGCCCGGCCACGGCGTGACCCCCTAGACGGTCAAGATTGCCGTGCATTTCCAAGCAGCGCGTCCGCAGCGCGTTCTCGACCAGTCGGGCAAATACCTCTTCCGGGTCGCGCAGGTAGGCGACATACTTTTCGTCATCCAGGCTGCGCAGGCCGCGCATCTTGCCTTCGGCAAGAGTGCCATCCATGGCCTCCATGAGGCCCGATCCATGGATGATCTCGTCATACTTGACCGGATCATCACCCAACCGGCGTGAAAGACCGTGCGCAATTTCGTGCAGAGCTGTGCCAACCGTTGATTGCGCGAAGACGATAGCATTGGACTGATCCACAAACTCATCGCCAGCGGTATCTTTGCCGGTTCGCGTCTGCGAATATTGAGCACCGCGCATACTCTGGTTTGCCATGCCCTGCACCACACGGATGCGCGTGTTCGCCGGGAAAACCTCGGACGGCTCCATGCCAAACGTGTCAGCGACAAAGCTGATCGCGGACGAGAGCCGCGCCTGATACTCGCGAGCGGCCAGAGTGGTTGTGTCGGCAGAGACCTCGAAGCGAAACCCGTGAACCTCGCGCCGGAAGCCTTCCGACAGCGGAGCGCTCACCGCCTGGGGCCTGTCCAGATCCAGCACCAAATCACGCGCATCGGGCAGGCTTTGGATATACTCGGCAGCTGCTACGGCCTCGACGGTCTCGGGGCTATATCCCAGCGCCAGCGCATTCTTGCGCGCTTCGCGCAGCTGGTATCCATCAAGATCGATCCGGCGCAACACGTCTTCCAGATCGTTCCGAGCGGCATCAGTATCGATGCCCGTCAGGCGCTCGATCTGGGCAATCGTTTCATCGTCGTAACGAACGGCAGCAATTTTCGCGAAATGCGTGGACATGCCGTCCGACAGGCTGGCGGAAACCCTTTCGGCCAGCTCCCAGAGCTTGCCACCCGTGGCCCCAAGGGACGCCCCCTTGAAACTGATCTGGCGTTCGCGGGCCTTCTCGATCATGTCGAGCGCCCGCGCACGGATGGCATCCGGCAAGTGCTTCATCGACTGGTCGATATGCTCTTTCCCAACGTAGATTGGCCGATCCACGCCTTCCAAGACCTCACCCTGGCGCAGCTCATCGCGTGGCGCTATCGCTTTGCTGACTGCATCGTCGTCAAAGACCACAGCCAGCGAACGCGCAATCTCCGTGAAGTCACGAAATTCGCCGTAGTGCCGAATGGAAAGACCATCCTCCGGCTTGACCCATCCATTGAGAGCGACCGCCTCGATGCGGCCTGCCGCAAGGCGATCCTCCATCGCGTCGGCATTGGAAAAGGTCAGCTCAAGATAGGCCGATCCTGTTTCGCTGATCTTTCGGTCCAGCTTCGCGCCTTCGTTCGTGAGGTCGAACCACCGCTTGATGCTCATGCCGCAGCCTCCTTCTCGTTTTGCTTTCGGTGCTTGCGATAGATAACCGGGTTCCCCAGCTGGCTCCGGGCATGGCGCAGCTTGGACGTGAACTCGAAATTCTCCATCGCGATTGGCGAGGCCACGTTGCCGTTGGCAAAGCGGACGGCCTTCAAGAGATTGATGCTCCCGCCTTCGAGAGCAGCGCATCCGTCGATGATCGGCATAACACCAAGCTCGCCGCCAGCATCATCGCCTCGCTTTTGGTAAATACCGTAGGCGATGAGGATCAACTCCTGCGGATCAGCCCCAGCGATGCTGCCGGTCAGGCGCTCCGCATAGATCCACCGCGCTCCCGTATCGATGCGATCCGCGCCATTCTCGGTCACGAGGTTCAACACCAGATGACGCCACCCATGGCTCGGAAGCAGGTCCAGCTCTCGCAGGACGTTGGAAAACGATATTTCTGCAAGGATCGCTTGGGCACCCTTCCCAACGACCGCTGACGTTTCCTCGCCAATAGCTTCAAGGGTTGTGAGATCACTGGCCATTATCCCCCCCGTCTCCGAGCAAAGCGTCCTGCCGGATTGCGTCAGGGGTGATAGATACCCCCGTTGAATCGACGCCCAGAGAGCGCAGCCGCTCCAAGAACAGATCGCCCGGCATCTTCGGGGTCTGATCGGCCATCGGTTTCAGATCTCGCACAAACGCCTGCAAGCCAGCGCCCAGCACAGCCGGGTTCTGCTTCCACCCAGCAACCCCTCCCTCAAAGATTTCATCGGACTGGCCGACCATGCTGGCCGGGGCCAGCTGATCGGCAATGTCGTCAGCGTCTACATCGAAGGGGGCAAGGGATGGCAGTGCGAGCATCATTGTGCGGATTCTCCTGCCACGAGCGTTCCGACGATGACGGTCATACGATCCGTCGATTCCTCGCGCAGCTGACGAACCGTCATCGCAAGTGAACGGATGCGGGCAATCTCTTTCAGGATGCCCGGCTCCGACTTCGTGACCATCGATGCCGCCCATTGCTCATATTCGGGACCGCCGCCATAGCGGGAGAGCATCCATTCAAGGTGCTCATGCACATCGGCCGAGGAAGACTCTGGTCCTGCGCTGACACCAGCGCGGATGGAGCGGATATGCCCCAGGGACACCAGCGCCGGAGACTGGAATGCTTCCAATCGCGCAGCGAACAGATTTTGGGTGGCCTGTGCCGCGCCCCCTGCCGAGGCCGAGGCACCGCCCTCGCCCAGCGCGAATTTCTGCAAAGGAAGGCCAGTCAGGTTGTTGATGAATGCCTGAACGTCTTCCTCGCTCGCATTGGGATCAAGCAGCGATGCTCGCACATTCAGCGTGACCTCATTCGCGTCGGCAATCCGGCGACGGATGATCTCGTCAACATTCGGCGTCCCACCCGGACGAACATCAATCCCCTCATCCGTCACAAAGTCCCGTGCAGCTGCGCTGGCAACAGTGACCGACTGCGAAAAGTCGGAGAGCCGGGCTACAACCGCACAGTTGTCGGGCGGCTGTCCCGCATCGCCATAGGTCTCATAGGCCCGCGCAACGGCAAGCCGAGCCATATTGGCCGAGACGGCCTCGGCATTGGCTTCGTTCGCCTTCAGATCGGTCGTAGCGATCTGGTTGTCAGTGACAGCCCGCTGCGCGGTAAGCACCCGGATTGCCGAGGTCACATCACGCGCTGTTTGCGCATTTTCGCGAGCAACAGCCGCCGAATAACCATCGACCGCCGTCTGTATGGCCGTCTGGGTGGATGAATGCTGGTTCTGCCAAGTCGGATCGAACACCGAACACACCGCGCCACCGCCCGCAAAGGCAGGAGCGGCGCCAAAGGCGATGAATGATCCGAGCAGAGAAATGCGGAACAGCGTCTTCATTGTCGAACCTCTGCTGTTGTCGTTGCCTCAACCATTCTGGTCGCCCGTGCCAGGGAGAAGGACGCAAGCCCAAGCTCAAGATCGAGCTGATGTTCAAGAGCACGAATTTCGGCCACGAGGTTCGCGGCCTCGGCGCGGCTCATGTCGAGAAGAACCGCTCGAAGTGGCGAAGTGGCGAGGCGAGCCGCCCATTCCGCACCGCCATCTGTTCCTGTCCAAGTTCCCGACAGCTCCGAAATCGCAGCGTCAACGCTCCCCTCTTCGTTGCTGACGGCCGAGCGCATCAGCAGATACTGCGACACCGACCGCTGCGCATCGCGCTGCAAGCGATCTACTTCCTGGATTGCGCCAGCGGCATTGCCCTGCCCGCTCTGCGGTGGCCCCATCAGCCAGTCGATATAGCGAGCGATTTCGGCATCCGTTCCGCCGTTGAAAATGACCGAGCTTGACGTGCCCTCGCCTCCTTCGGTGAGGGCAAACCAATCCGCAGTTGCTCGACCATCCTGAGCGACGTAAGGGCGATTGACGATCTGCGCCTGGATAGCATCCATCCGTGCCTGTTCGCTGGCACGAGCGTCGGCCACCGCCCGGCTACGGTCCACCACAGCGCAGGCGTTGAAACCTACGTCACCATAACGCTCCTGTGCATCAAGCACTGCTTGCCGGTTCTGCGCCGCTACAATCGCCTGCGCATTGGCCTCTTCGGCTCGCAGCCGCACAGCTGCGTCCTGGTTCCCGCTCACAGCCGTCTGCTTGGTCGCGACCGCGAGGGCCGAAAGGATCTGCGCCCGTTGCGCCGCCTCTGTCTGGATCATCGTCGTCTGATGCCCGCGGATCAGCTCGACAATCGACCGCTCCAGGGCGGTCGTTCGATTGTTGACGCGCATTTCGACGCCAGCACATGTTGCCGCGATGGCGCTTCCCGCGCCCGACAGCATCAGAGCCGTCGAAACAGCCCAGATACGGATACCCTTCATTCCAGGCCCTCCATGATCGACCCGCCGATGATCTCTCGTGCCATGCTGCGCTCCGCTGCTTGGCGCTGTGCGATCAGGCGGGAAATGGCACTTGCGGCCCCGGTCTTCGGAACCACGGTCGGCAGTGGTGCAACGCGGTCGATGTAGTCGATGCCGGTTGCCACCTCTTCAGCGCCGGATGCACCGCCATTCATCCAGATCGAGGCGTTGGTGTCGCCAGCTGTCGGACCAGTGTTGTAGCCGACGCCAGCAAGAGACGCGCAAAGCCCCGCGTCGAACTCTTCCTGCGAGCAGTAGAATTCTGCGCGGCGGCGGTTGAGCGTGGCCTGAACCATACCGGCATCCCCATGGCTATCCATGAACGCTTGATCGGCTTCGGCTAAGACCGACCCAAGCTGCGCATTGCGCTGCGCCGCCGTCTGCGCCAGCTGGCGCATCTGGACAGGGCCACAAGCCGCGTTGGTCTGGTCCCGGCCGACCGAGAAAGCGCTGACAGCAGCATTCAGGCCAGATCGCACATCAAACTGCGCGATTGCGGTCGCGTTGGCTTCGGCGCTTTTCAGCGCGGCCGTCGCAACCTGGTTGCCGCTTGCACCTGTCTGGGCCGTCTTGATCCGCAAGCCAGACACCAACTGCTGGAACGCAACTTGCAGCTCGCCCATCGCCTGGCCGAACTGCTGTGCGGATGCGGGTGTGGTTGCGACGGCCAACGCCAGAACAAGCGCTGTCCCTTTGATCTTAGCCATTGCCGCCGCCGACCCGTATCTGGCCGTCCGAGATGATCCCCCGGATTTCCTCGGACAGTCCGCTGTTCCAATCGACCAGAGACGTATTCAGGTTGTTGGTCACATCCCCGATTTGCTCATTGGCAATATCGCAGGCTTTCTGAACTGCGTCGTTCAGAAGGTTGTTCACCACATCCTGACCAAGGTTCGCAACCAAACCGGAAAGGTCTGGAATCGCGCGGCTAAAGTCGATGACGTTCAGAAGGTTCGAGTTGATGCAGCTGCTCTCGCCCTGGAAGAACGAGGCCACATCCGTTTGCGCGGCTTCGATGCTCTTGATCTGACGTTCAAGCGCTGCCTGCGCTGCCTGCTCAACAACGCACCCGCCACCCGCAGTCTGTGCGCTCGCGACGGATACCATTCCCATGCTGGCGATCACCGCCAGAAACGCAGACGCTCGATGCTTCACGGCTCATCTCCTTCCGAAAGAACAGCTTCAACCGTAGGCGCACTCTCAACGAGCTGATGGAAAATCCAGGTGCGGATCAACGATCCGTCATCCACTTCCTCGGCGTCCGGTTCATTACCGGCGAGCGTGAGGACGGCCGCACCAACCTGTTTTTCTGCCAATTCACTCATGCAGAGCACTCCTATCCGTAAAACAACAATATGTTTTTAGATAGTATTGGTCAATCTGGAACTCTACCGGAACTCCACCTGAACCGCTGGACCGGCTGCACGGCTGATCTCGTCTGCAAAGTGTTGGGAAACATGCGATTTGATGAAGCTGGTAGACGAGACAACCGTAAGGATTGACCCGGTGCGTCGAAAGGTCAGCCGCTCGATCCATGCCTTGAAGACGCACGGGTCCATGTGCTTCCGAAGCGCAGCTTTTGCCGGATCTTCATCCTTCGGCGCAGCAGCCACGGGCGCAGCCCGTGTGACCTTTGCAGCTGCGGGCTGATAGCTTGGAGCCTTGGGGCGCTGGAACTCGGTAAAGCGCTTGGCAAAGCCAATAAGAGCTGCAACCCCGATCTGGGTGGTTCCTTTGCGCATGTTGTAGGATCGGAATTTATCGAAGACGAGCTGGCAATCCGCCCTGTCACCGCTTGCAAGTTTTGGGTCAGCCCTGCGGATCATGTCTTCGAGCGGCCCAAACTTCACTGATTTCACTTCATCAAGATCAATAATTTTTTGAGTTTTGTTATTATGATTTCTCTCCGGTTTTTCGGACCCCCCCCCACCCGAAGGCTTGGATGGGGCTACACCCGCCTCAAAGCGCTCCTGTAGCCAGTTGAGAAAACCAGTGAACCACAGGCGGCAGTAGCGGATCGCGCCCTTGGCATCTGAAACCGGCTCACTGCCGATGATTCCAGCCTCTCGTAAGATCGCAAGATGGTCGTGGACAGTGCTGGGCGAGCAACCGAGTGCATCAGCCATCTTACGGACAGTCAGATGGTTGATGGTTCCGCGCGGCCCAAAGCTCTCGTCGGACTGCCAGTTAACCTTCGCCAAAAGCAGAAGCGCGAGGCCCGCAGCTTTGCCCATGCGGCCAAGTTCCGTTGTCAGGTAATGCGCCAGCATACCCGAGTTAAATTGCGGTGTCTCAAGTGCATACGTCATTGGTCTCTCCTGTGCAGACAGGCGAGGCCGCAGGCCATCAGGCAACAGAAAACCGTCCGCTCAAGAGCGATTTTTCAGTTGCAAATTTTCGGGAAATCGATAGGGTCGGTGGTGACAGATTGATCCAGCTGGTAACTGGTTCGACCCTACGGATTGTCCCGCGATGGCCCCGCGCCTCGCGGGGTTTCCTTTTTTACAGCTGGGCTTTGCCTCTTGCTCGCGTTAACCTCTTGTGACTCGCGGCGAGTCTCGCACTAGCTATAGCACGATTCCCCGTGATCCCCTCAAAATCTATACGCATTATCTTTTTCTCCGGTCAATCTAAATTCGGCATGACTTTTCATGCGCTTGGTCCAGACGCGGCCCGTCTAGGCCGCGAAGCGTTCACGTTTTCCAGCTCTGCGTGGGCATCCAGAGACTGATCGATTTCGCGTTGAAGCTCGAAAGACGCAGAATCGAGTCTTTCTGCCACTACCCGCAAAGCGCCTGTGAGCAGCACTGGCTGCTCGGCTGTTTCCCCCAGGCGGATGAGTGCTTCCGTCACCCGTTGGTGGATTCCTCGCGCCTCTCCCCTGATCTGCCCGTCTTCGTCGTAGCTCCACGGAAAGGCGATGCCGATCATGCTGGTGGGGGCGCTGAAATACTTCCCGTCCATGTAGATCGCTTGCTTGCTTGATCCGCGCTCTACGAGGTCAGGGAATTCCTGCTGAAGAATGGCGTTTTTCGGATCGAAGATGACCGAGGCAACGCCTTGCAGAGGGAAATAATACATGTCGCCGCGCTTCAAATCCTTGAAGCTCGATGCGACCGCATTTTTCAACTGCTCGTAGGGCGTTGAGAAAGCGCCGACCGCTCTCATGTTCACGTCCTCTGGCAGGTAAGGCTTCAAGTTGACCCCGGCGTGGGCATTGAGGCCCTTGTAGACGTTGTTGCGAGGCTCAAGCAGCTTCTCGCTGAACACATCAGGCCCGACGAACGCGCAAGCCGGAGCGCGAATGCCCTCGGCAATGGGGGGTAAGCCTTCGACCTTCAACCGCTCTCCAAGCGTGGTGCCGCCAATCTTTCCGTAGATCGCATCCGCGCGATCAAGGGGCGATGGCGGGCGAGGCTGGCCCTCCCGGTGGAACGGCTGGCGCACATCCTGATCCATGACCAGGCCGAACAGTTGTGACAGCTGATCGGCGGTCTTGATGGTCGCGGAGCTGCTGGCCGTCACCTGGGCCTTATCACGAATGCGGCGCATCTTTTCGTTCTGCGGCCCGCCCCCGACCTCGATCCCATGGTGCCAGATGCCCTTGTCATCGCTGAACAGGATCTTCGTTCCGGCGCTTTGCCCGTTCTTTTGCCGAGTGAGCAGCATCGAACGGAACATGTTGCCGGTCAGGACGGTCTTTTGCTCCATGACCTCGCCTGCCACAGTCCGGTCAAACAGGGCGCTGAACAGGGCCTCATGTTCCGGCCGTCGCGTCAGGACCGTTGGCAGGTTCTTATCGAAGCGATAACCGTCCGGTTTGGCGCGGCTGAACAGCGTTGCGTTTTCGGCATGAGGGACAAGCCAGTCCTGCACAGCTTCAAGGTTCTCTTGCTGCGCATAGCGGATCAGAAACTCATCGACCGGGACAACAAAACGAACGTCCTGCCAGTTGTTCGCATACTGATCCATTGCGCGAAGATGCCGGGCGACATTGCCCAGCTTCACCTTGATCGGTTCAGCCTCGCCGGGGACGGCAACTGTGAACGTGTGATAGTCTGGATCGAGAGGATATGAACCGGAAGCGCTGTAGCTCGTGACGACACCGGGAATCCACCCCTCGCCGCCTTCGGTCATCTGCACCACGTTCGTGAGCCGCGTTTCCTCAAGGTCAGGGACCAGGGCGGGGTTTAGGAAGACGGCCCGGCCGACTTCGACGCTGGCCGAGAGGTTTGACAGCATGATTGCACTGCGAAGCGTCATCAGCTTGGCCCTGTCACCCTCCTGCTTCAGCTTGGCGGCATCGGTGTGCGACAGGTTGTGACGCGAGTAGAATTGCCGAAGCTCTTCCACCATCTTAGGCACGTCCCGCGTATCGCCAGCCTCGAAGTGTGAGCGATCCATCAGCCCTACCGTCTTCAGCCAAGGACGGCCGTTGAACTTCGGTGTGCCATGTTCGTCAAAGGCTTTGCTCATCAGCTCCGGCAGATCACCGATCAGCTGGGCTTGTGAAAGACCGCGTTTAACTGCCTTCACCACCTGGTCATAGGCGAGTGGCGCAACCACCGTCGGCGCTTCGATAGTTGTCATGTAGACGGGCTTTGACCCCATGCCGGATGCACGGTTTTCGGCCAGCAACACATCCTGGTCAACGACATGGCCGCGCCAGTCCCGGCGCGTGTTCTTGTTGGGATTGAGGCCACGCCGGTCAAGAAATTCCGAGCGCATCTGATACTGCACGTCGATTTCACCGACAACGCGCATCTGTTCATCCAGTGGCCGCACGATCAGCCGCCCTAGCAGCTTGCGCGTCAGGCTGTCGTCGGGCGTGACATCCTTGCCAACGTCAATGTCCAGCCCGGCCGCGAGCTGCGGGTTGCGCGTCAGATAATCGAAAACGACCTCGCGGCCCACGGGGTTCAGAAGGTCCACCACCTCGTCGATGTTGGTGCTGTTCTCGCGTGTCGCGTTGGTCGAGGCTGACAGCGAGCGGTTCTTGCGGTTGAACAGGGACGCAAGACGATCATCCGAAACAAACCCGGTCAGCGGCGCGACATAGCGCGGGCCTTCGACCTGCCCCTTGCGGTTAACGCGGCCCTCAATCTGGCGCTCATCCACAATATCGCCTTGCAGCTCCATCTTAATCATACAGCGCCGCCGAAGATCATCCCCCACCGACTTCGCCGCATGAAGCGAAATGCCCGTGGACGCCGACTTGTTCAGAACCAAAGCGTCAAGATCACCGTTGTTGAACTTGTTCGCGACCTGGAGATTAGCTTTCGCCCCCCCCTTCTCGAATTCGTAAAGATAGAATCGCCCGTTATCCTCGCCCAGGACGCCAAGCCCGCCACTGGATGTGCGGCCTGTCAGCTCGCCGCTGCTTAGGCCCATCCGCGCCAAAGCGGCATGGATCATGTCTGCGCCATCCACCCGCATTTCTGTCAGGTCGGCCTCATCGATCTGATCGGAAAGGCCGCGAATGAACCCGCCCAGCTCTTCGGAAAGGTCAACGATGATCTGGTTGCCCAGCGCGTTCGTGGCTTTGACCTTCATGGCCTCGTGGAGATAGCGCTTGAGCACGTCACCCAGATTGGGGGCAGTGTCGAAGTAGCGCCCGCCATTGCCATCTGTCCGCAGCTCACCTGGTTGGGCCATCTTCCACGCGAGGATGCTTGCGCCCAAGTGCTCGATGGCAAACACCTGCTTTTCGCCTCGCGACAGGCTGTCCGTCACCAGCTCTTCAATGAACTGGCCCTTTGCCGCAAGCGTCAGATAGCCGGAAAAGTGGTGCAGGTTCGTGACCGGCGAGTTGGTGTCGAGCTTGAGCTTGTCCACCCCGTTGCGGAAGATTGACCCGCCGAACTCATCCTTGGCGATCCTCGTGGCAAGCTCCTTGATCGTGGGAACAAAGTCGATCACGTCTTGAAGGATCTCCGTTGCCGCATCGACCTTTTCGCGCACACGGGTGATCTTGTCGGGGTCGAAGTCTACCAGTCGTGGCAAATCGCGCTCAATCCCTTGGTCAGCCAGCTGCCGGACAAACAGGGAGCCGCTTGCCGCCATTTCGTGGGACAGGGCTTCTTGGAGTGAAAGGGAGTCGCCACCGGCCATGATTTCCAGCAGCTCGGCCTTACCCAAGCCGGTATCTGGAAGGGCGCTGTAGTAGAGGTCGATATGCTGGCCGGTTTTGATGCCGGTGGCGGATGACCAGATTACAGACCCCCCGCCTTCTTCCACGAACCGGCAAAGGTTGGCGAAATACATGCCGGTGTTGGAATCCGGCGAGGCGGCTTTGTGAGCCTCATCCAGTAGGATGCGCGGCTTCCTGCCCTGGTCGAAGTGATGCTGAACCCATTCCTTGACCGCTTCGAGACGTTGCGCCCCCGTGTCGGCCTTCTGGAATTGGGAATAGGTGCTCGCCACCACATTGGCATCAGGTGGGATTGCGTAGCTCTTTTCACCTTTCGTCCCCCCCTTCTGGCGGTAGATGGTCTTTTCGTTACGATCCAAAAGGATCGCGTTATCGTTCACCAGGTGGACTGTGATTTCCCCGCTTTCCAGCCGCTCTGCTGTAGGGCGCTGGCTCACGTCAGTCAGGTCGCGGACGAGGAAGTCGGAGAAAAGCGAGGGCTTCACGGTCACAAACATGATCGGATCGCCATCTGCTAAGGCGCTCTCGACAATCGCGCCCTGCTCGCGGCCCTTACCGAGGCCCATCAAATCCCCAATCAGAACGCCGCGCCCTTCGGACATGCCGTCCAGAGACAACGCAACGCCGTCGATCTGCTCGGGCGAAAGCCGTTCGCCCTTTAGCAGCTCTTCTTTCGGGATGCGCAGCGCATCAGCGACATAGGCGTCAACGTCATAATCCCGACCGTGCTCGCGTTTGAGCTTGGCTGTCAGGTTCTCAAGCGCACCGTAGATCGCGCCAGACAGAGAGCGCGGGATCACAGAAGTGGCTGCGCCTGCTTGGGAGAAAGGCCGGTAAGCCTGATTTTCTTCGCTCGCCAGACTATCGGTCAGCCAGCGCGGCAGCGGATCGTCTTTCAGAACCGGCTCGGCCGTCTCTACGGTGGCTGGCGGCTCTGGCACGATTGGCGCGGCGGCGGGGATCGCAGGAGCTTCCGGTGCCGGTTGCGCTTGACGGGTTGCCCGTCCCCGACCGCTTGCCCCCCGCTGCGCCCCGTTGCTGCGCGTCGGCTCCGTAGATGCCGGTTCCCTGCCGCTAGAGGGGTCAGCGGGGCTGGCGGGCTCTGTTGGTGCTGTGCGCGGTCCTGACGGCTCGGGAGCTGATGTAGTCTCTTCGGGCGCTTCAGGCTCGTGCCGCACCGGCAGAGACGCGAGGCCCAGCGGTTCAAACCCAAACCGGGCGCGGCAATCGTCAGCCCAATCATAGAGGTCCGAATAGGTTTTGAGGCTGCGCACAGCACCCATGAACTCTGGATCGTTCAGCTTTGCAAAGGGATGCAGCTCGGCACGAAAGCCATGCGCGGCATAAACCTGGACGGGAACAGTGGTGCCCATACCTTGGTAGAGGCGTCCATCGGCAACAGCTTCTTCAACCTGGTCGAATGCGAGCTTCATCAGGTTATGGAAGCGCTTGGCCGTTCCTTCCTTGACCTCTGGGTTGATGAAATTGGTGGGCAGAACAAAGAATGCGCTGCCACCAACCTTCAAGCGCTGTAGTGCTTCAACCGCTATGGCATAGTGAAGGCGGTCAGTTGTGAACTTGGTTCCCGCAATGGGAATATCGGTGCTGGCAGGCATTCCGTCGAACGGTGGGTTCGCCAGCACGAAATCAAACGCCCCCTGCCCCAGCCCCTGCGCGGCAGTCAGGAAGTCGCCATGCTCGATAGCTGCGCCGTTATCGCCCAGCGCTCGGGTGGCCCGCATGAACCGCCCGTGATCGATCTCGAAGCCGGTCACATCAGCCCCTAGAGCGGCAAAGGGCGCGACCAGAGCGCCGTTGCCGATGGTGGGTTCCAACACCGTCTTGCCTGCAATGTTGTCGAATATTTGCGAGGCGGCGAGGCCGAAGGGATAGGGCGTCGAATACTGCTGATTGATGATCGTTGCCGCAGTGCGTTCCCGCGCTTTCGGGAAGGTTGCCATAAGGGCATCAAGGGGTGCCCTGCCCTCGATTTCACCTGTCGCTATGCAGCGGCTAACCTCGGCCTCGACATGCTCCATCAGCTCGCGCGGACGGACACGGAATTCGGGAGTTGTCAGGGCGCTGGCGAAACGGTCTACATCCGCCTCGGTGAGCGGATCGCCGTTGGCCATCTGGATGAAGACGGATCGCGCATTTTCGGCAAGATCGTAGTCGCTTCGGGCGCGGAAGAACATTTCCGGGTGTTTGTCGCCGTAGACGTGGCCGTCTTTGCGATGCCACTCCGGCACGATTTCACGATGGTTGCCGACCTTATGGGCCGTGCGCCCAAAGCTACGATCATAGACCGAATAGCCATAGCGGTTACGGCCTATAAGCTCTGGGTCTCGAAGCTCGATCCCCGAAGCCTCGTTCAAGCGTTCGGATGCGGCGTTCAGCTTGTCAGCTTCGTAAAGGTCGGCAGCAATGCCTTTGCTGGCCGGATTGTCGATGAAATCCGCCCAGAAGGGTGCGTTCGCAAAGCGCAAGGGAAGCAAGAAGACGGTTCCACCGTCAGGCGCATTCACCTCTGCAAGGTTGACGCGGGTGCGCATGAGGGTCGAGCGGATGCGCGTCCTGGCCTTCCCTTCATCCGGGCCGGTCCAAACGGCAAGGGAGTGACCTTGATTCCCGTCAATGTGCTTGTTTTCAACGATGGCCGAAACAAACCGGCCATCGTCATGAGGGATAAAATACGCCATGACAGTCCCTCGGGGTTAGAGGCCGGGGGCCGCGTCGTATTTCTTCTTGCGACCGGCTTCCTGCTCCGGCTTGGCTTCCATCTCGGCCTTTGCGGCGTTCGCACCGAAGGTTTCACCGAACACGCGAACAGACGCTTCCGCGCCGATCTCGCGCATCTTGCGCGGCAGCACGTTCTCCTTGACGTTGATGTCGCCAAAGCTGAACTTGTTCTCCGGCGTAAGGATACGGGCCGAGGCCGGAGAAATGTCCGGGCTTTTCGGATCGCGAGACATGGCGATCACCGCAGGAACGAACCCCTTGCCCTGGAAACTCTTGCCCGGATCGGGCTGCTTGTTTTCGCTGGGCTTTCCGTTCCGGGTGCCGTGATAGTCCCGCAGGAAGTTGGTCAACGAGTCGCCGGGGATGAACTGCGTCTTCGCCATAGGCATGACGGTGATCTCAAATGGCGGATTATCAGGGTTTTCGGCCACCAGATCATAGATCTTCCGGGCGATTTCAACCTTCTTCGGATTGACCTGCTCGTTGATCTTGAGGTCATCGAATTCGCGGAGGCCAGTTTGCGCGGCGACCACGGCAGCGGCGAAAAGCTGGTAAGTGCCCTGTGGCGCGTCCAGCGCAGCTTCCAGTGACGGTTCCGGTTCATATTTCCGATATGGCGTGGTCAGGTTCGCTGTCGTGACTTCCCCACGCTGATTGCGCAAGGCAATGACCACGCCGGTTTGCGTCAGGGGCAGATCGTCCCACGCACCAGTAAAGGCCCCTTCCAGGTCGAAATCGGTGATGGGTTGCGCGGCGTCTTCACGAACAACCGTCACATCAATCCGCTGCCCGGCCTTTGTCTCGTAGTGCGTGGCTTGGACGGTTCCCGTCAAAACGGCCTCTTGCGCGGGGTCGCGAACAACGGACTTCGGCCATGCAGTGGCGGTCTTCTCTTCGCCGTCCGGGGTTTGGAATGTCCGCGTGTTTTCGAGCAGCACCACCGAACCAACTTCAACGTGCAGCGTCTTGGCCTCTTCCCCGCCTTCAACAAGCGCGGGACGATCCTCGAAGCGCTTTTCGGCAGCTGTGACACGTTCAGCGAAGGGTCGATGTTGATCCTGCGAGCTGACAAAGTGCTTGGCGAATTCCTCGGTGGTCGCGAGTGCGACCTTGAAGGTTTCACCACTACGCAAATCCACGCCGGAGACGGCGCGTTCTTCTGGATGGACCGCTTCGACCTGAAGAAGCAGGTCGCCGTGGTGCTTCCGTTTCGGGCGTTCGTCGCCAAAGCTGAAATCGACCATTCCCTTGTCTCCCATAGAGATTAAACCGCAAAAGCCGAGGTCTGCGCTCGACTCCGCGTAAGGGTGGCGGCGAATCTAATAAATGTCAAACTGTAAAAAGATTGAGTATGCCTTGCCCCCTGCCCCGCGTAAAGCCGAAAACAGCACATAGGCACATATGTGCTTATACCCATATGCGCCTATGCCGCGTGGACCCGCGCAGGCACATCAGCACATCTGCGATTGAGTGTTTAAGTGTTTAGGTGTGGAGACACAGATGCGCATACGCTGGTAAGCGCATAAGGTAATGTGGCACTATGCGCACAAGCGTATGTGTGTGCAGTAGCCTAGTGGCATCAACGCATATGCTGTTATGCGCATATGGCACTATGGGGCTAATACCGTATGTTGCTAGGCGACTAACCACATATGATGCTAACCACCTATCGCCATGTGTGAATATGCGACTAAGCGTTTATGCGTGTATGCGGTTAGGTGCTTAGGCACGGACGCACATACGCACATATACACATAAGGCCCTTTACACAGGTGGGCCTATGTGCTTAAACACAGGTGAGCGGATGGATGGAACCCGCTGCGCACATATGGCCACAAGTGCATAAGCACATATGAGCATATGGCATTAAGCGCGTGAGCTGTGGCGCAATGTAGGAGGCAGGTGATCGAATGGCAGATGCGAAGGTAATCACGATCTACACGACCAAGGGGGGTGTCGGGAAAACGACCACGACAATCCACCTGGCGGACTATCTTCATGAGCGCGGCGCAAAGGTGGCGCTGATCGACGCGGATGAACGGGCGATGTTGACCGAGGCAGTGATGGGTTCACCTGAAAACCTGCCGTTTCCGGTGCATTTCCTTGAGAACCCCTCGGGCGGCGACGATGCTGATGCTGCCGGGCGTCTCGTTGGAGAGATGATCGACAAGATCGAAGAGGCCAGTGACGGTTTCGATTATGTCATCATCGACTGCGGGGGCTACAACTCGCAGGCATCGCTGGCGGCTGCGGCCGTAGCTGATCTGACGATCATTCCTGCGAATACGGGCCGTTTCGACCTGGTGCAGACCGAAGAAGTCTACGGCAAGATCAACACCATCGCAAAGCAGATGGGCCGTGAACCAAAGGTGAGGGTGCTTGTCTCGCGGGTGAATCTCGCGACGAACCTCTATGCGGGGTTCATGGGTGCGCTAAAGGCCAAGGGAATCAGGGCCTTCGAGCATTCGATCCCCACATATGCAGCTGTAGCGGAGGCTTCTTTCATGGGGGCCTCGATCTTCAAGCACAAACCCACTTCGCCCGCCGCTGCTTTCATGCAGCGCTTTGCAGACGAGGTGATTGAAACCCTGAATTCGGAGGACGACTAATGGCGGCAAAGACCGATAAAACCAAGCTGGCAAGCGCAATTATGAGCGTCGGGCAGGAGCGGGCTTCCGGCGTGACGCGAGGCGGCACCGTGAATGTGCCGAAGCCAGTAGAGGCACAAATGCCCAGCGTGGTGGCTGATGTTCCGCCGCAAGCTCAGGAGCCTGCGCCAGCACCTGTTGCGAAGGTGGAAGGGCAGGGCGGTGACGGTAAGGAAAACCGCACTGCTCGCGTTGGATTTCTCTGCACTCCGAAGGAAAAGCGACACCTGAAACAGCTGGCGTTGGATAAGGACACCGATGTGTCGAAGCTGATCTATGATGCGCTCGTCGCAAAGGGTTATCTCGAAAGCTGACGGGCCACGTTCGCGCGTATCCTCTGACGATCTGCTGCGATACTTGAGGTCTTCGCAGATCGTCAGAGTGGGCGGGGATTGCGCCTGGCGGGCGTTGACAGTTTAGGGCCGCGCATCATAGGTTCGCCATGCGCTGCGGCACTGGAAAACGGGCCATGCGGCGGTAGCCGGATCGGCCCTTTTCACATTCATATGGGTGCCTCGGTCGAGCATATGGAATACGGCATATGCACCATATGCGCCATTACATATGCCCTTTGAACACGTCAGAAGGACAGCTTGATCTTGCCGATTTTCCCGAGCGGTGCCGGGGTCGGGGTGGCGGGTGGTGTAGGCTCTTGCACGGGGTAAAGGCGGCGCACATTGGCTATGCTTTCATCGGTTGGCCGAACCTTCATGCCGCCCTTGCCGTGCTTTCTGCGGCCATAGTGCTGCACGGCTGTATCCTCAACTGAATGGCCCATAGCGGCCGCTACCATGCCGGTTCCGATGCCCCATTCATGCTTGGCATCCGCGCTGAATTGGTGCCGGAAATCATAGAGGCGAAGCCGGAGGAACCAGCGGCTTTCACCAAGGTGTCGGATCGCATCGGCCAGTGCCTTCTTGAAGGCTACGGAAAGGTTCGGCCGCACGGTCTTGTAGCCCTTGTCTCCGATCAATTTCATGGTGCGCTCGATGGCTGCGCGTTCATCCTCGGTGAGCGTGTCCAGCAGCTCAAGCTCGCGCATTTCCCCGTTTCCGCGCAGTTCGGAATGCTTGGCATTCTTGACGCGAAGCACACGACCTTCAATCGTCGCGGATGCCCATTCAGTCGGGCGCAAGCCGGTGATGGCCGTGGCTACCAGCAGGTCGGCCGCGTGGTGGGAGGTCTTCGATTTACTCTCTCGGAGGTTTCGCAACGTGCGCTCGAAAATGCTGTGAGGCACCCGGCGAACGAGCTTCAGCTTGCGACCGCGAGCTGGATTATCCACCTCTGAAAAAAGGTCGCGCAGCTCTTCGGCTTCATCGTCACGGCCAGCCTCTTCGAGGCCGAAGCACACCGACCGCTTGTAGATGCGGATGGTGTTCGTGCAAAGCTCCGTGGATTTCTCCATCAGGTAATCGAAGTAGCCCTCCGGGGTGGCCGAGCCGTAGCGAGCCACGACCTCTGCGGTGATCCGGGCAGCGTTTGTTCTGTAGGCCAGACTGGTATTCTCGTGCATTTTGATAACATACACTAACGGGGGGGTGGTGGTCGTAAAAGTATACTGTAGCCTTCGCAAAAATGCCAGCGTTTACGAGGGCAAGGCGTAAATTTCTGTATTGTATTTAGATTGAGTGCGGCATATCGTCGGGCGGAAACCCTCTGCATTTTTCAGGAGTATCCGTCATGAAGATCCTGGCACTCGTCCTTGCCCTCGGGGCGCTCTCGGCATGTGCTTCCACGCAGTCAACGATCAAGCCGGAAGAGACGACAGAGCAGTTCGTCAACCGCGTCATCAATAGCTCTGGCGGGTATGTGGGCTACTGATGCTGATCGTGATCGACACGGGCTTGGCGTCAACGAAAGCCGCTGCGCTGGTCGGCCAGACTGTGCGCGGGATCAGCTTCTCTTCGTCTGTGGTGCGAGGACTTGTCAGCGAACAGGCCGGGGGCGTTTATTGCCTCGGGAAGACCACGAACAATTTTCAGATCTACTCGGCGCTCGCACAGGACTATGGGGTGTTCCCGGTCGGGGCAGCTAACTTCCGCGAACCCTCGAATGCCAAGCGTCGTGTGCTGATCGAACATGCGATGACGAAGCTCTCTGTGACGGGGAAGACGAACGTCATTCTGACGCAGCCCGCGCCCATCCTCTTTTGCGGTGGCGAAGATCAAACGAACCGGGTTCGGGAGGCGGAAACCTCACTTCTGAAAATGCCGGTCGGCACCATCGATCCGGCGTCCGGTCGGCCCGCTGCATCGAAGTGGAAGTTGCATCAGGCAACGGCCAGCGTGGAGACGGCCTGGGCCATTTACGATCTCGCCATCAAGTCTCCTGCGACGACGCAAGATGATCTGGTCGAGTTCACCGAGGATCGCGTCAGGGTAGGGGCCACCGTCGCGGTCGTGGACTTCGGGGCGACAGGGACACGCATCCACTATGTCGAGTGGACGGGAGAATTGCTGCCAACGCTTGTCATGAGCCGCTATCACGAATTTGGCCTCGGCACCGAGGAAGCGGCCTCGCAGATCGACCAGCGCCTGGTCGAGCGTCACAGCTACCGAGACGTGATCGATCTTCCCCAGCTGCGCACAGACCCGACAATCCTGACGGCGGGCACTCGTATCGATGTGAGCGATCTTGTCGATGATGCCATTCGCGAGGCCGTTGCCCTCATGCGGGTGTCGGGGTTGGACCAGCTGAAAGGCGAGGTCGAGGCAGGGGAGGTTGACCACGTTCTGTTTGTCGGCGGGGGTGCCCGTGTGTTTGGCGGTATCGTTGCTGAACAGTTCCCCAGCGATGCCGTCCTTGGCGTGGAGAACCCGGAGCAAGCTCCTGTGCGTGGTCTGCTCAAGGCGCGGGCGTCCAATGGCAATGGTGGGGGGCGCTCGTAATGGCGAGGCGAGGTCGCAAATCCGAGCTGCGCCAGTCGCGGACGTATCTCAACCCGGAGAGCGAGATCGAGGCTGCGATCAGCGAGTTCATCGACAAGTCGGTGCGGATGCGCGGCAGTCACGCCATGCGGGCGATGCTGGTCATAGCCTGGCAGCAGATGCAGGGCTTCGACCGTGCCGAGTTCGACCGGCATTTCAAGGGAAGCCACAACTTTTCCGTCTTCGAGCGAATTCGCTCGAAGCAAGAGGCGAGCACGGGGGCAGACTCGCTGTTGTCAAATCCGCCCACACCAAAACTCAAATAGAGGCCGATATGATGCTCAAGCGCACTCTCATCATCGCCTGCGCCGCCGCCTGCATGTCCGGGTGGGGTGCGGTCGCCCAACAACTGCCGACGCCGGGGACGCCGCTGGTCGCCCCAGCGCCGGATTGCTCCGATCCTGACGAAAGACGGCAGAGCGCCTGCCGGGGCATGGAGGATGAATCGTCGTCGTTCGTCCTCAACACCGTCAACGCCCCGTCCACGAACGTGCGCTATAACGACATCGTAAACCCGAACAGCAACTTCTATCGCCGGACGCAGAGCTTCGTTCCGTCCGATCCCAAGCTGCGGGTGATCTACGATGCAGCTCGTGGCGTTGGCATTCGCGCTGGTTATGCCGACGAGGCGCGGCGGATCAACGAGATCGTTCAGCGGCGCTATGTGTCGAACCTGAACCAACGGTTCAATTTCCGCAGGCTGATGATCCAGACCTATGTGATCCCGCCTGTCATCACCCGGATCAACAATATCCAGGAGGCATCCGGCCAGCTCCTTTATTTCTCGAATAGCTCCTTCGAGATCGTGAAGGATGCTCGCTTGGCGATGGAGCCGCCGCGCTGGCAATCATACCTGACATTGCCGATCCAGCCGATTGCCGCGCCACAAGGTCTTTCGGTTGAGACGGCAAAGGAAGAAGAGGCGTGGCGCGAAGGTGCTTCGACCGGCTGGTATGCTGGCATCACCGAGGCCAGGCGCGGCTTTGTGACCGGCTGGAACATCCTCAATCGCGACTATGGTGGGATGCTTCGCTACCACGAGCTGTCGCGCCAAGGCGTCGTTTCGCTGCCGAATCTGAACACGGAAGTCAGCCGGTGGCGCGTCACCGAGGGTGGAACGCGGGCACACCAGAACGAGCGCACCTTGCGGCTCAACGTGGCCCCTCGGTTTCGGAGGCCCTAACCGTGTGGATTGGCAATCCTCTCGATTACAGCGGGCCGCATCTGTCTGATCCCGATGCGGTCATTCCGCTCTTGGCGTTTCTTGCCCGCATGAAGGTGGATGATATTTTCATTTCCACCGACATGCCGGTGCTCACCCTGCACAAGGGTGAAATGCTCTCGGTCACGCGCTACACCTTGAACGGGAGCCAGGTCGAGCGGGTTCTCAAGAAGATCACCGGGTCGGACAACGTGATTGCGAAAGTCGGAAGCGGCTCCGATTTCGACAAGGCAATCACCGTAGATGATCCGGTTGAGAAGGACGAAAGCGGTGAGCCTTTGCAGCACCGCTTTCGTCTGAACATTACGGGCGGGTTCGCTGGCAGTGGGCTTGGCTTTGACGCCACGATGCGCCGCATCAACTCGGTGCCGCTGACCATGGATCAGGTGGACTTTCCGAAGGCGCTGCGCAGCCGGTTCGCGGTGACGCAAGGATCGTTCCTGATTGCCGGGCCGACAGGATCGGGGAAATCGACCACCTTTGCGGCCTGCCAGCGCGAGATCCTCGAAGGCGATACCGCGATCAAGGGCAAGATCGTGACCTATGAGGCTCCGGTGGAATACCTGTTCCACTCCATCCCCTCGGCGCACTCCTATGTTCACCAGGCCGAAATCGGGACGCATCTGCCGTCTTTTGCCGCTGGCGTTCGTAACTCGCTGCGCCGTCACCCGTCTCTTATCGTGATCGGGGAAATCAGGGATACCGAGACGATTGAAGCGGCGCATGAGGTGGCCGCAGCGGGCCACCCGCTGTTTGGAACCACCCACGCCAACAGCTGCCTGGAGATCATCCAGCGCTTGGTGCTGAACTTCCCCGTCTACCAGCATGACCGCATGTTTGCGGCCCAGGTGAATGCGTCCAGGCTGTTCATGTCGCAGGCGCGTATTCGTGGCGCGGACGGCGAAATGGTTGTGCTGCGCGATTGGATCTACCTCACGAACGCCGACAAGCAGCGTCTGCTTGAGGCTGGATATTCCCGGCATATCGAGGTTCTGCGCGAGCTGATGAAGAACCCCGAAAACGCTTGCCCAATGCGAGCTTCTATCGATGAGGCGTATCACGCCGGTCGGATCGATGACCGGATGCGCCTCACGCTCTACCGCACCTATGGCGAGGATGAAAATGGCCTATGATCTGTCGCGGCGCAGCGCCGTCTTCGGCATCGTTGCCGCTCTCGGCTCCTATGCCCTCCCAAGCCCCAGCGAAGCATCGCCGTGGGATGAGGTCGGATATGACCGCATCTGGGTGAAAAATGCGAAGGGGGAAGAGCTGACCATCCGGCATTGGGATGGTGTTAACTATGAGCCACAGGCGATCCGTCTCCTGTCCTGGCTGTGGCGGGATTGGCGCGACGAGGATGCTGCCGTCTACATCGACCCGATGCTGTTCACATTTCTGGCGAACATCCAGACCAACCTGTCGATGAATGCTGGGGCACCGTGTCGGATCGACATGAATTCAGGCTACCGGACGGCGCGGCGCAACGCCACTATCGAAGGCGCGGCTCGCAACTCCTATCACATCACGGGCAGGGCAGGGGATTTCAACCTGCGCAGCTTCCCACCCGATGCCGTGTTCCGCATGGCGTCTTCGCTGAATGTCTCGGGGCTTGGGCGCTACCGAACATTCACCCATGTTGATACCGGCGCGACGGGCCGACGCTGGGCAGGAAAAGGGATGAAACTATGAGAGACGACGATGAGTTTGACCGCGAGAGCGTCTTAGTCTCGGAGCGGTGGCGCTTTACCGGGGTGCCCACGACCGTGGCGGGGTTGCACTCTTCGATCCTGCTCGGGCTTCCGGCGATGATCCCGGCCGCATGGTTGGGGATGTTCAAGCCGGTGGCCTTCGGCTGGCTGATCTACGCCGGGCTGATCTACTACCTGAATGCCAAGTGGAAAATCACACCCTTTGAGTGGGTGCGAATGATGATTACGCGGTTCGTGAAGGGCAACAAATGGCGGGTCCGTTAGAGGTTTTCGAGGCGGCGGTCTTTGAGGCTGTCTTCGAGATCATGAGCGTCAAGGATGGTGATGCCGCCTGCGACATTGTTGCGGTCGGCCTTGCCGAGGTTGTTGATGGTCTGGCGCCGATGGACGCCTTGGAGTTCATTGCGCCAAACGCGCCCCGACTGATCCCGGACGATGAGGGCGTGGACGGCGCAGCTGCGATGGTTGTGAACGACTTCTGGTATCGGAACGAGACTTTCGCGCCGATCTACTATGCGGTTGCGCGTGAATACTATGAGCGAGTTCGACCGTCTGCATACCCAGCGCCGCCGGTTGCTACCATCCGCGAGAACGACGCAGCACTGTTTGGCTGCGAGCTGGTTGATATGAAATTTGAGAGCGGCCGGGAAGGGACACAGGATGCAGCCATGGTCCTATGGGCCGGTTGCGCCGCCGCTTCCGTGCGATTTTGCTTCCAGAAGAGCATCGCCATGCCTTTGGGATACGCACTTTTGTTCGCGTTCGTGAGCGCTTCCGTGCCTTAAAAGACAAGAGGAAGCGACGAATCTGCCTATAGCGCGTTGGGTTCTCGCAGGTTAAACTCTTTATCTAAACACAAGTTGAGAGCATATAGAGATACTGCTCCTATGAGCGAACAAGAGAAGAAGCACCGGAGCGCCATATGTCGTCGTCGCTAAAGGCCCTTTTTGACCAGGCGATCCAGCCAGAGTCACCCTATTTGAAGCTCCTTCAGGAGCGTGGCTTGGTGCGGCGTGACCTGTCAGCGGAGGATCTGCGCTCGGAACCTGTTCGCGGGGATGCTGTTGAGCAAGCGCTGATTCTGTTCGCGGCCGACACACAGCGCGAAGAGCGTCAGGAGATCTTAGCGCAGTTGCAAGCCAGCCAGCCGGAGCAGGGTATGGAGGTCGCAGCCTTTAAGGGTTTCGAGCAATCGGCTACGCCGGAAGCTGTGTTCCGGCAGTTGGAAATGAAGGCAGAAGCCATCTGGGAAAAGGCTGTTGCGGCCACCCGTGAGAATGCACGGCTGGTTTCCGTTGCTGTCGGCGCAGCAGCGACAGCGATCACAGAGAAGAGCTACGACAAGGCGGCACAGCTTCTTGAAACCGCTGCGGCCGACCAGGCGAAGATCGAAACGGAGTTTCAAACGGTCTACTCGGAAGCCCGGCGCGGGCTTCGCCGCGAATACAACGCGCAGTTCCAAAGCCGCGTATGGAGCGATCCGGCCACTCGGCATTTCGACACGCTGGTAAACCGCTCTATGTTCGTGCCACCCGAGGAAATGCGCCAGTCAGCCCATCAGCTGGCAGAAACCAAGCAGCGCCTCATTTCCGAAAAGTCCTATTCCACGGAGCTGGAAAAGCGTGTCCAGGCTCGGCCGGAACGCAACCCAGGGCAGGGGTTCCGCCCGTAGCGGCAAACGCTAAATCTATCTAAAAACCGATTGTAAACTCTCGATTGGCCGAGTATAGTTTTCTTGGTCAGACGGGAGTTTTTTCATGTCCAACACCAAATACGGCCTGCTGGTCGGGGGCGCGGTCGCCCTTGCTGGAATTGCGGGCGCAGGCGGCTTCTATGCTGGGAGTCTTTCCCAGAAGGTCGCATTTCTTGAACGGGCCTCGGCGCGACCGGCAATGCCCGCGACCCAGCCCGTTCCGGCATATCCAACGGTTCCTTATGCGGCGGCTCCGACCATTGCGGCACCGGCACCGGCACCGCTGCCCGCGCCGTCTCTGAATGCGGACGGTGTTCCGGTGCAGCTCGCGCCAGTCCTGCAAGACGCAGAGTCCGTCGCTCCGCTGCTTGCAGCGCTGGCGCAGGCAACCGCGTTCAAGGTCGAAGGCGAGCTTGCTCAAGATCAGCCGATATTCGCCTTCTTCGATCCGCGCTGCCCCTACTGCAAGCGGGCGATGCAGGAGCTGAACGGCAAGGCGAACATCAATTGGATTCCCGTCTCGCTGCTGGGCGATCTGAAAAGCGGCGCAGACATGATCGAAGGGATGCGCACCCTCGAAGGGCAGGCGGCAATCCAGTCCGTTGTGGATGGTGCGATTCCCGCTGCGACGGGCAGCGCTGAAACGCAGGGCCAGCTGCAAGACAATGCTGCCATTCTGTTCGCTCTCTATGAGGGGGCGAACGATGTGGTTGCCGTCCCTTCATTCGTGATCCCGCGAGCGGATGGCACGGCAACCTTCTATCGCGGCTTCAACAACGATGACGCTGCCACGATCCTTGAGGCGTATGGCTCGTGATGTTCTTCGGCAAGCGCAAGAACGATAAGCTCCCTTTGCAGCTTCCCGCGCTTGTGCAGCCGGAGCTGCCGGTTCCACCCTCGTTGCGGATCATGCAGGTCGCATCATTGCGCTCGCTGGCCTACGGCCTGCTGGTCGCAAACGCCATTTCCCTTATCTGCGCAGGCGGCTTCTTCGCCCTGATGCTCTCGCGGATCGAGGAAATCCCCTATGTCGCGGATGGTTCCTCTTACGGCTGCATACCTGCAAGGCAGGAGTTCGCGCCTGCTGCGGCCGAGGCACCAATCACTCCCCGGACACCAGTCTTTGAGCCGTTGGCTCCCATAGAAGGATGACGGAAGTCGATGGACGCACACGCCCAGATCGAAATTCGTGACAATCATGTGCGCTCGCAGAAGCGCTTCACGATCATTACGCTCGTCGGGCTTGGCGTTGCGCTGGCCGTGTCGCTGCTCTTCAACCTCGCGCTTATCATCGCGTTCAATTCCTACCCGAAGACGGAATGGATGTGGACGAAGGACGCGAAGGCGGTTTGCGAGGCTACACCGCTGACGGAGCCGAATATCTCGCAGGCGCTGTTGGCGGATTTCGCGGCTCGGGCCGCGATCAGCGTTCACACCTATGACTATATCAACTGGCGCGAAAACCTGTCCTACGCGGTGCAGAATTACTTCACGCCGGTCGGCGGGCGGTATTTCATCGACGCTTTTGCGCGATCCAACATCCTGCGCCAGGTGCAACGCAACTTCTATGTCGTCTCGGCTGTCACCGATGGTCCGCCTCTGATCCAGTCCACCGGCATCGATCACGGACGCATGTTCTGGAAGGTCGAAGTGCCCCTGACGATCACCTATCGCTTCGGGGCCGACTACCGCGCCGAACGGCGCATCATCGAGCTGACCGTTTTGCGGGTGGACCCGACGCCCGCCAACCCCAACGGGGTCGCTATCGACGGCTTTGTCTCTGTCCAAAACACCAACGCCCGCAGGAATTAACATGATGGTCAAACAATATGTGTCTGCCATTGCGATTGCTGTTGCCCTGCTCGGGGCTGCGCCTGCCGTCGCACAGGATCTGAATCTTTCGGCCGAAGAGCTGCAAACCTTCCTCGCTGCCAATCAGGGCTTGCCGCCCGAAGAGCTGGCGGCGCGGTTGAAGGAGCTGAACGACCGAACGCTGGACGCCCAGCGCGATCAGTCGCGTTCCGGCTATTCCTATGCCAGCCAGCCTGATCTGCAAATGCGGGCGGTGCGGGTGCGCTCGAACGCGACCCCCACGGGGCCGCAACCGCTGCGCCTCGGGCAGGGCGTTATCACGGCGGTCAATTTCGTGGACGAGGATTTCCGGCCGTTGCCGATTGTTTCTGTCGTTCACGATCCGAACGTCTTTTCCGTCAACGGCAATGGTTGCCCGCAGCCTGGCGGCGGCGGGCAGGGTGGTGGTCAGGGACGAGAGGCCGGAGGTAACGGCAATACGCTCAACATCTACCCCTGCCAGTTCTGGGCGAACGGCACGATCAACGTCACAGTGAGCGGTGCCGCGCAGCCGGTGATTTTCTCCGCATCGGCCGGGTCGGCCGAGGAACGGCCGCAGGTCGATGCCATGGTGACGGTCGAGGTCAACGATGGCGTCACGAATGCCTTGCCCGAATTCGCCTCGCGCCGCCTCACGATCAATCCGGTGGATCGCTCGACAAGCGGCGTCACCCCGATCTATCCGGGCCTCGGCGTCATTACCGATGTGGCCTTCATCGACGGATCGGGCAATCCGTGGCCGATTGAAGAGGTCGTTTATCAGGCGTCCATGGTGTCGGTTGGAGGCTCGGCCTGTGCCGCCGAAGATCAGAACGGCGGAACGACCGGAAAGGGCACTGGCAACATGCTCTACCTGTCGCTTTGCCGCGACCGCAGCTCGAATATGTCGGTGAAGCTGCAAGGCGCTCCTGCTGCCCTCGGCCTTCTGCTGGTTTCGCCTGGGACGGATCAGAGCGCCGCAAAGCGCGATGTGACGCTGACGGTCACGGTTCCGGGGCGCAGCCCCACGGCTGTGGCAAATGCTACTGCCGCGTCCTCGGCTCTGGCGGGGAACAATGTGGACCGCACTGGCTTCCAGCCGGATCGGTTTCTGACCGATTTCGCCAATGGCACCCCGCCGCGTGGCGCTCGTTTTGTCCAGATGCTCGGCGCACCGAATATCGAGGGCTACATCTACAACGGCCAGCTCTATGTGCGTGGCCGCTACCGCCCCGTGAACCCCACTGCTGATGCCTCGGCGTCCAGCAGTTCCGGGGGAGTGAATGTCTGGCGCTACAACCAGCCCGTTAACAGCCTGATCGTGGCGGATGCACAGAGTGGTCGGGAGTTTTCCCTGACCGCCGATTACTGATCGGAGGTTGATCCCATGGCGAACATGAAAACCATTCTGCTCATTTCGGGCGGTGTCGTCGCGGCTTTCGGCGCAATCGTCGTGATGAATATCGCGGCATCGAACACGGACGCGGAAAACTTCGGCGGCGGCGTCAGCCAGCAGACCTTGCCGCGTCAACTGCCGGAATCGAACGCCGATCCCTTCCAGGTCATTTCAGACGAAGATGAAGCGGCTCGTCGGGCGACGAGCAACCGCAATATTGCTGATGAGGCGATCAAGGACAGCGGTGGCACCTTGCAGAGCTATACCGCACCGCCAGTCATCCAGATGGAGGGCAGTTCGGGGGATCAGCATGATCCAATGGCCGGGGCCTTGGTCAAAGATGCAGCGCCCGTTCCCGAGGCGCTGGCTGAAACCGCAATTGAGCCGGTCCGGGCACCGGAGATCGAATACAAAGTGCCGGAAGCGGCAGGAACAGAAGCTGCGCCGGTAACGGGCGCGACAGGCGGCGATCCACTCACGGACAACTTGCTTCGCCGGGCTTTGTTGAGCGGGAGCCGCCAGCAGGGCATCACCATCAACAGCTATAACCATGATGGCGGGAACGGGCGCGTTCCTATGACCATCATGGAGTTCCAAGAAGGTCGGGACGGTGGAAGCACCGGAGGGCTTCCGGTGACGCGCCTGCCCGATGCTGCGCCGTCGATGGCACCGGCAGCGCCCGCAACGGGCAATGGCGCATCCCGTGCGCCAATCATGACACTGCCGGAAACGACCCGCAGCGATGCGAGAGCGCCAGCCACAGGCAACGGTGTCTTGCGCACCATCGATCCGAACACGCCGTCATCCTATATCGAAGGCTCGCTGCTGGATGCAGCGCTCGGCTATGACCGCTTCGCGGCGGTCACGAGCGAACACGATGCAGACTATGACTGGCGCAAGCCCTACCAGATCGCCCAGGTCGCCATCGACAACAATTCCCGCATCTACGATACGGCGCGGAATGGGCAGAGCTTCGATGTGGGGACGCTGCTGCTGCCGGGCGATCAGCGCTATGCCACGCTCATGTATGGGTTCAACAGCGACGACGCTGCCCAGCTGCCGGTGTTTGCGCAACTGCATGATTATGGTCCCGCAAGCTCGGCATATCTGAATGGTGCGCGTGTGCAGGGCACCCTGCGTCTTTCCAACGAAAGCGCGGTGATGGAGTTCGACCGCCTCATTCTCCAGGACGGACGGGTGATCCCCATCACGGCCATGGGGATCAGCGCCGATCAGCTGCGCGTCGGGGTCTTCAAGGACGTCAACAAGCACACGCTGTCCCGCTATTCGTCTTTGCTGGTGTCTGGCTTGATTCAGGGTGTGGGCGAGGTTGGACAGCGCGTTGTCGATAATCGCTTTGGCGGAAACGATGGAAACGTCATCATCATCGGTGACGGCAGCACGACCGACAGCTCGCATGATAAGTTCACGGATGACGATTGGGCCGTGATCGGCATGGGAGCAATGCGGCCCATCGGGGACGCGATGGCTTCTAACGCCGCTCGCGGGTTCAACCGAAAGCCCACCGTCACCGCCCCCGCAGGGTTCGGCTTCTCCATCGTCTTCCTCGAAGGCTTGCCCTTCGCGCAGGTCCAGTAAGGAGCTGACATGGAAGACGATAGGCATCTTGGCACTGTGTTCCAGAGCTGGACAAGCTGGGCCGGATTGAGTTTCAGCGTCCTCGTTCTCGGCGCATCGGTCTTCGGGCTGGTTCTCTCGCTCGTGTCGTTCATCAATATGTTCCGGCATGTGCGGGAGCGCGGAGGCGATCCGGCAGGTGCAGGGTTCCCGGTCGGGCACATCCTGGCTGTGATGATCGCGGGTCTGATTTCGGTGTCGGGCGTGGTCTACGGGCTTGCTTCGTTGCTGTGGTCCCCGATGGGTGCGCCATGACCCGGCGTTATTACTACACCGGGCCGGTTGTCGCCGGGGATGCCGAGTTCATGACGGCCGAGGATCGCGCTGCATCGAAGGCGGCGATCCGCAAGATGCACCTGTTCTGGCGCAGCATCGAGCGCGGAGAGCAGGAGCACCGAAACCTGTCTGATGATGTGGTTCGCCGGATCGAGACAGAGCTGGAACGCCGGGCGGATGTGGGGCGCACCGCCCTGATCCGGGTTCTTCGCTGTTCGGCGGCAGAGCTGGAACAGATCCATCCCAAGACCTTCGACACACTGCCGGACATTTTGCTGGTCGATGACCAGGGGGGGCACTGATGGCATTTTCCGACGAATACTGCGATCTGCACGGCTTTGAGCGTGGCAAGCCGTATTTCACCGCGCACGATCACGGAAACTGCTCGGTTATTCGCGTCCAAGGTTGCGACAGCCTTGCGACCGAGAGCGAATATCAGCAGCGAATTGCGATAGCTGCACAGGCTATCGGGGCGCTGTTGCGCGGACCCAACCACTCGATCAGCATCACCTTCGAGCGCTCGCAGAACAATGCTGACTACATCGAAGCCATGCGCCGTGAACGCGAGCGCGATGCGCAGGCGAAGCGGCTCAATGCGAGTGTCTTGATCGAAGAAACCCTTGGGGTTCTTCAGGAGCGCGTTGTTTACGAGGAAATCCTGGTCGCCTGCTGGACTGGCATCGGCGCTGGATACGCGGAAGAAACCAACAAGGAATTCGCGGCGAACCGGGCGAGCTGGGGCCGCATCAACGCCAAGAATGCGATGGACCCGCTTGTGGCCGTTCGCAACCTGGAAGGCCCGCATATGGGCTTCGTCAACGGCGTTCTCGATGCTCTGCGCTCTGCGCAGCTGAAATGCGAGATTCTTGGGGAGACCAAGGAAGGCGTTCGCCGTGATCTGGCGGCTGTGCGCCGTGCCGCGCTGTTTCACGAAACCTCGGAAGATTGGACACCCCAGACCACTTTCGAGCGCAATTTCTTCGAGTTGAAGGAATACGCGACCAAAGACCTGTCGGGTCTGTTCGCGCCGCCTCTGGCGCAACAGATCATGACCAGTGCGAGCAAGGCGTCCTCTGACATGCGGTCGGTCGAGTTCGGGGGGCGCACATATGCTGTTGTGTATGCCTCGATATTCCCGCGCGAGATGCCGCTCTTCCACCAGCTGTCGAAGCGGCTTGAGCGATACGATGGGCATGGCGAGGCGGATATTCCCTGGCGCTACGCGCTCCATCTGGCGGGGGGCGTCCAGATTTCGGCCGTCCAGGACATTTTCAACACCATGATCTCATTCCTCTCCCCGATGAATGAACAGAAGCGGCTTGCGAACATGGAGGTGAAGGCGCTCGCGCAGGCTGACAAGGAAACCTTTGTCGGTGCCCGGATGATGGCCGTGACATGGATCGAGCCGCATGAGGGGCGCGAGGTTCTGGCCCAGCGCCGTGCTCGGCTTGTTCGCGCTCTTGAGAGCTGGAACAGCCCCACTGTGGTCGAAGTGTCGGTTGATCCGATGCGGGCGCTGGCGGAAACCTGTGCAGGCATGACGCGGCGGGCGATGATTGCCCGCAGTGCGGTTGCGCCGGTCACGGAAATGGCGTTGTCGTTTCCTTTCCACCGGACGGCTCCATTCTTCAGCAAGGGGCAATCGGTGATGATCTCGCCGGAGGGGAAACCTGTCCCTCTGCAAGCGCACTCGCCCGATCAGAATTTTTGGCTGACGCTGATCTCCGCGCCGCCCGGCTCGGGTAAGTCGGTGTTCCTCAACCGCACCAACGCTGAATTTGCGGTGTTCACGCCAGGCGGGCAGCTGCCCTTCATCGGCGTGGTCGATATTGGCCCATCGTCTTCGGGTTTCATCGAGCTGGTGAAGGCGATGGCTCCCGACAACATGCGTCATCAGATGCTGCTCGTTCGCCTCAAGAACGACCGGCACGACAGCACGACCTGCATCAATCCGTTCGAGCTGGGATTGGGCAATCGCAAACCTACTGACCGGGAGCGCCAATTTGTCGAGGCGTTCACGACCGAAATCCTTGGCGACGAAAACGGCCGCACGAACCCTGACTTCGTGGCCTCGGCCGTCAAGCAGCTCTACGCGCAGCTTTCGGACCTTGAGATTTCCAGCCAGCCCAAGCGCTGGCAGGAGGGCATGTGCCCGGAGATCGATGCGCTCTGTGAAAATCTCGGCATCGCGCTGCGCGAGACCACGCGCTGGTGGCAGATCGTGGATCTTCTCGCCGCGCGTGGTCTGTTCCGTGAGGCCATGGTCGCACAGCGCTATGCTTCGCCGCTGCTGGAAGACATGGCGAGGATCATCACGCAACAGGACTTCCGCCAGGACTATGGAGAGCAGTTCTGCAAGGACGCGAACCTGCGCCTGCTCGGGGCTATCGAACAGTTCCCGATCTTCTCCCGCCCGACGACGCTGGACATTGGCGAGGCTCGCATCTGCTCCATCGACTTGAACGATGTTGTAGTGGGCGGATCGTCCAAGGATCGCGGCGTGTCTCGCAACAACGCCCTCATGTATATGATCGCGGCGCAGCTCTTCCTGCGCCAGATCAGCGGCAATGAGGAAGACATTCCGGCAATGTCTTTCCCCGAAGGCGAGCTGCGGGATCGCTATCAGACCTACTGGCGCAAGCGCTTTCAGGACATTGCGGAGACGCCAAAGCGCTTCTGCATGGATGAATTCCACAAGACCGGCTCCACCCCTTCAATCGTCAGTGCGGTTGAAGTGATGGCGCGTGAGGGCCGGAAGTGGGGGCTGGAAATCATGCTGGCCTCGCAAAAGATCGATGACTTTGAATCCTTCAAGGAACTGGCATCGACCATCGTTCTGCTGGACGCGACGGACAACGCGACCAGGAGGAAGTTGCAGCATCAATTCGGCTTTTCGGAAGCCGTGGTTGAGCAGCTGCAAGAGCTTCACGGGCCTCGCCCCAATATGGGCGCGGCTTTCGTGATCGGTGCGAAGCTCAAGACCAACTACCACTGGCTTCGCATCTACAACCATCTGGCGCCCACGCTGCTGTGGGCGCTGGATACGACCACCCAGAACCGCCTTCTTCGGAAGGCTCTGGTCAACAAGCTGGGCCTGGAGCGCGCGCTGAAACTGCTCGTGGCGCGTTTCCCCAGGGGGACGGCGGTGGATTACGTCGAGCAATGGAAAATCGACAGGACTGGCGGCGACGAGGATAGCGGCATTTACGCCGATATAGCCTCTGCGCTGATCCAGGATTTTGTCGAGGTCATCCCGGCATAAGCTCCGGCAACGTGGAAGGTGATAAAATGAAAATCTGGAACAAGATCAAAGACGCGCCGCTCGCTGTGGCAGTTTATGCCACGACCGCCCTGATGGCGGGCAAGCAGGCCATGGCGCAGACTGCTGACGTGCTGAACCCGATCCAGCAGGTCGAGGATGCCCGTGTCGCGGCGCAGAACACCACGCTGGACGTGGACTCGGCCAAGTCGGGTGCGGAGAAGATCGCTGACGTGGCCATCGTCTGGGCCGCGCCCATCGGCCTTCTGATCGCGCTCTTCGGCTTCTACCTGCTGCACAAGGCCAACCAGGACGAAAGCGGCCGCACCGGCAAGGGTATGGCCCTGGCGACCATCGCCATCGGGGGCTGCACCTGCGTATTCTCCGTTCTGACCTTCGTCTTCGTGGAATATGTCGTCGGCACCAAGACCTGATCCCGCTGGCTGCGGCGAACGTGGCTTTGTGCTACGTTCGCCGTAAACCGAAAGACGATGGGTAAAGTCCATCGTAATCAGAAGGGTGATAGACTTGAGCAAAGAAGAAGACACCGAGGTTTATGGCGAGAATGTTCTTGCCCTGATCCGACACAACTTTGGTGACACCAAGAAGGCGCGGGCCGAATTTGCAGCGCTTTTTGAACGTCGCCCAACGTCTATCTGGCCGTGGGTGGGTGGTGTGCGTCAGGGAGTGCCTGCCGCCCAGCGCGAACGCTTTGAAAAGCTGATCGAGAGCGGTGAGCTTCGGCTGATCGATGGATCAGCGGTCAATGACTACGTTCGGCCCGGCCCCAAAAAAGAAGAGGTGGAACGGGAGCCGAGAAGGAATGAAGATCTTCTTGCGCTGATCTGGGATGTGGCTCGCCACAAGAGCCTTGGCCCTACGGCGCTGGAAGCGCTCATGTCTGATACCAATTTCCGGGAGCGCAATCGCACCCCAGCGTTGCTGCTTCGATGGGCCTACCATGAGGGTGGTGTCCCGAAATCTTACCAGGAACAGTTCACCAATGCCTTGGTGCGCTCGGGGATCGCAAAGGTTCTGCTGGATTACGATGATCCGCATGGCCTTTTCGATATTCGCGTGAGTTCCTTTTTCGCGGAGTGATCGAGAATGGCAGTAAAGAGCAAGCGGCAACAGGAATTTCAGACGCTTGGCATCATGCTCGCGATGGCGGTTTTCTTCGTGGGCATCCTCTTTGCGGCCTTCTGGATCGCCAAGCCCGATCTGGTGGCGAACCTCTACAAGACGGTTCGCATGGTCGAGTTCGGCACATTCTGGGATGACCTGTTCCCGCAGGCGCGGCGGTTCATCGCGGAGACGGATCGTGACGTGTTCAGCCTGGCTTCGCTGGTCAAAAGTTCGATTCCCACAGCTGTGCTTGCCGGGGTCGGCATCATGACTATCGGCATCATTGCCCACAACAAGGTGACGAGCGAACACCTGGACGCTTTTATCACCCACAAAAAGCCGCCGTCGATGATGGAGATCCTGCACAAGTTTGCGATCTTCAAACCGGCCGTGCGTTTCGTCCTTGATTATAAGGACTACAAGCTGTCGTCAGCCAAAGGTGATGGCCGACTGCCGTATCACCCTCTGACCTTCCTGCAAGAGCACGGTTTCATTCGGAGGATTGGGGTTCCCGACGAGTGGAAAAGCCCCGATTCAAACCCGGATTTCCCCGAGGCGTTGCCCTATCCGTTTCTGGAAGTCGATAAGACCGGCATCCAGTCCTTTTTCGCTGGCACCTTTGGGCCGCGAAATCCCTTCCTTGACCTCAAGAACATGAATGATCTGGACGCGGTGCGCCGTGCGGTAAACGCCCTTCCGTTCCACATGGTTCTGGTCATGGCCCCCGCCTTGGCGCGGGTGCATTACTCGATCTTCTTCGAGGAAAAAGACTATGTGCGAGCCGTCCTCGATCTGCACAAGTTTCCCGATGAAGTCTGGTTGGAGCTGAACGCCATGAAGAAGGCGGAAGGCGGAAGGCTGCGCCTCGGCTTTGACGATGACAAGCATCGCGCCTCGGAGAACAGTCTTTGGCTTGAGGATCGAGCCAGCAAGAAGACCGGGAAGAAGGGCAAGGATAAGGCATCGCCCCGCGATCTGGTGACGCTGGCCGAGTATCTGCACGAAACCGTGACCGTTGACGGCAAGGAGCTGATGCGCGGTGACACCATGAAGACCGTGAAGAAAGCGCGTGATCTGATGTGGGACGTGCTGACGATGCACCGTCTCGAAGATCGTAAACGCTGGCCGGTCGGGCAGGATGAGAAGGCCAGGTTTATCTGGAAAGACTCTCCCCCGGCCTCGGCCGCGGAACGGGCCTATCTGGACAAAGTGACCGAGCGGTTGATCCGGGCATCCGAGGAATGCACTCAGCTGGTGAGGTCCAACGCCTACAGCTTCGGACTTCTGGGGACGCTGGTTGAGCGCACCCGGCAGATGGGGGTCTATACGCCCAATGTGTGGCGTTGGATGCGCTTCGTGGAGATCCACCACTGGCGGTTCCTGCTCGATCTGGGCAAGCCGATCAGCACGGTCGATTCAATGGGCATGTGGGAGCACTACAACGCCGAGAAGGCGATTGGTGCCCCTATCTATTCACCCTTCCTGCGCCGCACGGCCAACGATCTGTCGCGGCAGGCCGCGCGGTTCGTCACCAAGGAGTTTATCGCCGGTTACAAGCGTTCCGCTGTGATGGATGATACCGGCGCGACATTCGACCTTGAAGCGATCTATCGCGAGGTCGAGCGGGCCGAGGCCCAGAAAGAGGCCGAGAAGAGCGCGGCGCAGAGTGCCCTTGACGTGAGTAGCGCCCTGCAAGGCTTCGACGCCTCGGCCGCTGCCTCGGCGGCGGTGGGCGGGAGGCCCATCACAATCAAGAAGACTGACCGGCGCATCGTCTCCTGATGACGCCCCCAACCTGGGAGACAAGATATGGCTGAAGACCAAGAAAACTATCTGTCGGATGGTTCTGATCCTCGGTTGCCGCGCAAGCAGGCCGAGATCGAGGCGCAGGCGGAAGATCAACACAACACCGAAGTCGCGAAGAAGCGGGCAGAATACGAGGCTCTTCAACTGCGTCACCGCGCCATGATGGACGCCCTGACAGCGAACACGAAAAGCATGTTTGGGAAAACGCCGCCAGAAGTCAGCGTGAACGCCTTGGCCTTGGCCGTCGAAGAAGCCCACCAGCTGACCGCTCTGCGTCAGCTCGAAGGCAAACCGGCAGATGATGCCCGCGACATTCGCGCGTTCAGCCCGCAGATCCACGGCCGGGAGGTGGCGTTCTATTATGAGGGCCGTCCGAAGCCCTCATTCGTGGATGACGGCAAGAACATCTATGTGCCCGACTTTGAAGAGGATGCCGCGCTGCTGGCATCGCTCCAGCTCGCACAACAGCGGTGGGGTGTCGTCAAGGTCAATGGCACAACCGAGTTCAAAGAGCGCGTGGTGCAGATGGCTGTCGAGCACGATCTGAAACTGTCGAACCGCGACCTGGCTGAAATGGTCAGGGCGCGACGGGAAGCCGAAGGAGTTCTGTCCGCGCCCAGCGCAGAAGAGCGCCAGGCAGCGGAAGAATTCCACGCCAGCCCGGCCGAGGCGACCGCACCGGCAGCACCAACGGCCGCAGCAAAGGCCCCGGCCGCGCCCGAACCGCAGGCACAGCCCGTGGATGAGGATGAAGTGATCGAGGCAAGCCCGGAGACGGCACCGGCCGCGTCCGACAGCCCGGCCCCGGCCGAAGCCTCGAAGCCGGAACCCGCAGCGCCTGCGCCAGCGGCGGAACCGGAAGATGACAAGGCTTGGATTCGGGCGATCCAGGAAGAGCGTCGATTGAAAAAGGAGGCGGCTATGCAGGCCCAGAAGGAAGCATCGGCGGAAGCCGACAAGGCCGTGGTGAACACGGAAAACGCAGTGGCGAGCATCGTTTTTGATGAAGATGTGCCGGAAGAAGAAATCGACCTCGGCATGGGCGATGACGACGATTTCGATCCGATGGCGACGGCCGATCCGGTTCCGGCCAGCCCCCAGAAAACCGCAGCCGTGGGGGTGCGGCCATGAGCACGATGTGGGAACAGCGCACCGCGTCAATGTTGGACGCCCTGGACGGATCGGGGGTTTCGGTGAACAGCGCAACCCTGCTTGATGACCTGATCGAGGCGGGTTTGGAGCATCCAAAGGTGGAGCGCTTCTTGGTCAGTCTGCCGGGTTATCCCAACGATCCGGCGACAGCGCTGACGCATCTGGAATACCTGACGAGGACGGCACAGGCTGGCGGGGTATCGCAGGCTTGATCCACCAGCTGAAAACCGGCCTTGAGAAAGTGGCGGTTGTTATTGCGCTCGGCGTCCTGTTCTGGGTGCCGAGCGCTTCTCTTTATCGGGGTGAAGTGCGTTTTGGGCGGCGAGCATATGCCGTGGACCTGACACCAGAAGCCGATGGCATTTGGTTCTATCTGGCGGTGGCGGTTGGGTTTGCCATGGCGCTTCTACTGCTGGCTGGCGTCATCGCTGGGATTTGGTTGAAGCGGCAGCGCTGATCCGATCATCCGCCCCAGCGCCACGCTTCGGGGTTCTCGAACGATCCTGACCAGATCCCGCGCCCCTCGGCGCGGGCTTTTTCTTCGGCTGGAACATAGTCGGCAGAATAGCGGCGATAGGCTGTCGCCCATCCATTCCGCACCATCCATTCCCCTATATCGATCGATCCTACCCGGCACACGGCAATGATGCGCCCGTAGCGGTCCTGATCGCGTCGATCACAGACCAGAACGCGGTCTTGAAGAAGGTCGTCGAGGGCGAACGCAGCCTCTCGGCCGCAGCGCCACTTGGAGCCGTCAGGGTGTGAGCACCGCTGCCGGGCCTCTGGCGCGTCCATGCCGTGGAGGCGGATGCGCTGGCCGTGCAGTTCGATGGTGTCGCCGTCGATCACGGAGACTCGGCCGACCAGGCCGTCACCGGCAATGGCTGCTGTCGCCGTGTTGGCGATGAGGGCGAGGATCAGGATGCTACGCAAGGTCCGTCTCCGCAAAATGCTCGCTGGCGTGGAGCAGGGGCATCCCCGAGGATTTGGCACCGGCATAGGCCATGCAGTCGGCCATGGTCAGCTGGGCAGGGTGCCCAGCGCTCACGCCATAGACTGCGGCCGTCTCAACCGCGAGGCGGCTGATCTTGTTCGTGACCATGATCTCCGAGCATTCGAGCAGCTTCAGAAGCTCGTCATAGGCTTCGGTGGCAAGCTGCACATCCTCTGGGGTCATGGAGCGTCCTCTGGCGCGACTATCGGCCAGCGTCATGACCACCTGGGGGCGGGTGGTGGCGGTCGTTACCGGCTTGCGCCGTGAGGCTTGTAGGCGGGATAGAAGATCGGGTGCGGCCGGGTCGGCCAAAAGGATTGCCAGAAAGGCCGAGCTGTCGATGAACATCACTGGCCCCCCGGCGCGATGAAGCCGTCTTCCTTCACCCTGGCCTGCAAGGACCGGATGCTTTCTGTCAGCGATGGCTTAGATTGAATCTGCTGAAGGTGATGCGCCAAGGCTTCCTTGACCACGGCAACCTTCGTTTTGCCGGTCGCGGCGACCAGCTGCGCGGCGAGGGTCACAACGTCTTCATTGTCGATGAAAAGAGCCATATGGGTTTCCTCATATGCGGCATAGGATCAAGAACATATGCCTTGAACATAATCAGGAGCGCGGGCAAAATACAATTCATATTTAGATAGAGAAAGGTGGAATTATGGCTTCGCACAGCACTAATCACGGCTTCACCATGCGCAAGGAAGCCGCCATGGGTTGCTACCGTCTCGGGTTCGCGACCACGCTCTATGTTTTGGGCTTCTGGATGCTCCTGGTCCTCGGGGGCAGCTTTGTCGGACTGTTTGCGGCGCTGATGGATCTGGGAAGCTCCACGCTGGGTGATGGTGCCTACACTCTCTTCGGTCTATCCGGTGATAGCGCTTTTGGCGCGCTTGATGCCGCCGTGAGCGGGTTCATGGAGCAGCATAAGGCGCTGGTCATCCTCTCCCTCGTGTCAGGCGCAGTAATGGCATGGGTCAGCGACCGTTGCGGCCCCCTTGCGCAACTGATCGCGAGCCTCGGCACGATCTGCCTGCATGTGATGATCGTCGGGGCGTTGTTGTGACGATGGGCCACAACAACATCACAAGCCGCCCGGCTACCGAGGCGGAAATAGCCGCGCTCATGTCTGCCGATCACGCCGAGATTGTCACCTTTACGGAAGGCTTCGGCCTCGCGCTCGACGTTCGATCAGATGACGATCCGAACGAGGTTACGCGGCAATACTTCGTTTTCGAGGAATATGAAGCTGCCCAGATGTTTGTGGCTATGCTTCAACCCAACTGACTGTCATGCCGCCAGCCGCGAGCGGGGTATTGAAAAGCACCCGAAAGAGTGCTATTTAATGCCCTGTTTAGGGTGCGAAGGAGAAAGCCCGTGGCACATTCCATACATGCGAGCGTGACCGCCAGCGTGACAGAGTTGAAACGCAACCCCATGGGAACCATGGCGGCGGGAAATGGGTCGGCGGTTGCGATCCTGAACCGCAATGAACCTGCGTTCTATTGCGTTCCGGCCGACGAATACGAGGCCATGCTGAACCTGATCGAGGACGCCGAGCTGAACGCTATCGCGGACGCCAGAGCCAACAGCCGCGAAATCCCGGTCAATCTCGATGACCTATAAGCTGCGCTTCCGCGAGGAAGCCCAGAAGGAATGGGACGGGCTTGGGGCTACGATCCGCGCCCAATTCAAGAAGAAGCTGGCAGAGCGGTTGGAGAACCCGCATGTGCCAGCTTCAAAGCTCCATGGATCGCCCAACCGCTACAAGATCAAGCTGCGATCTGTCGGGTATCGTCTGGTCTATGAGGTCAGGGATGCAGAGCTTGTCGTGAGTGTGGTGGCGGTCGGGAAGCGCGAACGCAACGCTGTCTATCGGGACGCGGCAAACAGGGTCTAGTGATGCGCCAGCCTATCGCCCAATGCCTGAAAGCCGTCATGCTTGAACAGGGTGCCAAGCGGGCGTGGGCTGGTGATCCGACCCTTTGCCATGATGCCTATGAGCGATCTGGCGGAAGCCGGAGGCATCCGTTGAACAAGATAAAATCTGTGATTGACGCGGCCCGCCGTTCGCCTGACTTTGTGCAGGTCGGCTATATCCGCGCCTGCGATGCCTCGGGCCGTAGGGAAATCTTGCACCCGGTGTTTGCCTTGCGCCAAGCGCCAGCATCTGAGCTGTAGTCTACCCGCGTTCAAAAAAGCCAGGGTGCGGTTTATTTACACCGAAATGGATTGAGCCAGCGCCGAACCTTCGATTTATCAGGTCAACTACACCAGAGAGCCTTTCGCCCTGAGTAGGGGTGGCCGGGCTTCTGGGCGCAAACAGATCACCCGGCCGATCCGCAAGCATGGACACGTCAGCCAAGTGGACGCCTACCGACATGACCAGTCGGCCGCGCAGCATCGGCCATAGCTGACGCCATAAGCTGCGGTGCAGATCGAGGAAGTAGGCCGTGTCTTGGCTTGCTTCGCATCGGATCGAGCGTGTGAAGCCGCCATCGGGCATAAGGTGGACGGACAATGTGAAGCGGCACGATACGCGCCCATCACGGCGAAGACGTGAGGTCGATTTCTCTACCAGCCACCTTCCTACCAGATAGGCTTGCGGCACCGGCCGGTTCTCCGGCGACAGGATCTTGCTGTTGCCGTAGCCGTTCCTCTCTGTCGGAACCACTGGTATGTCCGCGCCTTGTAAGGCCCTGACAAACCGCTCGCCCTCGACAGAGCGCCAGATCATGCGGGCGTGGCGCGGGTCCAAGGCATAGAGGGCTGGTATGTCCCATACGCGAGCTGCAAAGAGGCGAGCCTTGATGCCCTTGCTGATGCCGGGGAGGTCATCGAGCTTCAGATGCGACAGGCGGTCCGGCATGTTTCGCGGGCTTAACCACTGGCACCCATCTGGCTTTTCCAGCTTGCCTGCAATCTTGCTGAGAAGAGCGTTTGGCCCGATGCCAGCGGAAAACTTGATACTTGAACCGATCTCGCGCGACACTCGGTCCTTCATGCGCCGCACCAGCTCATAGGCCCCGGCCTGCTCGGTAGCCTCGCCTGATAGCCTGATCTGGAATTCATCGACAGAGCGGATGCGCTCGACTTCCGCCATCTCGTCCAGGATGCCAGATATGCGCAGATTGTAACGCACATAAAGCCTATGGCGCGATGGTAGGAAAACGACCTGGGGGCACAGGCGCTTGGCTTCCCAGACGGGCGTCCCTGTTTTGATGCCGAATGCTTTGGCCTCGTAGCTGCAAGCCACGCAGGCCCCGCTTTTGTCATCGACAGCCGTGATCGCGACCGGCCGACCACGGAGTCGCGGGTTCTCATGCTGCTCGACACTCGCGAAGAAGCCGTTCATGTCGATGTATAGGGTCCGAAACTCTCCCATCCGGTTACTCTTCAACGTGACTCTACATTGCGCATGTTCTATATATGTTCTTTTTCCATTTGAAAGGATGAAGAGCATGGAGCGCAGGCAGCAGTTGCGAAATGTCGCGTTTGGTGGCGACTGGTCGGAGCAAATCCCGATCCGTGAAGATCTTCGCGCAGCGCTTGATACTTTGGAAATGGCAGTCTTGGCCTCAGCGGATGAAGATCCCTGCGAGGGCGCGATTTTGACGGCCGTTGACGCTTTGTGCAGGGGGGTGGCGAAGGGCGATAGAATGGCCCGCTCATGGCGCGAGGCGAGTGCGATCCACGATCAGGGCCTGCGCTATGCTGCCCTTGATCGCGTTTTCAAAAACATCAGGAGCGGTGTCGGACTTGCCGCACAGGGCTAGTCGATCACAGGAGGTTCCCCCGCGCGTCGAAGGTTGCGGCGGGATGCTTGTTAGGAACGCGGACCAGCGGCAAGCCTGCCTCGATAGCCCGAAGCCGGGCTTCCTGTTCGACAAAGCGAGCGCCAACACCAGGCCACCAGGCGTCATTGCTGATATTGATGATGTATGCCCCAGCAGCGCCCCTATCAGCGCGGGAGACGGCATAGGAGCCTTCATAGCAGATTTGGGCTACGATGGTGCCGGGCAGGCCCGGAAGGGTTATGAGCGGCGATCCTGCGCCGTGTGCTATCGCATTTGGACTGGCAGCGATGGTGCTCATCCCAAAGAGGCGTTCAAGCTCTTCGGCATACGGGATGTATTCGCCAAAGGGAAAGAGCTGGCGCTTATCATACCGGGCGACTTCGTTCAGATCGGAATCCAGGATCAGGAAGCTGTTCCAGAACCGACCGGGTTCAGCCTCGATAGGCGTCATGATGCCCAGAGCCAGATAAGCCCCTTCGGGGGGCTTGGCTGCGGCCAGCTCGGCCGTCAGCTCGTCGTAGAAGAACGGCACCGCAACTTCGGGCCAGATCACCAGCTCGGCTCCGGCATCGAATGCCGCGCGTGTGCGGTCGGTCAGATCAGCGATATAGGCGGGCATCAGTGCATCGTTCCAGCGCTCTGCCTGCGGGATCGCGGTGTTGATCGAGGCGATGCGCGGCATTTCAGGGAGCGGCACGGGTTTGCTGGCCCAGAGGCCGAGAGCCGACGCTCCAAGGAAGATCGCGATACTTGCCAGAGGCCAGCGGCGGTTCGCCATGTCGAAAGCCGCTGTCGCACAGATCGCGATCAGGAATGTGCCTAGCAGTTCGACGGTGATGAAGCGTGAGAGCTGCACCATAGGCATCTGGGAGAGGATCGAGGCGATTTGCGCTACCGGGATCGCCGGGAAGACGTAGCTGCGCAGCAGCTCCGCGAGGCTCCATAGGACCGCAAGCAAGAAGGGAGCGTAGATGCCCCGCCCATAGCGGAACGCCAATGCGAATGCGACCGGCCACCAGAGCGACAACAAAGCATAGAGAGCGACAACGCCTATTACGGGTTTCAGGCCGGTGATGCCTATGGCGGCATAACCAGTCAGCAGGAAGGGTAAGGCGGCGGCGAAGTAGAAAAAGCCACCGATCCAGCCCACCAGCGCTGCGCTCCTGGCCGTCTTGGCCTGCGTAAATGCCAGGACGATGCACAGCAATCCCAGGGGACCATAGGCCCATTGGCTGGCGCTGTGGACCGCGCCCCCCGCTGCGGTCCCGCCCCCCATGGCGATCATGGCGATGGCGAATTGCGCCTGAACAGGCTTCATAGGACTCCCTTTCCATAATTTGCAATTTGTATTTAGATTGAATTATGCTTGACCATCGGCTACCGTGCAAGTCGTCAACATAAGCAGGAGTTTCGGGGAATGCTGAACATCAATGAGGTCCGGTTGCTTGGCCGACTGGCGGATGACCCGACTTTCGGGCAGACGCCAGCTGGTCGAGACTTCATGCGGGTTCGCGTGATTACATCGCGCAGCTACCGCGACCAAAACGATCAGTGGCAGGAGGTCACTGTCGGCCACAATGTGGTGACGTTCGACAAATACCGCATCAAGCATGGCCGTGACCGGCTGCGCAAAGGCATGTTGGTCTATGTCGAGGGCGAGAACAACGAGTCCCGGCGCGAGGTTGACGGCAAGACCGTCTATAATCGCGGTGTCCTCGTGCCCATGGGCGGCAAGCTGCATTCCCTTGAGCGCAGCGATGCGAATGACCGCGACGAATCCCAATCGAATGAAAGCAGCCGGGGTGCCGCGAGCGGCGGCAAGGCCAAGGGCAAAGGCAAGGTGCCGGATGGCCCGCCTATCGATGGCCGCAATCCCATCGATCAGCATGACTACGACGACGAGATTCCGTTCTGAAATGGGACCGCGCAACCAACTCCGCGAGGCGACGGCGACCTTAGAGGCCGTCCAACAACAGATTGCCGTCATGGTCGAAGTCATGACCGTGATCCGCAACATCGCAGAAGGTCGCGTCTTTTGGCGCGATCTGTCGCCCGAAAGCAGGATTCGCGGCATCCAGGCGCTTTCGGATTTGATGCACAACTTCATTCCCGGTGATCCGGTGATGCTGTCAGCGGTGCGATCACAGTTTGCAATGCAACAGGCCAGATCACCAGAAGCCTTTGAGCTTTGCCCTGCACTGCTTTCGTGGGCAGCGCAAAGCGAAGTCGAGGAAGACTGATCCATGGAGGTGCGCCCATGAAATCCATCGTGCTGTGCGAAAAGCCGTCCCAAGCCAGGAACGTCCAGGCTGCGGTAGGTAATCGGTTTGGGCGGGTGATTGGTCTGCGGGGCCATATCATCCGGCTGGCTGATCCCGAAGAGGTCAATCCCGATTGGGCGAAGTGGAGCTGTGAGCTGCTGCGCCCGGAATCAGGGTTCTATCCCTTCTCCGAAGACAAGTCGGGTGGGAAAGACAAGCTCTTGCGGGAAATCAAGGCCGAGCTGAAGGATGCGGATCGCGTCATCATCGCGACGGACTGTGACCGCGAGGGGCAGGCAATCGGGGAGAACCTGACCCGCTATCTCAAATTCAAGGGGCAGGTTTTCCGCGCTATGTTCAATGCGGAGGATGAAAAATCCCTGCAAGAGGCATTCGCCAACCTGCGGCCGAACAGCGAGCATCTGCGGCTCTATCAAGCTGCTGTCGCTCGCGCCCAGGTCGATCAGATCGCCAACCTTTCCGCGACCCGAGCCGCGACGGTGGCCCTGAAACCGGATGGTATGCGCGGGGCCATGGGCATGGGGCGCGTGAAAACTCCCACCATGGCTATCGTGTGCAAGCGGCAGATCGAGGTCGATGGGTTCACGCCGCGTCCCTATTGGGATTTGTGGCTGGAAGCGCAACATGACGGCGAAGTCGTCAGGCTTAACCACCGGCCGGGCGAGGACGCGAGGATTTTCGATAAGGCGGTAGGAGAGGCAGTAGTCGCCGGGCTGCGGACATGGGCGGGGCCTTTGTCTGTCGTGAAGGAAGAGAAGCGCCAAGGTCCACCGAAGCTGAACGACCTTCCCACGCTGCAAATCTACGCTTCGCGCTGGGGCTGGTCGGCCAAGAAGACGTTGGATGTGGCGCAGGCCCTCTATGAAACGCACAAGATCACGACCTATCCCCGTGCAGAAAACCGCTATCTGCCGGAAGTCGAGATCGGCAATGCGCAGGCTATGCTGGATGGGCTGAATGCGCTGGGCAAGCTGGGCGTGAGCTATCAGACGCCGGTGATCCGCAAGGGCAAGGCTGGGCACTTTTCGGACAAGGCACTGGAAGGATCTTCGCACCATGCCATCGTGCCGAACATCAAGACTGTCGAGGCTTGGGAAACGATCTACAGCCGGTTGAGCCAGGATGAAGGCAAGCTGTTCGATCATATAGCCCGAACCTATCTGGCCGCTGTCGGGCCGGATCGCATCTATGATCGCACTGAAATCTCCATGTCGGCCGAGAAGCGGAAGTTCTCGGCCGTGGGGGTGGTCGAGAAGGTCGCAGGTTGGCGCGAGGCCATGGGGGCCAGCGCCGCCGAGGCCGAAGAGGATGACGAGGAATTCCCTGCCGTCCCGGCATGGCCGAACGGAGCGCAGGCCACAGCCAAGGATGCTGGTGTGGACGCGAAGATGACCAAGCCGCCGTCGCTCTATACGGAAGGTTCTCTCATCAAGGCTATGCAGGAAGCCTGGCGCTTTGCGGACGATCCAGCGATGGCCGAGCGTCTCAAGGAGGCCAAGGGGATAGGGACACCTGCGACACGCGACAGCATTATCGCCGGGCTTATCAAGCAGGGATACTTCATGGTGGTGAAGGGCAGGCTCAATGCCTCGCCCCTCGCTCTGGAATTCTACCGGGAGCTGATGAAGGAATGCCCGGAATGGCTTGATCCAGCCGCGACCGCCGAAATGGAAATGGCGCTGGATGCGATTCTGCGGGGTGAAGCTGATCCCCGGCATGTGATCGATGAAATCCTGATGAAGACACAGCGCTTGCTTGAGGCGATGAAGCGCCGCGCCGATGGTGCCGGTGCGCTCAAGGTTGATGTGAAACAGCCCCCAAGCGCGAAGATGCTGGCCGCTGCGAAGGCAAAGGCCAAACGGGATGGTGTCAGCCTGCCACGAGGCGCAGCTTCGGACGCTCGCATCTGCCGCGAGTTTCTTGGGCCGATGACCGAGGGCGGCGGTCCTAGCGAAAGCCAGCTGGCCTTCGCTCGCAAGATCGCCGGAGCGCTGGGCGTCACCCTGGATGATGAGGTTCTGCAAGACCGCAAGCAGCTGTCTGCTTGGATCGACAAGCATAAGGATCAGATGCCCAAGGGCGAAGGCGATGATCTCCCCAGCTCGAAGCAGGTTGAGTTTGCCGAGAAGATAGCCGGGCAGAAGGGGATCGAAATACCCCCGGAAACGCTGAAATCGCGGTCGTCTCTTTCCAAATGGATCGACTCGCACGGATCGAAGTCGGGCAAGGCGGCAACCGGGCGGAAGCGCAAGGCTCGCGCATGAGCGGGCCATACATCAGGAAGGAAGGATAGGGCGGTGAGATCGAGGCTAATGCTGGCGGTTGCGGCTATTGCTGTTTTGGGGACCGTCCCTGCGATTGCGCAAGATATGGAATGGGACACTCTGCCGGAACCACGGCACCTGTCACGGGTGCTCGATGTGAAGGTCTTTCTCGGCCAAGGCGGTGCTGGCGCTCGCTATGTCCAAGTTGGAGCCTACCGGCGTCAAGCGGGGGCAGAGGCGCAGATCGAGCGCATCAAGGAGGCCGGGCTTGAGGCTCGCCTTGGGCGGCAGGGTTCGTGGCATCTCGTTCTGATGCCGGAAACGGAGCGAAACACGGCCGATGTTCTGGCCGGATGGGCGCGGAGGTCGGGATACCCGGATGCGTTTATCAGGGTGATTAGGTAAAAATAATGTATACCCCGGAAACAGCTTGCCAGCAGGTTTGCCCTGTTTTATATATACCTAAACAAACCCGACAGGAGTTGAGGTATATGGCACGCTATCCCCTTACCAAGAAGATCGATGAATTCGCGCACCAAGTTTCCCTGATGGTCGGCCAGCACGGCTGGCAGGGGCGACTTACGGCTGCGTGGAACGCCAAGCGTGAAGAGTTCGCGGACAAGGCCCTTGGGTCGCAGAAGCTCTACATTGTGAAGTTTCGCGCAGGTATCAAGGAGTGGTTCGAGTCCCTGGACGAGGGCGACGAGCGCCGCGAGCTGGAAGGCCGTGTGCTGGCGATCATCACCTTTCCCGAGGGCATGATCGAGACGTTGAACCGCGATTATACCAAGGCGGTGAAGTCTCGCGCAGAGAACCTTGTTCTGTGCCCCAACCCGGAGCAAATGGTTGCGGCGTTTGTCGAGTGGCTGGACAGCACTGACGTGCGCCAGAAAGCATTGGGCGTCATGGGGCTGACCGGGCGGCGCTTCATTGAAGTGGTGCGTGACGGCGAGTTCGCGCCGGTTGTCGAGCAGGTGAAGAAAGGGCGCGTTCGTCAGAAGTATGTGCTGGAATTCACCGGCCAAGCAAAGACGCGCGGTGCCGAGGGCACCATGCACGGCGCGACCTATCGTATCCCGGTTGTCCCTCATGGGAAGGTGGATACTGTTCCCTTGGTCCTAAAGGCGATGGAAGAAATTCGGGAATCCAAGCTGGGGCAGCGCTGGCAGGGCTTCGATTATCGTGATCTGAATTCTGGCGAGAGCGGCCGGTTCAACGCGCAGCTGCGCGGTTCTCTTTCAAACATTGAAGGAATGACAGAAGAGCTGCTGGACAAGCTCTCGGTCAAATGGCTTCGCGCTCTCTATGCCGAGCTGGCATATGCGCGGTTCGGGTCGATGCGCCGCACGAAGTCGGCTTTCTTTGCCCAGATCCTCGGGCATGGCGAGGACGATCTGAAAACCTCGCTCTCCTACATGGTGCTGGCCCTTGGGAATGACCAATCCGAGCACGAGAAGGCCAAGGCCGAGGTTCAACGCCTTCTGGATGCCGTGAAGATGAAGACCGCCGAAGAGCGGGCTGCGAAGCGAGCCGCTGGCGTGATGGTGGCCGATGATGACGACGATGATGTTGTGATCGAAAACGACGACATGGATTGAGAGGCACGGGATGACGACACCAAGAAAATGGCCGCGCAGCCCCGAGGAAATTGCTGCCTTGGCAAAGCAGGTTCTGGCGCTCAATGAGCCTGACACCATGCGTTTCTGGGCCTCGTTGAAGACGCAAGCCGAAAGCAAGGGGCGGGAGGTAGTGTTGATCTATCGGCACCCGGAACCGGAAGAGATCAGGCGGTGGGCGAATAGCGCTCTGCGCAATTCGGAGATCGATTTCCTTGACGAAGATTTCGTTCGCGATTTCGCGGACGGGCTTCCGGCACTGATGGTCAAATAGAGTTTTTCTCAACAGACGGAGAGTGACGTGACCGTAACAGTCTACACAAAACCCGGTTGTGTCCAATGCACCGCTACCACGAAAGCATTGGAGGCAAAGGGCATTCCCTACGAGCTGATCGATCTGGTCGAGGACGCGGAGGCTTATGCCTTTGTGGAGACGCTGGGCTATCGGCAAGCCCCGGTGGTTGTTGCCGATGACGAGCATTGGGCAGGTTTCCGGCCGGATCGGATCGGGGCGCTTGCGGTCGATCCGCGAGAATAGCAGCGAGGAAGGGTCAATGGCACAGGCTGACAGATGCCCCGAGGCGCGGGTTTTCTTTGACCGGCATATCTTGTCGGTCATGATCGACGGGGAAGCGCCATTCGGGCGCTGTGAGACGTTCTACAGGCTTCAACACTTCACCACGGAGTGGATGCCGCGAGAGGTCGCCAGGGGCTTCCTGCGCGATCTGACGCAGCGAGGATACTGCCAATACCGCAATGGCCTATTCACCGAAGATGGCGAGGTCGCCGGATCGGGCTATGGGGTCACGGAACGCGGTGTGGACTATTATCGGGAAATTTCGGCCCCTTCGGCCATCTGAAACAGGAGGGAGCCATGCTGCTTCGCTTTGATGACATTCCGCGTGATGCGGCAAAGGTTGAGGACACCGGGTTTCTGGATCGACAGAACAACCCGCGTGTGATCGAGCTGATCGGCCGGTTGCCAGCAGTCGAGGCCGCGTTCAAGAAGACTGGCACCAAGGCGGTCCAGGCGGCGATACAGGGCCAGCCTCGCGCTTTGGCCGGTGCTATCGTGTTCGCCAGCCGTGAGCCAGACGATGACGTGTTCCTGCGGCGCATAGCGGAGCGCTGGGAGGCAGATTTTTTCCCCGATTTCGCGCGGCATGAGCACTATGAGATCGTCTGGCAGCATCTGAATTGGGGGGCGGGACACGAATTGCGGTTCCTGCTGCCTTTGTGGAACAAGGCCGAGCAGGCACCTCTGCCCCTGCCAAAGGTGATGATCGACAAGGCCGCGCTCTGGACGCGGGTGCAGGCCCTTACGTTCGATCTGCAAGACCCGATGCCTCGGCACCGGGCTGGTATCCGACCCAGCTTCCAGCTGGCCGACAGGGGTGCGAACAAAGGGCTGCGCCCGGCGCTGACCACCTTTGTCGAAGACGCGGTTATGGCGGGCGAGCTGCGCTCGCGGGGCGATGTGATTGCCGACCTGGGGAAGATCGGTTTCGAGTTGGTCAAAGCGGAACCCCAAGCGCTCACGGTTCGGTATGTTGGTGACGACGCCGAGCTTGCGGCGAAAGCGCGACGGCCGGTCGTTCTGACTGGACCGGCATTCAGTGATGGATTCGGCCAGATTGATGATCCGAAGATCCTCTTGATCGAGGAAGCGGCCAGACAGGGCGCAAAGCGTGTCAGGGATGCGGTTCAGGCCCAGATCGAAGGTTTGCAGCCCGCGATCTCCAAGGCCGTGGAACAGGCGCTTGATGCTCGCGCCAGCGATGCCGTGAGAGCGACGGACAAGCAGATGAACGCGCTCTTGGAGGGCTTCGTGAAGAAGGCCAGCGATGCAGCTGCTGTTCAGAACGCGGAGCTGGAGTTCGCCTCGGATCAAACCTCGAAGGCGGTCGAGGCAGCTCGCAGGACTATCAGTGGATGTCTGACAGATTTTCAGAAGGTGGCTACCGAGACGAAAGACGTGTTGGTGAAGGGTGCCGAGCGCGATCTGCATGATACGGTCGAGGTCGTGAAGGTGTTCACGCGCGAGGTTGCCGCGTCCAAGGCCCAGCTGGACGATCTGACAGCCAAGAAGGATGCGCAGATCAGGAAGCTGACCTTCGGCCTGGTCGGGGCTGGTGTTGTCGCTCTCCTGCTCCTGGTGCCCACGCTCTATTTCTCAATCGGTGGCGCTGGGATGGTGGCCGAGGTTCGGGCAGCGGCTACAGAGATCGCGGACGAGAAGGCCCGGTATCAGGCTCTCGCCGCCGCGACGGCCGAAGAGCTTGAGCAGCATCGGGCTGCGCTGTCTCATGCGGTGAGCCTTCAGGAACAGGTTCAGCAGTCCTTGCAGGGCTTCGCGCAAAGCATGTCGTTTCTGGGCGATGCCGTGAAGATCGAGCAGAAGGCGGATGGAACCAATGCGGTGACGATCTACACCAGGCGCATTCCATCTGTGCGCAACTGCGACCGCGATCCGGGGTGCGTGGCCCGGATCGACACCAGATCAAATTGACACCAGCTGGCTGACGACTATGAGGCTGTGGAAGCAGGTTGTTCTGAGTTTGCTGCGCGTCCGAGTGACGTTCACAGAGAAAGCTGGCGTGATAAGCTCGCAGCCCAGCATTGTGATATGCAACCATCAGAGCCTATTGGATGGAATTATATTCGCTTTGGCGGCTCCGATCTCCATGGATTATGCGGTCACGCCGAAATATGCGGTCGAGAACGGAATAACCCGGAGTCTGCTGAAACTCTTGGAATGGTGCGGTTTAGGCCGTGTTGTTCCGCTTTCGGCGGATCGAGCGTTATCAATCAGGTCTCTGCGAAAGTCCCTTATCTCCGGCCGGTCGGTGATGATCTTCCCGACTGGAAAGATAACTCCCGGCGAGGAACAAAAGGGATATGAGTGGCTGAGTAAAAAAACTGGCTGCCCTGTCGTTCGCGCTTCTATATCTGGGGCGGATAAGTCGAGGCTATTTTCTCGGACAGGAACAGAGGTCTGGCCGAAGATCATCTTGACGATTTAAGCCCGTGCCGTGTTGGAAGAGCGAGATGGTTGCGAAACCGGGGAAATGACTTCCAGCGCGGTGTTGTATGCGGATTGCAGCCATTCGCTCGTATAGTCGAGAATGCTGCATGAGCATATCTTTTTCGAGAGCAAAGATGTGCTGGCGGAATCGAATACATGAATTTCGGCCTGGATGCTTGCTGCGCTGTCGGAGCGGATTGCAAAGCCAAATGAGTATCCTTCCAGCGGCCCGGTGCCGGAGAACATCAGCATGATGTGATCGGAATGCTGCTTCACGTCGCCATCGTGGATGGTCGCGGTCGGGTTTCCAAATGAGCGCAGGATTTCCCTCTTGCGAGACAGGTCAGCTCCTAGCCGCTCGCTCACGAGCTGACGGAAGGTTGTCTGCGGGGTGTTCTTCGCCTGTCGCAGGCGGTCGAGGAATAGGATCTCTGCCATGGGTCTTCCTTCGTGGGGCGTCTCACATAGGGCATCACAGCGGCTGGTGTGCTGCAAGGCTTTGTCATGGATGGATGTGCCCACATGCTGCGTTGGCACGACTCTATCTAAATAGTGTTTGAAGCGAGAAGCACGATACGCTACGAATTCTCGCGAAACAAAGCGAAACGTATGCGTGTATCTAGTTGATTAAAAAAGGGAAATATTTCGTCGCGCCGCATAATGACGGCAGCACTTTCAAGCAGCTCTTTAAGAAACTGGCTGCTTCGGGGGCTGGTCGGCCTGTTGGTGATGACGGTTTTCCCTCTGGGCCATGGACGGCCGATCTACTCGCGGCGGCAATTTCGGAGATCGATGGCAACAAAGCTGGCGTCGAGTTGCGAACCGTGCAGCTCTGGTTTCAAGACAACGAGCGCGGGATAAGCCCAGAGAACATACGTTGGCTCGCAAGGGTCTTTGGGTGTGATGATCCTGTAGCAACTGCGGATTGGCAGGTTGCGTTGAGTGTAGCTCTGGCTGTGCAGAGACAGCGGCGACGGCAGGCCCGCGAACGCCCGGCTCCGAGCGATGGTCCGCCCGTAGAGGCAATCCCAGAAGCTCTGCCGGTCGAGCAGGTTCAGACAGCTGGTAGGAAGCGGTATCGATTGGCGCGGGCATCGGAAGCCTTGTTCAGCGCTGGATCACCGCTGAATTTGCCCGCCACCGTCTTCGCGGGCGCTGTGGCGCTGGGGTTCGTGGCCTTCATCATTGGTGTTCACAATGTCAGCTACGATCATGAAGGCATAGCCAAGCAAATAGGTTATCTATGGGCACCGAATTGGACCATCCTGTTCATGGTCTTTCTGCCGCTCTTCTTGGGACTTGTGGCTGAAACGCTGCTATATTGGAAACGAGAAGGCCGTGCTTTGCTGGTCGAACAAGTCGGCCCTGACAGGGCCGTGAAGACCTGGACGCAACATATCGATGCGTCATCATTTACGTTCTGGGCTGTCTTCCTGATCTGCACCGTATTCGCGGGTGTGATTCAGTGGGTCGGTGTGCGGCTTGGGCCGCTTCTAAACGGTCAAAATCCATATGCAATAGATTGGGGAAGTTTGGCGCTTGTGCGCCCCGAAGTCGTTTCAGTTCCGGTATCTATCGCGTTCACTGCCATCACCTATCTCTACATGAGCATCACGTTTTATGCGCTCTTTGTCGGTCTGATCCTGCTTTACACGATAGCCTATGACTGCGGGAAGTTGGCCGATGCGGCAAGGGTTGATGCAGGTCAGGTATTGACAGCGGATGGTCGATCCTTGGCGCGAATTGTCGGTATTGGAATATTCCGGTGCTCGATGCTCGTAATACTTATCGCCACGGCAATGAAATTGCAGAGCCTGTATCTTTCATCTGACACAGAAAATATTCTGGTGTGGATGATGATGGATATTAGCGCATTTATGAACCTGCCAACGACAGGCGGGGAATATTTTGATGTGAGTATGCCGAACCATTTCAGCAGTCTTGTAGTTCTTTTGGCAACCTGCTTCGTATTTGTCTATGGTGTCGTGCGGCTTCGGCTTCAATCTACCGATACAGTCATCGTTGCCAAGATGGTTTCTGTCATCGTCTTACTCTGCGCTTCATATATTTCTATGGGGTCTTTTGTCGGGTGGGTCGTTCTGCTTGCGGTGGCGTCGTTTGTCGCCACCTGTGCCCTTTTCGATCCAGAGTTCTCTCTAGGAAGGGAGCGGATTTTTCGAGGTGGGCACAGTGCTTCTTAGGTTGCTAGATCGATGGGACGAGGGCCGGGCGGTTCGCGGCGAGCAGGTTAAGTCGGTCGAGGATTTCTCTATCAGCTCGGAGCTTGCCTTTCCGCAAGCCGGGCCGGGCCTGTCCTTGGATGAATTCTGCGGATGGGCCGAGAACGCGAAGGCTGATCCCGCCTATTACGATCTGCCAGCGGGCTATGAGGCTCGGATAGATGCAGAGGACGGCTGGTTGCGCTTCCCGTCAGCAGTGAGGACGGGCGTTCCGGTCAATGATCGCGTCACCGCCAAGATCACCCATAATGGGGCATCACAGCGAGCGCTTATCGTTTTCCATCACTGGAACGCATCTTCGCGCCAAAGCGCCCTTGCGAGCTACTTTTCCCGAACCGGCTTGGCCGTTGTCGAGGTCGCGATGCCTTATCACTTCGAGCGCAGCCGTCCCGGCGCGGCTCATGCCGATTACATGCTCAGTGCCAATCTGGGCAGGACACTTCAATCATTGCGTCAGGCGGTGGTGGATGGGCGCACGGTCATCAGATGGTTGGCTGAACGTGGCTTCCAAGAGATCGCGGTTCTAGGGATGAGCTTGGGATCGTGGGTGGCCGGTCTGGTTGCTGCGCACGATCCGGCCGTGTCCAAGGCATCGTTGTTCCTGACAGCGGACAGCCTAGCAGACATGGTGTGGACTGGTCGCGCTACACGCGCCATACGCAAGGGCCTGGAGCCTGCCATGGACCTTTCTGGTTTGCGGGTAGCATGGGGGCCAGCCGACCTTGGTTGCTACGCCCAGCGCCTCGCCCGGCCTGATCTGAATTTGCATATGGTGCTCGCTCGTCGCGACACCGTAGTCTTGCCCGATCTGACCAGAAGGTTCGTAAGGCAGCTACAGGCGGCTGGTGCCGAACCCGTCATAAAGGAGTTGCCATGCGGCCATTACTCCTTGGCGCTACCGCCATTCGGGCTGATGGCTGGAATGAGCCTGAAGCGTTTTCTTGAAGGCGATTGCAGTTAGGAGACGTTGTGAAACGTATGTATTTTCTTGGAGCTGGCTTGCTCCTGCTCATGAACGATTCCGTCCTTGCCGGTGGTATCGAGCGCCGCAGCCAGTTCCTCGGGCCTCTTTTTGAAGAGGGAAACTATCTTGAGTTGAGCTATGGCCATGTGTCGCCCAGCGCCTCTGGGCGTGACCAGACACCTTTCGGTCCCGGTGCGGGAACAGGCAATATCCTCGGATCATATAACAGCGTCGGTTTCGCGTATAAGCAGCAGATCAACGACCAGTGGTCAGCTGCTTTGATTGTCGATCAGCCGTTTGGGGCTGATTTGCTTTATCCACTTGGCGGGTCCGCTATGCTTGGCGGCACGAGCGTTGATGTGAGCAGCGTGAACGTGACCGGCGTCGTTCGGTATGAGATACCGGACAGCCCCTTTGGGGTCCATGCAGGGGTCAGGGCGTCACGCACGGATGGCAGTGTATCCGTTGGCGGTGCAGCTTTCGGTCCCGTTAGCGGCTATAATATGAGCGTTGACCATGACACGGCCTTTGGTTGGCTCGCTGGGGTGTCGTGGGAGCGGCCGGAGATCGGCGCTCGCGTGAGCCTGACCTATAGTTCGCCAATAGACCACGATTTCCGGGCCACAGAGCGGGGGCCTCTTATTGACCCGGACGGTCCCGGCCCGGCCCCAGCCCTGCCGCTCCTGGACGGCTCGTCGCCTCTTAGGGTGTCAACGCCTGAATCGTGGAACCTCGCATTCCAAACGGGGCTAAATCCGAAAACGCTTTTGTTCGGATCGATCCGCTGGGTGGATTGGTCCAGCTTCCGTATCGATCCTGATAGGCTGTGGCAGGTTACAGGGCATGGGCTTGTCGATCTGGACGACTCCACGACATACACACTCGGCATTGGTCATGCCTTCAGTGAGCGATGGTCTGGGGCTGTGAGCTTCAGCTATGAGAAGGCTGGGGATGAAATGGTCTCGCCGCTCGCTCCGACGAACGGCAGCAAGAGCGTAACCTTGGCTGCGATCTACACGCAGGATCATATGAAGGTGACGACAGCTGTCACCTATGCCGCTTTAGGTGACGCCAGCCCGTCGCTGGGGACGCCTGCCACTGGCGTTGCGGAGCTGGAAGGCAGCTACGCATGGGGAATTGGTGTCAAGGTTGGTTACAGCTTCTGATCGGATGGCGCAGGGGTGCCCAGCGCCCCTGCGCGTTCCTTTGTCGGTCGCCGTGCGGCCGACTCGATGTTTTAGGCTTCGCCCTGTAGCAGTTGCATGGCCTTACGCAGGTAGGACAACGGCACATAGGGCGGATTTGCAGAGGATTTAAGATCCTTCATGGCGCTATCAATCAGCGCGATCACCTGGATTAGGACCGGATGCGTCACAGGGACAGTCACGTCCTCGGTCAAAAATTCCAGCTGCCTGCCCGTGGCCTGCTCATAGCGCTCTTCCAGCTCGACAGTCTGGGTAAACTCGGCCGCGCTCCGGCCGATGCTTCTGGCGATTTCAGCCATGCTGGCCTGCACGGCCGCGCTGCGCTCTTCCTCGGTGTGGTGGAACGAATGCTCCAGCTCTCCATCCCGAAGGATGAAGAGCGCGTATAGTGCGATCTGCGTCATTGCAGCACCTCCATGAGCGCTTCGCGGAGAGGCGTATAGGTGTGGTTGTCAAAGTCATCCTCGCGGAAGTCCTCGGGGTCGTCGTAGCCGGGGATTTCGTCGTGGATTGTCTCGGTCAGGATCATGGCGATCCTCTCAAGATCGATCTCGATGGTGCAGAAGTAGGGAAGCGGCAGATTGTAGGGCCTGTCGCTCGCCTTCGCAGCGATCAGCGCGAGCATGAAGACCGCGCTTTCCCAATCGTCATCCGTCTCTGGCATGGTCGGAACAGCCAGCGAGAAAACTTCGTTGTGGGGCGAGCCGCTGGCGAGTTCCAGCAGCTTATCCTTGACCGCCTCGGCATCGTCGGTTTCGAGGATGACCACATCATCATCGTTGCCCGCGATCTGCCAGCCGTTGAAGCTGGGCAGCTGACGGCCTTCGATCATGGCGGGGGTGATGGGTGCAAAGACGGGGGCGACACGCCAGATGGGCTGTGCGTTCATATCGATCACCATGCGATTTCAGGCAGCATCTCGAAGAGCGCTGCATAGGGTTCAGGAATGCGGAGGGTCGTTTCCTCGGGGGAGAAGTCCTTGCCGCAGCAAGCACACTCGTCATCCACCGCGCAGGACCAGCAGTCGGTCCAGCTCTGGTTGCAGTGGTCGCAGTGGTAGGAGTTCTCGTAGGCCAGCGGCAGGCCGCTGTCATCGAGCGTAAGGGCTGCGATGGCGGGGATGCAGGACAGATCAGCGCGGGAGCGCAGGGTTTGCGTGATGCCGAGCTTGCGGCATTCCGCGTCGATCATCGCGTGGCCGGTGGCCGCGTCGGCCTCGGTCGCGAAGTGCATGAAGGTCATCGGATCGTTCGACATGCTGGATGCTCCATTTAGGTAAAGATGCAGAACAGGCGGGGGCATATGTGCTTAGTGCCATATGTGCTTATGTGTGTATGTGCATATTACACTGCCGAGCGGTTAGGTAAATATAAAAAATGCAGGGGAAGGCAAGGTAATTATGCAACATGGGGGTGTTGCGCTAGGTATGCATGCGGCAGAACGGCAACAGCTAGGTATATATGCGGGATGGGCCAGGTGTTGCGGTTAGGTAACAATGCGGGACGGGCGTGGTAAACATGCAACACACTGTGGTATATT
>NZ_JBKFEY010000149.1:0-251 GCF_046507575.1 Pontitalea aquivivens | reverse complement strand
GAAATAGCTTCCAATATCCACAGAGCTTTCCTCCAATGCCGAACCAGAATGGCGACTGTCGTACGCTTTGCCCAGAGGTTGATTTCTGCAAGCGCTTGCTCGCTTGCATATTTCTGAGCACTGGCGGCTCAGGCGTCAAATTCGTTGCCCTTTGGCCACACCCTTGAGTGTGCTTCTTGTGCTTCCACGGGCTCGGGCGCAACGCAAACGACCGCCCTTGGGCGGCGCGTAACGTATTGATGTATATGGAG
>NZ_JBKFEY010000148.1:0-251 GCF_046507575.1 Pontitalea aquivivens | reverse complement strand
TGTAAACCGAGGATCGCGAAGCCATTTATGGATCAGGTTGGTGTTCATCGCGTAGCGCCGCGCAACCTGCGCAACCGAGACACCAGAAACCCGCGCCTGCGCGCAGATCGACAGCTTCTCTTCGTCTGACCAGACCCGCTTCTTCTGGCCCTTCTTGCCCGCCATCGCTTACCTCAAGATGTCCACTTCCGATGGTGGACATCTAGCAGGCACTCCATCACGTCGTCAGAGCGGGGAAACCGGACAGATAC
>NZ_JBKFEY010000147.1:0-263 GCF_046507575.1 Pontitalea aquivivens | reverse complement strand
GACAGCGTCCCTGCATCCGACATCGTCAGCGTCTGGGTGCCGGTCGTGTCCGTCACAGACATGTCGTTGTGCTGTGCAACCGACATCGTCAGCGTAACTGCGTTGTTGTCAAAGTCCACAACACCCAAGCCAAGCGCGGTGCCAGCGCCCGCGCCATCACCTTGCGCACCGGAGATATCCGCGCTCGAGGTGACCTTCAGAACGTCCGTAGCGTCAAAGTCAACATAATCGCCCGTAACCGTCCGGCCGCTCACATCAACCGT
>NZ_JBKFEY010000146.1:0-274 GCF_046507575.1 Pontitalea aquivivens | reverse complement strand
GGCTTCAGACTGATGCGATGTATCTCCAAGGGACTTTCGGGGTTACGCTCCAGCCGTTCGGGACGAGAATGGCGCCCGTAAAGGCGGATATAGCCATACTTGCCGTCGAGCGCGCGCTGCGGCGCGCTGATTCCCGCCGCTGCGAATTCCGCGCCAAGCACGCCGTTCATTGCGGCATAGCCCGCATGGCAGCGCTTCACCATAGTCCCGGCCGGTTCGTCGGAGAACTGCATCGAACCGCCCGTCAACGACAGCACATGGCCCCACGCGGTCA
>NZ_JBKFEY010000145.1:0-291 GCF_046507575.1 Pontitalea aquivivens | reverse complement strand
CCGGCCTGCTGGCAGAAGCTCAGCGACCTTCTGGGCCGGACCTGGCAGCATGAGAGCGGCACGGCGCTGACCGTGGCAAAGCTCGCGATCGACACCGGCTACGAGACGGCGGCGGTTTACGCTTGGGCGCGGCAAGCTGGCTTTGCGCAGGTGGCGCCGGTGAAGGGGCTTGAGGGGTTCAACCGGGCGAGCCCGGTGACGGGGCCGACCTATGTGGACGCCACCATCGGCGGCAAGCGTCTGCGCCGCGGGGCGCGACTGTGGTCGGTGGCGACCTCGACCTTCAAGGCG
>NZ_JBKFEY010000144.1:0-293 GCF_046507575.1 Pontitalea aquivivens | reverse complement strand
GGACCACGGAACTGCTCGCAACCCTTTCACCCTCGCCGCTGCGCGGCCTCGCGATTGAGGCCATGACGCTCTACGGCAAGGCGTGGGATTACGATACGGCCTGCGACACAGGCGACGAACGGAATGTCGCGCGGTTCTTCGAGGTGATCGATCAGATCCAGGAGACGCAGGCCACGACCGCGCAGGAAGCGGCCGCGAAGGCCATTGTTGTCACACTACTCTACGAGTGCGATTTTCCGGGCGACGCGCAATGCCTGTCGGCCGGGCTGATCTCGGATCTGGCGGGAGCGAAT
>NZ_JBKFEY010000143.1:0-310 GCF_046507575.1 Pontitalea aquivivens | reverse complement strand
AGACCCGTCTGCATCGCCTGCATCAGCGTCAACTCCGCCTGCCCTGTCAAAACCGTTGGCATCTCCACCGGTTTCCGCAACGGCCTCGACAAGGTTCGGCGGCGCCTTGCGGAACCGCGTGACGTCGAAGGATGCGGCGAGTTTCACGGGTGCGGCGATCTGATCGATCAGGCCAAGATCCAGCGCATCCTTCGCATCGAGCCAGGTTTCTGCCGCCATCAGCGCGGCGATCTCGTCATCCGGTTTGCCGGATTTGGCGGCATAGCCCTGAATGAGACTGCCCTTCACCTTGTCGAGCGCCTCGGCCGTC
>NZ_JBKFEY010000142.1:0-319 GCF_046507575.1 Pontitalea aquivivens | reverse complement strand
CGAAGCGATGGCGGATCCTGAACACGAGCAGCACCAGCTCATGCTTGATTGGCAAGGTGTGCTGTTCGACCCCGAGGACATCGAAGAGCGCTGGATCTCGATGATCATCGAGAATTTCGCCGCCCGACGCCGCGGCCCGTTACAGCGCCATCGCGGCACGGCGCGCAAGAAGCGGACATGACCGGTTTCGTCTATGTGCTCGGCAGCGCCACCGCACAGGGCTACCGCACCTATGTCGGCTGGACCCTCGATCTTGACCGCCGCCTCGCCCAGCACAATTCCGGCACTGGCGCGAAATCGACCCGCGGCCGGGCCTGGC
>NZ_JBKFEY010000141.1:0-319 GCF_046507575.1 Pontitalea aquivivens | reverse complement strand
TGAAGCGATGGCGGATCCTGAACACGAGCAGCACCAGCTCATGCTTGATTGGCAAGGTGAGCTGTTCGACCCCGAGGACATCGAAGAGCGCTGGATCTCGATGATCATCGAGAATTTCGCCGCCCGACGCCGCGGCCCGTTACAGCGCCATCGCGGCACGGCACGCAGGAAGCGGACATGACCGGTTTCGTCTATGTGCTCGGCAGCGCCACCGCACAGGGCTACCGCACCTATGTCGGCTGGACCCTCGACCTTGACAGCCGCCTCGTCCAGCACAATTCCGGCACCGGCGCGAAATCGACGCGCGGCCGTGCCTGGT
>NZ_JBKFEY010000140.1:0-321 GCF_046507575.1 Pontitalea aquivivens | reverse complement strand
GTCCCGTCCGGGATCGGAAGCATACGCACGTCGCGGTACAACTGCTCGAGCCCGCTTTCCCGGCTGATCCCCATCGCCCCGTGGACATGCATGGCGAGCGACACCGCCCGTTCGCAGGCGGTGGTGGCAAATCGCTTAGCCATCGCGGAGGAACCGTTAGCGCGGCCGCCACGGTCGATGATGTCCAGCGCCTGGTAGCACAGCAGCCGGCTCGCCATGACGTCCGTGGCGATATCGGCGAGACGTTCCTGGATGAGCTGTCGCTGACCGATCGGCTTTCCGAACTGCTTGCGGATGCCGGCATACTCGATTGCGGCGTCC
>NZ_JBKFEY010000014.1:0-74811 GCF_046507575.1 Pontitalea aquivivens | reverse complement strand
GGGGGGCCCCCCCCCCCCCCCCGGGGGGGGGGGGGGCGGGGGGGGGGCCCCCCCCCCCCCCCCCCCCCCCCCTGTCCGCAGGCCCAGGGCTGGGGGCGCTGCCCCCAGACCCCCGGGATATTTGGTCAAAGCCGAAGGGGGATCACCAGGCGACCTCCAGCCGGTCGAGCCCATGGAAATGGTACAGATCGGCATAGCGCGGTGGTGCGGCCAGGCGCAGGCCGGGCAGGCGCCGGAACAGGATCGGCAGGGCGGTCTGCAGTTCCAGCCGGGCCAGCGGGGCACCGATGCAGAAATGCGTGCCTGCGCCAAAGCTGAAATGGGTCCGCGCCGGGCGGTCGGGCTGAAAGCGGGCGGGCGCGTCCCACAGGGCGGGGTCGCGGTTGGCGGCGGCCAGCAGCAGGCCGATGCGATCGCCGCGGCGGAATTTCTGGCCCGACAGGTCCAGATCGGCATGGACCCAGCGCGTGAACAGATGCAGGGCCGGATCGTGGCGCAGGATCTCTTCCACGGTGCCCAAGGTCCGTTCGGGGGACAGGCTGGCTGCGGGGATGCGCTGTTTCAGCAGGGTTTTCACGCCATTGCCGATCGTGTGCACGGTGGCTTCGTGGCCCGCGTTCAGCAGCAGGATGCAGGTGGCGATCATTTCCCCGGTGGACAGGGTGGTGCCGTTGTCCTCGGCGGCGATCAGCTGGCTGATCAGGTCATCGGCGGGGTGGCGGCGCTTGTGGGCGATATATTCGGTCAGGAAGGCCACGAAGTCCTGCGTGGCGGCGACGGCGGCCTCTTCGGTCGCGCGGCTGCGGCGGGCCTGATACATGGCCACCATCGCATTGGACCAGCGCAGCAGGTCGTCCGCGCGATCTTCGGGCACGCCCAGCAGGCGGGCGATCACGATGACCGGCAGCGGCTGGGCGAAGCCCTTGATCAGATCGCAGCCGCCTGCGGGCAGGGCGTCGATCAGCCGATGGCAGAGCGTGGTGATTTCGGGTGCCAGCCCCGTGATCCGGCGCGAGGTGAAAGCGCGCAGCACCAGCCCGCGCAGCCGTGTGTGGCGTGGCGGGTCGAGTTCCAGCATCGAATGCGCCTCGACCGCGTAAAAGGGGGCGAGGTGTTCGGGGATCGGGGGCGCCAGCTCTGCCGGGGCCTCGCGTCCCAGCCGGCGGTCGCGCAGCGCCGCGCCCACCACTGCGGCGCTGGCGGTCACCGGCAGGTCATAATCGGCCCAGTGCACGAACGGCCCCGCGGCGCGCAGGCGTTCGTAGAACGGGTAGGGGTCCTGCACGAAGACCGGGTCCGTCGGGGATTGCCAGAGCGTCTGCATCGCGGGCCCCTTTCTGCGGTCTAGAGCGGTTCGATGTCGCCCGCCGCGCGGGTGGCGTGGAAATCGCGCACGAAATCGGCCAGCCTGCCTTGCGCGATGGCGCCGCGCAGGCCCGCCATCAGTTCCTGATAGTAGTGCAGGTTGTGCCAGGTCATCAGCATGGATGCGATGATTTCCTGGCTGCGATAGACATGGTGCAGATAGGCGCGTGAATAGCTGCGGCAGGCCGGGCAGGTGCAATCGGCATCCAGCGGGCGGGGGTCATCCTGATGGCGGGCGTTCTTGATGTTGACGACGCCGTGGCGCGTCCAGGCCTGCCCCGTGCGCCCCGAGCGCGAAGGCAGCACGCAATCCATCATGTCCACCCCGCGCTCCACGGCACCGACGATATCATCGGGCTTGCCTACGCCCATCAGATAGCGCGGCTTGTCTTCGGGCAGGAAGCCGGGGGCATAGTCCAGCACGCCGAACATCGCCTGTTGCCCCTCGCCCACGGCCAGCCCGCCGATGGCATAGCCGTCAAAGCCGATCTGTTTCAGGGCGGTGGCCGATTCCTCGCGCAGGTCGCGGGTGACGCCGCCCTGCATGATGCCGAAGAGCGCGTATCCGGGGCGGTCGCCGAAAGCATCGCGCGACCGCTGCGCCCAGCGCATCGACAGGCGCATGGATTTCGCCACCTGGTCGTCCGTGGCGGGCAGGGCGGGGCATTCGTCGAAGGCCATCACGATATCGCTGCCCAGCAGGCGCTGAATCTCCATGCTGCGTTCGGGGGTCAGCATGTGCCTGGACCCGTCGATATGGGATGAAAACCGCACGCCTTCCTCGGTCAGCTTGCGCAGGCCTGACAGGCTCATGACCTGGAACCCGCCGCTGTCGGTCAGGATCGGCCGGTCCCAGTTCATGAAACGGTGCAGCCCCCCCAGCCGCGCGATGCGTTCGGCGGTGGGGCGCAGCATCAGGTGATAGGTGTTGCCCAGAAGGATGTCGGCCCCGGTCGCGCGCACCGAATCCGGCAGCATCGCCTTGACGGTGGCGGCGGTGCCCACCGGCATGAAGGCAGGTGTGCGCACCTCGCCCCGCGGGGTGGAAATCACGCCCGTGCGCGCCCGCCCGTCGCGCGCCTTCACCTCGAAACCGAACCGTTGCACCATCGGGGCCTCCTGTCGCGATCAGCCGCCTTGAATAGAGATTTCGCGGCCCTTGCCAAGCAAAACCCGCCCGCGGCACCCCGATCGGCGCGGCATTTTCGCGTCCCTCTGGACCTTGGCGCGGAATTCCCTATATGTTTTCTCGACAATCGCGCGAGACATAGCCATGACCCCAGATACCGCCGCGCCCGTTGAAGGCACGCCGCTGATCCGCCCCTCAAGCACCGAACATCCGCTGTATGACAGCGTGGTCGAGGCCTGCCGGACCGTGTTCGACCCGGAAATTCCGGTCAATATCTATGACCTTGGCCTGATCTACACGATCGACATCAATGACCAGAATGAGGTGGACATCGTCATGACCCTGACCGCGCCGGGCTGCCCGGTGGCGGGTGAAATGCCCGGCTGGGTCGCCGATGCGGTCGAACCGCTGGACGGGGTGAAACAGGTCAATGTCCAGATGACGTTCGAGCCGCAATGGGGCATGGACATGATGTCCGATGAGGCGCGTCTGGAACTGGGCTTCATGTAAGCCCCCCTTCATTGCCGGAGCCGATGATGTTTGCCATTCCCGGAAAACCCCCTGTTACCCTGACCCCCGCCGCCATCGACCGGATCGCGCGGCTGATGGAACGCGAAAATGCCGCCGGCTTCCGCATCGGTGTCAAGAAGGGCGGCTGCGCGGGCATGGAATATACGATGGAAGTGGCCGCCGAGGCGGGCCCCATGGACATCGTGGTCGAGGATGGCCCGGCCCGCGTGCTGATCGCGCCGATGGCGCAGATGTTTCTGCTGGGTACGGAAATCGACTATGAAACGGGCCTGCTGGAATCGGGCTTCCGGTTCCGCAACCCCAATGTCACCGAATCCTGCGGCTGCGGCGAATCGGTGACATTCGGCGATATGGCCGGGGGCTGACGCCCCCCGGGCGGCCCCGCCTTCCCGCAACGGCTTGCCAGACAGGCCAGGCAGACAAAAGGCCAGGCCGGGCACGCCGGCCGGCCCCTTGCACCGGCCCCTTGCACCGGCCCCTTGCACCGGCGCGCCGCTGCGGTCAGACTCGGGGCAGGCAAGACAAAGGGACAGACGATGCGCAGAAAGCTGGCGGCGGGCAACTGGAAGATGAACGGCACGGGCGACAGCCTGGCCGAAATCGCGGCGCTGCTGCGGGCCCATCCCGAACCGGGCTGCGAGGTGCTGATCTGCCCCCCCGCCACGCTGATTTCGCGCGCCTGCGCGGCGGTCGGGGCCGCCCCCATCCGCATCGGCGGGCAGGATTGCCATATGGCGGATGCGGGCGCGCATACCGGCGACATCTCGGCCCTGATGCTGGTGGATGCGGGGGCCAGCCATGTGATCCTGGGCCATTCCGAACGCCGGGCCGATCATGGCGAAGGGGATGCGGTGGTGCGCGCCAAGGCGCAGGCGGCGCACCGCGCGGGGCTGGTCGCGGTGATCTGCGCGGGCGAAACCGGGACCGAACGCGACAGCGGCGCCACGCTTGAGGTGATCGGCCGCCAGCTGTTCGGATCGACCCCCGACGGGGCCACCGGCGCCAACACCGTGATCGCCTATGAACCGGTCTGGGCGATCGGTTCGGGCCGCACGCCGACGCTGGCCCAGATCGCCGAGGTGCATGACTTCATCCGGTCGGAACTGCTGGGTCGCTTCGGCGCCGAGGCGGCGCAGATCCGCATCCTTTATGGCGGTTCGGTCAAGCCCGCGAATGCCGCGGGGATCTTTGCCACATCGAATGTCGATGGCGCGCTGGTGGGTGGTGCCAGCCTGACGGCGGCGGATTTCGGCGCGATCGTCAACGCGCTGGAAAACGCCTGACGCCTTTGCCCCGGCGCCGCCTGTCGCGGCGCCGGACACCTTCACCCCATCGCGGCGGTCAGCGCGCGCAAGGCCGCCACCGGGTCTTCGGCGGACCAGATTTCCTCGCCGATGGCGAAGAAATCGGTGACCGGGGCAAATTCCGTCACCAGCGCCGGCGTCAGCGCGCCTTCGGCCACCACCGGCACCTCGATCATCTCGGACCACCAGGCGAACAGGTCGCGGTCCGCCCGCGCGCCGGTGCCCAGCGCGGTTTCGCCCACCGGACCAAAGCAGACGTAATCCGCCCCCGCCTCGCCCGCGTTCATCCCGTCATGGCGCGACTGGCCGCAATAGGCGCCGACGATCGCATCCGCCCCCAGTTCCTTGCGCGCCGCGCGCAGGTTGCGCGCCCCGTCCGACAGATGCACCCCATCCAGCCCGTGGCGTTCCACCAGCTTCAGATGGTTCTCGATCACCAGCGCCACATCGCGTTCATGGGCGACCATGCGGCAGGCATCGGCGGCCCGTCCGATCAGATCCTCATCCCGGGTCGCCAGCGCCAGACGGATACAGGCCACCTCGGCGCTGTCCAGCACCCGGGCCAGACGGTCGGCGAATACATCTGCCTCAAAGGCGGGCGGCGTGATCAGATAGAGCTGCGGGCGGTCTTCGGCGGCCATTCGGGGCTCCTTTCCAGGGTCTCGTGCCTTCCTAGCGCAAGCCGCCCGCCCTTGCCAGTGGCCCCGCGCGGGCTTATGGCGGCGCACCGAAAGGAACCGCCATGCCCCATGATCAACCCGTCTTCATCCTTGTCCGGCCCCAGATGGGCGAAAACATCGGCGCGGCCGCCCGCGCCATGCTGAACTTCGGGCTGGACCGGATGCGGCTTGTCGCGCCCCGCGACGGCTGGCCGAACCCGCGCGCGGTGGCCATGGCCTCGGGCGCGGCGGGGCGGGTGCTGGACCGGGCCGGCGTCTTTGCCGACGTGCCCGCCGCGATCGGCGATTGCGATTTCGTCTTCGCCACCACCGCGCGCAGCCGCGAACTGACCAAGCCGATCCACACGCCCGAAAGCGCGATGGTCCAGGCCCACAGGCTGATCGCGCAGGGCGCGCGGGTGGGGGTCTTGTTCGGCCCCGAACGCACCGGCCTTGAAAACGACGATGTCAGCCGCGCCAATGCGATCATCACGGTGCCCGTCAACCCGGAATTCCCCTCGCTCAACCTGGCGCAGGCGGTGCTGCTGACGGGCTATGAATGGATCCGCCCGCAGACCGCGCAGCCGGCCATCGACCCGGGCCTTGCCGGGGCCGACATCGCCAGCCGCCTCGAGGTGGAAAAGCTGGGCGATCATTTCGAACAGCGGCTTGACGCGGCGGGTTTCTTCTTTCCCCCCGAAAAGGCCCCGAACATGAAGCTGAACCTGCGCAACATGTGGTCGCGCATGCCCTTCACCCGCGCCGATGTGCAAACCCTGCACGGCATGCTGCGCCAGATCACCCGCAACCGCCCCTGAGTGCCGCCACCAGATCCCGGCGCGCTTTCATCTTGCCCGAAATACCTCGGGGGGTGAATTGGCGCATCCGCGCCAAGAGGGGGGCAGCGCCCCCCTGCACCCGGCGTCCATCATCCCCCAGGCATCCTCCCTTCGTCCGCCCCTTCGTCCGCCCCGGCGCCTGCCGCATGCCGTTCCCCTTGCCGCCCCGCCCGCCGCGCCCTAGTCTCCCGCCCAGCAAGGAGTCCGCCATGAGCCAGAAACGCAGTATTTTCGAAAATGTCGAAACCAGTACCCGCACCGCGCCGCAAGGAGGCATGATCGATGCCCGCCCCCGGGGCGCGCGCCGGGGGATCCGGGGCTGGCTCATGGTGCTTTTCGCGCTGGTCGTGGTGATGATCGCGGTGGGCGGGGCCACGCGGCTGACCGATTCCGGCCTGTCGATCACCGAATGGCGCCCCGTCACCGGCGCGCTGCCACCGCTGTCGCAGGCCGACTGGCAGGTGGAATTCGACAAGTACCGCCAGATTCCGCAGTATGAACTGGTCAACAAGGGCATGACGCTGGATGACTTCAGGTTCATCTACTGGTGGGAATGGGGCCACCGGCAACTGGGCCGGCTGATCGGTCTGGTCTGGGCGGCGGGCTTCGTGGGCTTCTGGGCCAGCGGGCGGATACCGGCGGGCTGGCGCGGCCGGCTTCTGGGGCTCGGCGCGCTTGGCGGGCTGCAGGGGGCGATCGGCTGGTGGATGGTCTCCTCGGGGCTGGACGGGCAGATGACTTCGGTCGCCTCGTACCGGCTGGCCGCGCACCTGGGGCTTGCCTTCGTGATCCTGGGGCTGATCGCCTGGTATGTCTTCCAACTGTCACGCCCCGAATCCGATCTGCTGCAGGCGCGCCGCCTGGCGGAACCGCGCCTGTTCCGCCTGTCGACCGGGCTGATGCATTTCGCCTTCCTGCAGATCCTGCTGGGCGCGCTGGTCGCGGGGATCGATGCGGGGCGCGACTATATCGGCTGGCCCACGATGGGTGGCGAATGGATCCCCGATGCGATCTGGGACGCGGAACTGGGCTGGCGCAATTTCTTTGAAAACCCCGCGCTGGTGCAGTTCATCCACCGCATGGCGGGCTATCTTCTGCTGATCTTCGGCGCCATCGCCTGGGCGCGTGGCCGCCGCTCGGCCCATGCCGCGACGCGGGTGGCGTTCGGCTGGATGGGCGCGATGCTGCTGGGCCAGGTGGTGCTGGGCATCGTCACGGTGATCCACGCCGCCCCCCTGGAACTGGGCCTTGCCCATCAGCTGGGCGCGGTGATCCTGTTCGTGCTGATCCTGCGGGCGCGCCATCTGGCACGCTATCCGATCGTGCAATCCATCCGGGGGAAAAGATGATGACCGCCTATGCCGATCTGATGGCCTTCCAGCGCGAAACCGAGGCGCTGTCGATGATCGCCGAGCGTCTGGGCTGGGATCAGGAAACCATGATGCCGCGCGGCGCGGCGGCCCAGCGGGCCGAGGAAGCGGCCGCGCTGGAAATGGTGCTGCACGCGCGGCGCACCGATCCGCGCATCGGTGACTGGCTGGCCCGGGCCGAGGCCCCCGATGCCGCCGGTGCCCGCGCGCTCGACCTGATCGGGCGGTCCTGCAACCGCAACGCCCGCATCCCCGCGCGGCTGGCCGCAGAACTGGCGCGGCTGACCTCGCTGGCCCAGGGCATCTGGGCCGAGGCGCGCGCCGCCGAGAAACCGGCCGATTTCCTGCCCACCCTGGCTGATGTGGTGCGGCTCAAGCGCGAAGAGGCGGCGGCGCTGTCGGACGGGGGCGATCCCTATGACGCGCTGCTGGACGATTACGAACCCGGCGCCACCGGGCAGGGCATCGCGGCGATGTTCGACCGGATGCGCCCGCGTCTGGTGGCGCTGCGCGCGGCCGTGCTGGGCGCGGATCGCCAGCCCCCCGCGCTGGACCACGTCTTTCCCGAAAACGCCCAGCTGCGGCTGGCGCGGATCTGCGCCACCGCCTTCGGCTATGACTGGACGCGCGGGCGGATGGATATCGCGGTCCATCCGTTTTCCTCGGGCGCGGGGCAGGATGTGCGCATCACCACCCGGATCAGCGAAACCGATCCGTTCAACTGCCTCTATTCCACGATCCATGAGGTGGGCCACGCCTGCTATGAACTGGGCATCGACCCCGATTACCACCTGACGCCGCTGGGGCGCGGGGTGTCGATGGGCGTGCATGAAAGCCAAAGCCGGATCTATGAAAACCAGCTGGGCCGGTCGACCCCCTTCACCGGCTGGCTGTTCCAGCGCATGACCGAGGCCTTCGGCGATTTCGGCGTGGCCGATGCGGCGCAGTTCCACGCGATCGTCAACCGCGTCGCCCCGGGTTTCATCCGCACCGAGGCCGATGAGCTGCATTACAACCTGCACATCATGATGCGCTTCGATCTGGAACGCGACCTGATCAACGCGCGCCTCGACGTGGCCGATCTGCAAGAGGCCTGGAACAGCCGGTTCCAGACCGATTTCGGCGTCGCGGTCACGCGCCCCTCGCAGGGGTTCTTGCAGGATGTGCACTGGTCGGTGGGGCTCTTTGGCTATTTCCCGACCTATACGCTGGGCAATGTCTATGCCGGTTGCCTGAACAAGGCGATGCGCGCGGCGGTGCCGGATGTCGATGCGCGCCTGTCCCAGGGCGATGCGGGCCCCGCGACCGGCTGGCTGCGCGAGGCGCTGCAACGCCACGGTGGCCTGCGCCCGCCAGCCGAAACCATCACCCGGGCCTGCGGCTTTGCCCCCACCGAGGCCCCTTTGCTGGACTATCTCGAAGACAAGTTCCGCGCGATCTACGGGCTCTGACCGCGCGGGGGGCTCTGCCCCCGTCCTGCGGACTCCCCCGAGGTATTTTCGGCAAGATGAAGGCGCGTTGTTTCATCTTGCCGAAAATACCTCGGGGGTGAGGCCGTCAGGCCGAGGGGGCAGAGCCCCCTTGTCGCGGTTCAAGCCGCAGCCAGATCCCGGCCTTGGCCCGTACCGTCAGATGCGCGGCCGGGACGGCGGGGCGGTCGGGCAGCGCCTGCAGGCGGAAGGCGCGGGCGATCATCGCCAGCAGCAGCGGGCCTTCGACCATCGCAAAGCCGGCGCCGGGGCAGATCCGGGGGCCAGCCGAAAAGGGGATGAAGGCGCCGCGCGGGCAGGTGGCCGCGCCATCCCAGCGCGACGGGTCAAAGGCGTCGGGGGCCGGCCACAGCCGTTCGTGGCGGTGCAGATGCCAGGGGCTGATCACGATCTGGGCGCCGGGGGCAATCGCGCGGCTGCGGAATGTCTCGGGCCGGGTCGTTTCGCGCAGATACATCGGCACCGGCGGATAAAGCCGCAGCGTTTCGCGAAAGACCGCGCGGGCGATTGGCAGGCGGTTCAGATCGGCCAGGCTGGGGGGGGCGGTGTCGGGCAGGCTTGCGGCCTCGGCGGCGATGCGATCCTGCCACTCGGGATAAAGGGCCAGCATGCACAGCGCCCAGGCCAGGGCCGAGGCCGAGGTTTCGTGCCCGGCAAGAAAGAAGATCGCCACCTGATCCACCATTTCGTCGGTCTGAAACAGCAGGCCGGTTTCCGGGTCCGGCGTGGTCATGATCTTGGTGGCCAGGTCGTCGGGGGCGGTTCCCCGGGCGATGCTTGCGGCGCGTGCCGCGGTCAGGCGCGTCAGCAGGGCGCGGATGCGCGCCGCGCTTTGGCGCGTGGCGCGGCTGTGCAGCCGTGGCATCCAGCGCGGCAGCGGCAGGAAGGCGGCCAGGTTGAGCATCGGCTGGGCGCGCTGATGGGCGCGGAATTCGTGAAAGACCGCGTTTGCGGTGACATCGGTGATCGGGATCGAGAACAGCGTTCGAAAGATCACATCCGCCGCGACATGGGATGTTTCAGTTTCGATTTCAATGGGTTGTGGACCTGTCTTCGCGTTCAGGCGGGCAAGGCTGTCCTGGCCCGCGGCCCAGATCAGCGGCAGTGTGTCGCGCAGCCGGCCGCCTTCGAAAGCGGGGTCGATGATGCGTCTTTGCCGCGCCCAGGTGGCGCCATTGGTGACAAAGATGGACTGGCCCAGCAGCGGTGCCAGCCCTTCGCGCAAGCGGTTCGATTTCGGGAAATCGTGGGGGCGGCGTTTCAGGACCAGATCGACCAGATCGGGATCGTTGCACAGGTAGGAGCGAAAGAAGGGTGTGCGAAACTCGGCCATCCAGGCGCGATAGAGCCGTGCGGGCTGGGCTGACAGGATATCGCTGCGAAACAGCCGCAGATAGCGCCAGAGGCTGACGCGGTCGGGCCGGGCGGGTGGTTTCGGGGGCAGGGGCGTGGTCATGCGGGGTCGCGGTATCGGTTGACGGGGGTCTCGATCCGGCTGTGCGAGGGGGCGCGCCCGGCAAAGCGGTCGGCAAGCGTCATCGGGCCGGCGGTGATGCGGAAATAATCGTAGGCGCCCGGTATCGCGGGCAGGTTGTCGAAGGCGCAGAGATACTGGAAATGCAGACGGAAGAAGCGCCAGCGCAGCGCCTTCCAGCGCGCGGGTGACAGGGTCTGGCTGAAGGCGGCCGAGATCACCAGCGGCCAGCGTTTGTCCGCGGGCGCCACGCCCGTGACCGCGACCGGATCGCACAGCGCAAAGGCGCAGCCATCGCCCGGGGCGGTCACATCGACCCAGGTCAGCGCGGGGCTTGCGGCCAAAAGCCGCAGATCGGCGCGCAGCGCCTGCGCGCGCGGCAGGAAGCTGACCATGGGCACCACCTGCCCCAGCGACAGGAAGGACAGCACCGGCGGGGGCTCTGCCCCCGCGCCCCCGGGATATTTGGACAAAGCCGAAGGGGGCAGGCGGTTTTCGCGGATCAGCCGGGCCAGCACCGGGATGGCCAGATGCGCGCCCGAGGAATGGCCGACGATCAGGACCTCATCCCAGGGGGCGTGCAACGCGGTCTCGATGTCGGTGGCGAACTGGTCGAGGCGCGCGTGCAATGCGGGCGGGGTGGCGCCGCGATCGCGGGCGGTGAAGGCATAGTCATGCATCAGGTAATAGGCAAAAAGGTGGCCATCGCGTGCGCGAAACCAGCGCAGCAGGGCCAGGCCGATGGCCAGGGCCGTGGCCAGGCCGAGCGCCAGGCCTGCGATGGACCCGGCACCGGGCCAGAGCCGCGTGGCAAACCCTGCGGCCAGCGCGCCCAGTGCAAGGCCCGCCGCCAGAGCCAGCGCGGCCTGGGCCAGCAGCATTGCAACGGGGTAGAGTGCCGCGATCACCGGCCCCTTGCGCAGCCGCATCAGCCGCGTCAGCGCGCCAGAGGTCACATAGATCCATGAGGTGCGGATCAGTTGCCCATAGGTCGCGGCGATCGACTGGCCCATGCTGGCGCGCACGATGTCCGACCAGGGCAGGACGGTGATTTCGGTTTCGGTGGCCTGACCGTCCTGGGTTGAGCGCACGCGCCAGCCAAAGCCCGGTGCGGTGCCCGGGGTCAGGGTCAGGTCATAGCCCGACAGGGCCGCCTGGGCCGCGCCTTCACGGCGGTAGAGTTCGCGGTAGCGGCGGGGGGGAATCGGGTCATAGCCGGGGATGTAGAACACCCGGCGGCGGTTTACCCTGCGCGTCACGTCTGCGGTCATCGTACCTCACACCGGGGCGAGGCTAGCGGCAAAGCGGGGCAAAGGGTAGGGGGTGTGGCATCAGGCGCGGTCCAGGCCCCAGCGCGTCTCATTCGCCTCGATCGCGGCGATGCGTTCGGCCGATTTCGGATGCGTCAGAAGCCAGGCCGGGATGCCTTCGCCCGCGTTGCGCGTCAGCGCGTCCAGCTTGGCGAACAGCGATTTTTGCGGCCCGGTGCCGATGCCTGCCTTGACCAGCAGCGCCGAGGCATATTCGTCGGCCTCGAATTCGTCGCGCCGCGACAGGCGTGCGGCCAGCGCCGTGGTCAGCAGATTGGCGATCCAGATGCCGATGAAGGGCAGGAACCGGCCCAGCAGCGTCATCAGCAGCACCCGCAGCGCGTTCTGGCCGGTGAAATCGATCATCCGGCGCCGCGCATGGCCCAGCGCGACATGCCCCAGTTCATGGGCGACCACCGCGGCCAGTTCCTCGGGCAGGATCTGGCCCGCGCGGTATTTCTGCACGAAGCCGCGGGTCAGGAACACCCGGCCATCGGGTGCGGCCAGGCCGTTGACCGGATCGACATCGAAGATGAAGACCGGCACCCGGGGCAGGCCAAGCGCCAGCGCAAGCCGGGCCAGCACCGGGCGCAGGCCGGGATCGTCCAGCGGGCGCGACCGGGCATCCAGCTGCCGGCCCAGTTGCCAGGCCGAGAATTGCCACAGCACAAGGCCGTAGAGGATCAGAAGCAGCAGGGGCAGGAATTTGATCATGGCGCAGATGTGGGGCGGATCGGGGGCCGGGTCAATGGCGGTTGCGGGGTCTTGCGCGTGCACCCTTGCGCGCGGCACGCCACAGGCGCGCGCCCAGATAGGCGGCCACGGCGGTCGCGCTCAGCGCGCCGATCGCATCGCCCGCCAGCGCGGTCGCGGCCTGCAGATTGGCGCCGAAGGCAACCCCCAGCCCCACATAGACGCCGACCCAGACCGCCTCGCCCGCGGCGGCGGCCAGGCCAAAGCGGGGCGCATCATAGCCCGCGGCGCCCGCGGCAAGGTTCACCCAAGGGCCCAGCGGCGAAAACAGCCAGCGTGTCAGGAACACGGTCGCGGTGCCGCGCGTCTTCAGCCGCGCGGCTGCCTCGCGCATCAGGCGGCCTTTGCGGCTGGTGGGGGCGGGCAGCCAGCGCCCGGCGCGCCGGCCCAGCCGATAGCCCAGCTGATCGCCCGCGATCGCCCCGCCCCAGGCCGCGCCCGCAACCGTGCCCAGCGCCAGATCGCCCGCGCCGACAAAGGCGCCCGCCGCGATCATCAGGACCGAGGCGGGAACCGGCAGCGCCAGGCAGGACAGGAAGGTCGTCAGCCCCACCAGCCAGGGGCCCCATTGCGGCAAAAGCGCAAGCGCGGTGTCGGCCAGGCCAGTGGTCAGGCCAGTGGTCAGGCCCGCGGTCATGGCGCCTTGCCCAGGTCGGGCAGGGCGGCGGCCAGATCCGCCAGCAGCCGGTCTTCGGGAATCGCGCGGGCGCGGGCCAGCTGGGCCAGGGTCACGCCGCGCGCGGTGCCCGGGTCAAGCCCCAGATGCGCCGCCAGCGCCGCCGGGTCCAGCTGCCAGCTGCGCGCCAGATAGCCCATCGTCATCCAGCCTTCGGGCGTGGCACGGCGATGCGCGGGATCGGACCAGTAGAAGGCCGCCACCGTCAACCGCACCGCAAAGACCAGCACCAGCACCAGCGCCAGACCAAAGCCCAGGATCGCCAGCCGGTGGCGGCGCCACAGCTGTGCGACACGCCTCATCCCAGGGCCTTCATCGCGCCGGTGATGCCCTGCAGCGTCAGCGGAAACATCCGGCCGTCAAACAGCTGGCGGATGATCGCGGTGGATTGCGTATGGCCCCAGCCGCGTTCGGCCACCGGGTTCAGCCAGACATTGTCGGGCCATTGTTCGCGCGCCCGCGTCAGCCACAACGCGCCCGGTTCCGCGTTCCAGTGTTCATTGGCCCCGCCCGCATGGGTCACCTCATAGGGGGACATGGCCGCATCGCCCACGAAGATGCATTTGTAATCGGGGCCATAGCGGTTCAGCACCTCCCAGGTCGGGATCTGTTCGTCCCGGCGGCGGCGGTTGTCGCGCCAGACCGCCTCATAAAGGCAGTTGTGGAAATAGTAATGTTCCAGATGCTTGAATTCGGCCTTGGCGGCGGAAAACAGTTCCTCGACCAGCCGGATGTGGCTGTCCATCGACCCGCCCACATCCAGAAACAGCACCACCTTGACGGCATTGTGCCGTTCGGGCCGGGTTTTCACGTCGATGAAGCCCGCGTCGGCGCTGGCGCGGATCGTGGCGGGCAGGTCCAGTTCCTCTTGTGCGCCGTGCCGCGCCCATTGGCGCAGCCGCTTCAGTGCGACCTTGATATTGCGCGTGCCCAGTTCCACCGTATCGTCGAAATCGCGGAATTCGCGCTTGTCCCAGACCTTGACGGCGCGTTGGTGGCGGCTTTCGGCCTGGCCGATGCGCACGCCTTCGGGGTTATAGCCATAGGCGCCAAAGGGCGAGGTGCCGGCGGTGCCCACCCATTTGTTGCCGCCCTGATGGCGGCCCTTCTGTTCTTGCAGCCGCTGGCGCAGGGTTTCCATCAGCTTGTCAAACCCGCCCAGCGCCTCGATCCGGGCCTTTTCCGCATCGCTCAGGTGCTTTTCGGCCAGCTTGCGCAGCCAGTCTTCGGGCAGGTTCAGCGCGTCCAGCACGGCTTCGGGCGTGATCGCTTCCAGGCCGCGGAAGGTTTCGGCGAAGGCGCGGTCGAACCTGTCCAGGTGGCGTTCGTCCTTTACCATCGTGGCGCGGGCGAAATAGTAGAACCCGTCCAGATCATAGGTGCACAGCCCCGCCGCCAGTCCTTCCAGAAAGGACAGGTATTCGCGCAGGCTTACCGGAACGCCGCCACGGCGCAGGGTGCCGAAGAAGGGCAGGAACATCGCCGCCGCCCCTACCAGGCGCGGTCGATCATCAGCGTCACGAACAGGCCGGCAAGGCCGAAGGCAATGGCGTGAACGGTGGCATATTGCGCCCGGTCAAAGCCGTTGCCACCGCGCCTGACCGCGCGGCGATAGCCGATGATGGCGCCCAGAACTGCTGCGATGGTGTAGATCATGCCTGCCCCTATTGCTAACCCGGCCGGGCAGGTCCGCGCGGCCCTGTCCCGGCGCCAAAGCCATAGCGCGCCAGACTGGCCGAGTCGAGCCGCGCCTGTGGCCCCGGCCCCCAGCCAGCGCCAGACCGCGTGCCAGACAGCATGCCAGACAGCGTGTCAGCCGCGCGCGCGCCGCCGTCCTGCGCGCCCCGTCCCCGCAGCGGCGGCCGCGGCCGCGGCTTCGGCAAAGTCCGCGCCCGGCTTCATCGCCTCAAGGATGCGGGCGAACCGGATCCAGTCGCCGCCGTTGGGGTCGTGATCCATCAGCAGGTTGGCGGCGCGGATCGCCTCCATCTCGGGGGCGCGCACGGGGTTCATGATCGCGCTGGTCATGCCCGCGCCGATCGCCATCGGCAGGAAGGCCGCATTCACCCCATGCCGGTGCGGCAGCCCAAAGCTGATGTTCGAGGCGCCGCAGGTCGTGTTCACCCCCAGTTCCGCCCGCAGCCGCCGGATCAGCGTGAACACCTGCCGCCCGGCACTGGCCATCGCGCCCACCGGCATCACCAGCGGATCCACCACGATGTCATGCGCCGGAATGCCGTAATCGGCCGCGCGCTGCACGATCTTTTTCGCCACGGCAAAGCGCACGTCGGGGTCTTCGGAAATGCCGCTGTCGTCGTTGGAAATCGCCACGACCGGCACGTTGTATTTCCGCACCAGGGGCAGGACCAGGTCCAGCCGCTCTTCCTCGCCGGTGACGGAATTCAGCAAGGGCCGGCCCGCGCAGGTTTCCAGGCCCGCCTTCAGCGCCTCGGGGACCGAACTGTCGATGCACAAGGGTACATCGACCAGCGCCTGCACCCGCGCGCACAGGTCGCGCATCAGCGGCGGCTCGACAAAGTTGTTGTCGGCATAGCGCGGGTCCTGGGCCATCCTGTTGGAAAACACCGCGCCCGAATTGATATCCAGCACCGTCGCCCCGCAGGCCACCTGTTCCAGCGCGTCGCGTTCCACGGTGCTGAAATCGCCTGCCTCCAGCTCGGCGGCCAGCTTCTTGCGGCCCGTGGGGTTGATGCGTTCGCCGATCACGCAAAACGGCTCGTCAAAGCCGATCACCACGGCTTTCGTTTTCGATTCCAGAACGGTGCGGGTCATGATCAGCCTTTCGTGTGGTCCGCCAGCCAGGCGGCCGTGGTCGCGATCCCCCCAAGGGGGAACAGATGCACCGAGCCGATGCCGAAGGCGGGGCTGGCCGCCTTGTGCGCGGCCAGGGCGGTCAGAAACGCGGTCGGCTCAAAGGGCAGCAACAGCCGCGTCACATCGCGCGCGCGCCGTTGCAGCACGCGGATGCTGGGCCCCACGCCACAGGCCACGGCGAATTTCACCAGCGTCTGCAGCCGCGCGGGGCCCGCCACGCCGATATGGATCGGCAGGTCGATGCCATCGGCCGCCAGCCGGTCCGCCCAGGCAATCACCGGGGCGGGGTCAAAGCAGAACTGGGTGACGATCGCCATGCGCGCATCGCTGCGCGCGGCAAAGGCCTGTTTCAGGCGCAGCGCCTCCATCACCATCCGGTCCGAGCCATCGGGGTCGATGTCGCGGTTGCCCTCGGGGTGGCCGGCCACATGCAGCCGGGTAAAGCCTTCAAACAGCCCCGTGTCCAGCAGCTGCATGGCATTGTCGAAATCCCCCGCGGCCTGCGACCGCCCGCCGCCCAGCACCAGCGCCCCGGACACGCCCGCCTCGGCGCGATAGCGCGCAATCCAGTCGGCCAGCGTCGCCCGGTCGCGGATCAGGCGGGCGGGCAGATGGGGCATCGGCGCAAAGCCTTCGTCACGCAGGCGCCGCGCGGTGGCGACCATGTCCCCGATCGGGGTGCCGTCGATATGGGCGATATAGACCCGCGTGCCAGCCGGCAGAAGCGGGCGGAAATCCGCAATCCCGGCCGCGGCGAAAGTCCAGCAATGTCATCCGGTTTCCCCCGTATCGGCGCCGGGCGCATCCCAGCCATCCCGCGCAACCAGCCGCGCCAGCCGCGCCGCGTCATATTCGCCGACCAGCCGCGCCACCTCTGCCACCGCCGCCGCCGCCGCATCCCCGCCGGGCCGGGTGCCCGCGGGCCGCCTGCGCCACTCGGCCAGATAGGCATCGGCATCGCGCGCGCCCACCTTCATCGCACAGCGGTCGATCGCCTGTTCGAACCGTTCGGGCAGCGCGATCTTGATCGCGCCCCGTCCCTGGCCCGCGATGACCTGTGCGGGAATGTCGCGCCAGCAGATGATGGTGATCCTGGTGGTGCTTTCGGTCATGGTGATTCCCTTTCCCCCACAGATACGCCCGCAAGCGCCAGCCGCGATGACGGTTTTCGACATGTTGCGCGGGCTTGGCGACCTTTGGTGCGGGCTCTGCTTTCGGCTTTGCGAAAATATCCCGGGGGGTGAGCGGCTTTGCCGCGAGGGGGGCAGCGCCCCCCTGCCGCCGCCTGCCATGACGCACTGCCGTTTTCCCGTCACGCCCCCGTATGCCGGCCCCGTATGCCGGCCCCGTATGCCGGCCCCGATCCCGGCCCCGATCCCGGCCCGCATCCTGCCGCCCGCTCTTGCATCGGCGGATCGCTGCCACTACCTTGGGGACAACTTGAAATCGGAGGGCGTGCAAGATGGCGCCCAGGCGTCCCCGGTCCGCGGGCGCGTTCCCGAAACCGGTAGAGCGTCCCGCGACCCAACCCGCCGAGTCGGGCGAGCTTTATGCTGCGCTTGATCTTGGCACCAACAGTTGCCGCATGCTGATCGCCTGTCCCAGGGGCAATCAGTTCCATGTGGTCGACAGCTTTTCCAAGGCTGTCCAGCTGGGCCAGGGGCTTGAAGCCTCGGGGCGGTTGTCGCGTGCCTCGATGGCGCGCACGGTGCAGGCGCTGCAGATCTGCCGGCGCAAGATCGAATCCCACGGCGTCAAGCGCATGCGCCTGGTCGCGACCGAGGCCTGTCGCCGCGCCAGCAACGCGCGCGATTTCCTGCGCTTCGTGCGTCGCGAAACCGGCCTGCCGCTGGAAATCATCAAGCCCGAGGAAGAGGCGCGGCTGGCCGTGATCTCTTGCGCCTCGCTGGTCAATCCGCGCACCGAACAGCTTCTGGTGGTCGATATCGGCGGGGGCTCGACCGAACTGGTCTGGATCGACCTGTCCGATGTGCCCGCCCCCGAACGCGCCCGCGCGATCATGCGGCTGTCCTCGGGGCTGGATGCCGCGCGCGAAGACCCCGGCTCGGCCCGGGTGGTCGACTGGATTTCCGTTCCGCTGGGGGTGGCCACGCTCAAGGACCAGTTCGCCGATGTCGAGGATGACGCGGCGCGCTTCGCGCTTATGAGCTGGTTCTTTGAAGAGAAACTGGCCGATTTCTCGCCCTACAGCGCCGGATCGCCGCGCGAGGGGTTCCAGATCATCGGCACCTCGGGCACGGTCACAACGGTGGCGGCCTGCCATCTGGGGCTGCGCCGCTATGACCGCAACCGCGTTGACGGGCTGCGCATGTCCAGCCTGCAGATCGACGCGGTGATCCGCGATTTCCTGTCGCTGGGTCCCGAAGGGCGGCGCACCGATCCGCGCATCGGGCGTGACCGGCACACGCTGATCATGTCGGGCGCGGCGATCTTGCAGGCGCTGATGCGGGTCTGGCCCACCGATCGGCTGTCGGTCGCCGACCGCGGCCTGCGCGAGGGGCTTTTATATGCACTGATGGCCGCCGATGGCGTGCTGGAAGAACCGGGGACGATCTGATGACCAAGACACCGACGGGTAAAGACGGGGCGGGTAAAGGCGGCGCGGGTAAAGGCGGGGCTGGCGCGCCCAGGAACACCTCGGGGCGGGGCCAGCGCGACCTGCGCGTGCGGGTCAAGACCGCCAAGGGGCGCAAGCTGTCCTCGACGCTGTGGCTGGAACGCCAGCTGAACGATCCTTATGTGCAGCGCGCCCGGAAAGAGGGATACCGCGGCCGCGCGGCCTACAAGATCCTGGAACTGGACGACAAATACCGCTTCCTGGTGCCCGGCGCGCGGGTGGTCGACCTGGGCTGCGCGCCCGGGGGCTGGTGCCAGGTGGCGGTCGCGCGGGTCAACGCGCTTGGCGAGAAATCGGGCAAGAAGGTGGGCACCGTGCTGGGCGTCGACCTGCAAGAGGTCGCCCCCATCGCGGGCGCGGAAATCCATCAGCTCGATTTCCTGGCCGATGGCGCGGATGAACAGGTCAAGCAATGGCTGGGCGGCAAGGCCGATGTGGTGATGTCGGACATGGCCGCGGCCTCGTCCGGCCATCAGGGCACGGATCACCTGCGCATCATCGCGCTGTGCGAAGCGGCCGCCGAATTCGCCTTTGACGTCCTGGAAGAGGGCGGGACCTTCGTGGCCAAGGTGCTGGCGGGCGGCGCCGAGAACGAGCTGCAGGCGATCCTGAAGAAGAACTTCAGCAAGGTCGCCAATGTCAAACCCCCGGCCAGCCGGTCCGACAGTTCCGAGAAATTCGTGGTGGCCCAGGGCTTCCGCGGCCGCCGCCACGAAGGTGCGGGCGCTGCAACCGACGCCTGATTGGGACGGGATCCGCCCGGGTAAGGGGGCGCTGCCCCCTCTTTGGCTGCGCCAAATTCACCCCCGAGGTATTTCGGGCAAGATGAAGGCCGCTTCGGATTTGCCGAAATATCCTCCGGGGGTCCGGGGGTGGAAAACCCCCGGGCGGCGGGTGACTAGATCCCGAACCAGCCCCGTGCCCGGGCCGCGACCCAATCCCACAGCGCCGGGGCGCCCCGCGCGATCCGCGATCCCACCCGCGATTCAAGCTGTGGCCAGGTCACATCATATTCCGCCCAGGTGCCCCCGCCCGAGGCGATGTTGTGGATCACCGGCTGCACCCGGTCCAGCGCCCTGGCAAAGACCGCATCGGGGGTCAGGGCGGCCTCGAACTCTTGCCAGAGCGCACGAAGATCGTCGCGCAAGTCATCGGGAAGGATGCCGAAAATACGATCCGCGGCGGCGGCCTCGGCGGCCTGGACGGCAGCGGAACCATGGGCCATGCCATTGGCCGAATGGATCGGCACGTCGCCCACGTCGATTTCCACCAGATCATGCAGCAGCAGCATGCGGATTACCCGGTCGATATTGACCCCGGGCCCCGCCTGATCGGCCAGGACCAGCGCATAAAGCGCCAGATGCCAGGAATGTTCGCCGGAATTTTCCCGCCGCGACCCGTCGGTCAGGCGGGTTGCGCGCAGCACCTGCTTGAGCTTGTCCGCCTCGATCAGGAAGCGGAACTGCGCGTCCAGACGCGCGCTCACCCGGCGTGGCTTTTCTTGTCGCGGCGCAGCGCGGCCAGCCGGTCTTCGATGAAGCGGCGCGCGCGCGTCTCGGAAATGCGCAGCCGGCATGAGGTCATGAACGCCTCTTCCAGCGAGGGCGAGGAGGTGCCGATGACCTTGCCCACCTCGATGTAGAAACGGTCGTCGCCCAGTTCGTCCATCGCGGTCATCACATCGGCGGCCAGCCGGTCGGCCAGATCGTCGACCAGCGCCATGTCAGCGCGACCCTTCCGTCAGGCGGCGTTTGACATAGGCCTGCACGGTGTCGATCATCGGCTTCATATGCGCGTCATCATCCTTGAAGAAATGGTCGGCGCCCTCGACCTCCTGATGGGTGATGGTGATGCCCTTCTGTTCGCGCAGCTTGGCCACCAGCGTCGCCGTGTCCTTGGGCGGGGCCACGCGGTCGGCGGTGCCGTTGATGATCAGCCCCGAAGACGGGCAGGGCGCAAGAAAGCTGAAATCATACATGTTCGCCGGTGGCGCGACAGAAATGAAGCCGGTGATTTCCGGCCGCCGCATCAGCAGTTGCATCCCGATCCAGGCACCGAAGGAAAAGCCCGCGACCCAGCAATGCTTGGAATTGGGGTTCATCGTCTGCAGGTAATCCAGCGCCGAGGCGGCATCCGACAGCTCGCCGATGCCCTGGTCATATTCGCCCTGGCTGCGGCCCACGCCGCGGAAGTTGAAGCGCAGCACCGTGAAGCCCAGCCGGTGAAAGGCATAGTGCAGGTTATAGACCACGCGGTTGTTCATCGTGCCGCCGAACTGCGGGTCGGGGTGCAGCACGATGGCGATCGGCGCATCGGGGGCGGGCTGGGGGTGGTAGCGGCCTTCAAGGCGACCTTCGGGTCCGGGAAAAATGACTTCGGGCATGGATCTTGCCTGGTTCCTGTCGATCTGTCGCAGGTGGACGGGCGGGTCTAAACTTGACGCAATCGCTCGGACACCATAGGACGGGGCCATCTCCGGCGGGATGCCGGACATTCGGGTGCAAGTGAGTTAAGGGGCGAAGGGCGCGGCGTCAATGGCCGTGTCCGCTTTTGCTTTTCAGGGCCGGCGGAGGGTTGGATGAAGCTTTCGACCAAGGGACGCTACGCGATGGTGGCGCTGGTGGATCTGGCGATCGCGGGCGCGGGGCAGATGACCTCGCTGTCCGAAATCTCGCGCAGGCAGGATATTTCCCTGCCCTATCTGGAACAGCTGTTCGTGCGGCTGCGGCGCGCCGGGCTGGTGGCCAGCGTGCGCGGCCCGGGCGGTGGCTATCGTCTGGCGCGCGCGCCCGAAGAGATCCGGATTTCCGAGATTTTCGAGGCGGTGGATGAAACCGTCAGCGCGCTGCATGTGGGGGCGGGGGCTTCGGGCGGGGTGTCGGGCAGCCGGGCGCAGTCGCTGTCGAACCGGCTGTGGGAAAGCCTGAGCGCGCAGGTCTTTGTCTTTCTGCACCAGACCACGCTGGCCGATGTGGCGCGCAATGGGCTGAAGCCCTGTCCGGCGGTGCCGTCGCTGTTTTCGGTGGTGGACGAATGAGCGCGGCGGGCCGCATCCCCGGGCGGCGCGCGGGTGGCTGCGCCGGGACGCTCCGCGGGGAGTATTTGGGCCAAGAAGAAGCCGCAGGCGCGCGGATGGGCGGCTGATGGCGGGGCGGCTTTATCTGGACTGGAATGCCACCACGCCGCTGCGGCCGCAGGCGCGCGCGGCGATGATTGCGGCGATGGATGTGGTGGGCAATCCGTCCTCGGTTCATGCCGAGGGGCGGGCGGCCAGGGCCCTGCTGGAGCGGGCGCGGGCACAGGTCGCCGCCGCGCTGGGGGCCGAGGGGCAGGATGTGATCTTCACCTCGGGCGCGACCGAGGCGGCGGCGCTGGCCTGCGCGGGGCGGGGGCTGCATTGTGGCGCGGTGGAACATGATGCGGTTCTGGCCTGGTGCGAAGCGGATTTGCCGGTGGACCGGCAGGGGCGGGTAGCGGTGACCGATCCGGGCCGCACGGCGCTGCAGCTGGCCAATTCCGAGACCGGCGTGATCCAGAGCCTGCCCGAGGGGCTGGCGGTGTCGGATCTGACGCAGGCCTTTGGCAAGGTGCCGCTGGCGTTCAACTGGCTGGGGGTGACGGCGGGGCTGATTTCTGCGCACAAGCTGGGCGGGCCCAAGGGCGTGGGCGCGCTGGTGGTGCGGCGGGGCACGGATGTGGCCGCACAGCTGCGCGGCGGCGGGCAGGAAATGGGCCGGCGCGCGGGCACCGAAAACCTGATCGGCATCGCGGGTTTCGGCGCGGCGGCCGAGGCGGCGGCGCGCGATCTGGCGCAGGGTGTCTGGGCCGGGGTGGCTGAAATTAGAAAAATTCTAAAATTGGCTCTGGAAGACGCCGCCGAAGATGTTATCTTCCCCGGGTGGGAGATAACGGGAGACGGGGCCGGGCTTTTGCCCAACACGTTGTCGGTGCTGACCCCGGGCTGGAAGGGCGAGACGCAGGTGATGCGGCTGGACCTTGCCGGTTTTGCGGTGTCGGCGGGGTCGGCTTGTTCTTCGGGCAAGGTCCGGGCAAGCCGTGTACTGGTGGCGATGGGGTATGACGAAGCGCAGGCGGGTTCGGCGATCCGCGTGTCGATCGGACCGGGGGTGGGGCGCGAGGATGTCTTGCGCTTTGCCGATGCCTTCGGCGCCGCGCTGAGGCGGCACCGGGCGCGGATGGTCTGAACGCGGGTTCCGCAGGAAGGATGAACGGAAGTGACGCAGGTGGATCAGGAACTGGAAGTCCGTGAGGGCGTGGACCGCGAGACGGTCGAGACCGTCCAGAACATGGGCAGCTACAAATACGGTTGGGAAACCGAGATCGAGATGGAATACGCCCCCAAGGGCGTGAACGAGGATATCGTTCGGCTGATCTCGGAAAAGAACGGCGAGCCCGACTGGATGACCGAATGGCGGCTTCAGGCATTCCGGCGCTGGCAGACGATGGAAGAGCCGCGGTGGGCGATGCTCAACTATCCCGCGATCGACTATCAGGATCAGTATTATTACGCCAAGCCCAAAAGCATGGCCGAAAAGCCCAAAAGCCTGGATGAGGTCGACCCCAAGCTGCTGGCCACCTATGAAAAGCTGGGCATCCCGCTGAAGGAGCAGATGATCCTGGCAGGGGTCGAGGGTGCCGAAGGCATCGCGGCGGATGCGCGCAAGGTCGCGGTCGACGCGGTTTTCGATTCGGTGTCCGTGGGCACGACCTTCAAGGAGGAACTGGCCAGGGCGGGTGTGATCTTCTGTTCGATTTCCGAGGCGATCAAGGAACATCCCGAACTGGTGAAGAAATATCTGGGCAGTGTCGTGCCGCAGACCGACAACTTCTTTGCCACGCTGAATTCGGCGGTGTTTTCCGATGGGTCCTTTGTCTATATCCCGCCGGGCGTGCGCTGCCCGATGGAGCTTTCGACCTATTTCCGCATCAATGCCGAAAACACCGGACAGTTCGAACGCACGCTGATCATCGCCGACAAGGGCAGCTATGTCAGCTATCTGGAAGGCTGCACCGCGCCCAAGCGCGAAACCCACCAGCTGCATGCAGCGGTGGTGGAAATCGTCATCCTTGACGATGCCGAGGTGAAATATTCCACCGTCCAGAACTGGTATCCGGGCGATGAGGAAGGCCGTGGCGGCATCTACAACTTTGTCACCAAGCGCGCCGATTGCCGGGGTGACCGGGCCAAGGTGATGTGGACGCAGGTGGAAACCGGATCGGCGATCACCTGGAAATATCCGTCCTGCATCCTGCGCGGCGAAGCCAGCCAGGGTGAATTCTATTCGATCGCCATCGCCAACAACTGCCAGCAGGCCGATACCGGGACCAAGATGATCCATCTTGGCAAGAACACCCGGTCACGCATTGTTTCGAAAGGAATTTCCGCGGGACGCGCGCAGAATACCTATCGCGGTCTGGTGACGATGCATCCCAAGGCCAAGAACAGCCGCAACTATACCCAGTGCGACAGCCTGCTGATCGGCGATCAGTGCGGCGCGCATACGGTGCCCTATATCGAGGTCAAGAACAACTCGAGCCGGGTCGAGCATGAAGCGACGACATCCAAGGTGGATGACGATCAGCTGTTCTACTGCCGCGCCCGCGGCATGGATGAGGAAGAGGCGGTGGCGCTGGTGGTCAACGGCTTCTGCCGCGAGGTGCTGCAGGCGCTGCCGATGGAATTCGCCATGGAGGCGCAAAGCCTTGTCGCGATCAGCCTGGAAGGCTCGGTCGGGTAACGGATACGGGATAAAGAAATGTTGGAAATCAAAAACCTGCACGTCAAACTTGAAGATGAGGACAAGCAGATCCTGAAAGGGGTCAACCTGACGGTCGAACCGGGCAAGGTCCATGCGATCATGGGGCCGAACGGGTCCGGCAAATCGACGCTGTCCTATGTTCTGTCGGGCCGCGACGGCTATGAGGTGACCGAGGGCGACGCCACGCTGGAAGGCGCCGACCTGCTGGAGATGGAGCCCGAGGAACGCGCCGCGGCGGGCCTGTTTCTGGCCTTTCAGTACCCGGTCGAAATTCCGGGTGTCGGCAACATGACCTTCCTGCGCACTGCGGTGAACGCGCAGCGCAAGGCGCGCGGGCAGGACGAACTGTCGGCCGGGGAATTCCTGAAGGCGGTGCGCGAAAAGGCCAGGACGCTGAAGATCGACGCCGAGATGCTGAAACGGCCGGTGAACGTGGGGTTCTCGGGCGGGGAAAAGAAGCGCAACGAGATCCTGCAGATGGCGATGCTGGAACCGAAGATGTGCATCCTGGATGAAACCGATTCCGGGCTGGACGTTGACGCGATGAAGCTGGTGGCCGATGGCGTGAACGCGCTGCGCGATGCGGGGCGGTCTTTCCTGGTAATCACGCATTATCAGCGGCTTCTGGACCACATCAAACCCGATGTGGTGCATATCATGGCCGATGGCCGCATCATTCGCACCGGCGGGCCGGAACTGGCGCTTGAGGTTGAACAGAACGGCTATGCCGACATTCTGGCGGAGGCGCAGTGATGGCGGTGCCCCAGGCAAAGGCCGGCGCGCGGCTGGATGCGCTGGAAACGGGGCCGGGCTTCGGCGCGGCGCGGACGGATGCGCTGGCGCGCCTGCGGGCGATCGGCCTGCCGGACCGGCGCGACGAATACTGGCGCTACACCGATCCGGCGACGCTGAACGCCGGGGCGGCGCCCGTTGCGCAGGTGTTCGATGCCAGCGATGAGGCGCCGCTGTTCGATGCGCTGGACCGGGTGAAGCTGGTCTTTGTCGATGGCGTCTTTGACGCGGCGGCATCCGATGATCCGGTGCTGGCCGGGGTGGAAATCCTGCGTCTGGCCGATGCGCCGGATCTGTCCTGGGCCAACGGGCTGTACGGCACGCTGGAAACCGCGGGCCAGACCCCGGTGGCGCGCCCGTTCGCGGCGCTGAACACGGCGGCCGCGACGGATGGCATCCTGATCCGCGCAACGGCCCGGGCGGCCAAGCCGGTGCACCTGATTTATATCCATGAATCAGAGATTTCCGACCCGATCCTGCACCATCTGGTGAAGATCGAGCCGGGCGCCGAGCTGACGCTTCTGGAATCGGGCCCGGCGGGCGCACGCTTCAACAAGGTGATTGAGGTCGATGTGGCCGAGGGCGGGCGCTTTCACCACATTCGCGTGCAGGGGCGCGATCATCAGCGCCGGGCGGTGACGCATCTGTTCACGCGCGTCGCGGCGGGTGCGCTGTTCAAAAGCTTCACGCTGACCGCCAATGGCGTTCTGACGCGCAATGAATGCGTGATCGACATCGCGGGCGACGATGCCGTGGCCCATGTCGCGGGCGCCGCCCTTGGCGATGGCGCGACCGGCGCGTTCCACCATGACGACACGGTCTTCATCACCCACGGCGCCGAACGCGGCGAAAGCCGGCAGGTGTTCAAGAAGGTGCTGAAACACGGCGCGGTGGGCACCTTCCAGGGCAAGATCCTGGTCAAGCCCGGCGCGCAGAAGACCGACGGCTATCAGATCAGCCAGTCGTTGCTGCTGGATGACGACAGCCAGTTCCTGGCCAAGCCCGAACTGGAAATCTATGCCGATGACGTGAAGTGCAGCCACGGATCGACCACCGGCGCGCTGGATGAAACGGCGCTGTTTTATCTGCGTTCGCGCGGGGTGCCGCAGGAAGAGGCGGTGGCGCTTCTGGTGCTGTCCTTCCTGGCCGATACCATCGCCGAGATCGAGGATGAGGATATCCAGGCCGAGATCGTCGCGCGGCTGGAGGCCTGGCTGTCCCGGCATCGCGGCTAGGTGCCCATGTCGGCCACCGATGACATCCTGCGCAGCTATCGCGCACCGCGCGCGGTGATGCGCGGCCTTCTGGCGCGGGGCCGGTCCGAGCCCTGGGCGCTGTCGATCCTGCTGGCGGCGCTGGCGGTGATCTTTGTCGCGCAATGGCCGCGCCTGTCGCGCATCGCGCATCTGGACCCGGATCAGCCCCTGACGGGGCTGATGCTGGGCACGGGGCTGGCGGCGCTGGCGGCGTTGCCGGCGTTCTATCTGCTGGCGGGGGCCAGCCATGTCATCGCGCGCGCGTTTTTTGGCGGGCGTGGCAGCTTTTACGGCGCGCGGCTGGCGCTGTTCTGGGCACTGCTGGCGGCCTCGCCGCTGATGCTGTTGCAGGGGCTGGTGGCGGGGTTCATCGGCGCGGGCGCGCAGCTGACCTTTGTCAGCGCTGCGGTGGGCGTGGTCTTTGCCGCGATCTGGCTTGCGGCGCTGCGCGTGGCGGAATTCGAACATCCCGGCGGAGGTGCCTGATGGAGCTGCGGTTTTCGGTTCTGCTGGATCTGATCCGCCAGTCGGTTCTGGACCCGAACGGGGCGGTGGCGCGACTGCTGGGGCTGGGCGTGCCGATGCAAGGGCGCATCCTGGGGCTGGCCATCGTCATGGTGCTGTCGGCGGCGCTGGCGACGCTGTCGCAGATGGCGCTGGCGCTGGCTACGGGTGGGCAGATCCGGGTTTCGGCGGCATCGCCGGTGGTTCTGGCGCTGATGCAGGGGGCGCTGCTGGTCTATGGCGCCTGGGCGATTGCCTTCTTTGGCCGGCGCATGGGCGGGCGCGGCACATTCGCCGATGCGCTTTTGCTGGTGGTCTGGATGGAATTCGTCCTGATCGTCGGGCAGATGGTGCAATTCGTGCTGATGTTTCTGTTCCCGATGGTCGGCATGGTGCTGACGATGGTGTTGCTGGGGCTGATGGGCTGGCTTTTGGTCCGCTTCACCGCGGCGCTGCATGGCTTTACCAATCTGGCGCTGGTCGCGCTGGCGGTGGTCGGGATCTTCATTGGCAGCGCGCTTGTATTCGGCATCGTCTTGATGTCGTTCGGAATTTTCCCCGTCCCCGCATAGCGCGGGACTACAGGAGCCTGTCATGTATGACGTTGCCAAGATCCGCGCCGATTTCCCGATCCTTAGCCGCACGGTGAATGGCAAGCCGCTGGTCTATCTGGACAATGGCGCATCGGCGCAAAAGCCCGCCTGCGTGATCGAGGCGGTGACGCGCGGCTACGCCGAAGAATATGCCAATGTTCACAGGGGCTTGCACTATCTTTCGAACCTCGCCACCGAAAAGTATGAGGCCGTGCGCGGCATCATCGCGCGCTTTCTGAACGCGCCCTCGGCCGAGGAGATCGTCTTTACCTCGGGCACGACCGAGGCGATCAACCTGGTGTCCTATGGCTGGGCCGCGCCGCGGCTGCAGGCGGGCGATGAAATCGTTCTGTCGGTGCTGGAACATCACGCCAATATCGTGCCTTGGCATTTCCTGCGCGAACGGCAGGGCGTTGTGCTGAAATGGGTGGAACCCGAAGCTGACGGGTCGCTGGACCCGGCGAAGGTGCTGGCCGCGATCGGCCCGCGCACGCGGCTGGTGGCGGTCACGCATATGTCGAACGTTCTGGGCACGCTGGTCGATGTCGCGGCGATCTGCAAGGGCGCGCGGGCGGCGGGGGTTCCGGTTCTGGTCGATGGCTCGCAGGCGGCGGTTCACATGCCGGTGGATGTGGCCGCGATCGGCTGCGATTTCTATGCGATCACCGGACATAAGCTATACGGGCCAAGTGGTTCCGGCGCGATCTTCATCCGGCAGGAGAGGATGGAGGAGATGCGCCCCTTCCTGGGCGGCGGCGACATGATCGACACGGTCACGCGCGACAGCGTCACCTATGCCCGCCCGCCGATGCGGTTTGAGGCCGGCACACCGGGCATCGTGCAGCAGATCGGGCTGGGCGTGGCGCTGGACTATCTGATGGGCGTCGGCATGGACAAGATTGCCGCGCATGAGGCGGACCTGCGTGATTACGCGCTGGACCGGTTCAAGGGGCTGAACTGGCTGAAGGTTCAGGGCGCGGCCCCGCAGCGCGGCGCGATCTTTTCGCTGACGCTGGCGGGGGCGGCCCATGCGCATGACATCTCGACCGTGCTGGACAAGCGCGGCATCGCGGTGCGCGCGGGCACACATTGCGCGATGCCTCTGATGCAGCATCTGGGCCTGTCGGCGACGGCGCGGGCCTCTTTCGCGATGTATAATACCCGGGCCGAGGTCGATGCGCTGATTTCAGCGCTGGAATTGTGCCACGATCTGTTTGGCTGATCCCGACGCGGCCAGGCAACGGCGTCATGGGCCCCAAGATCCGTCCGGACCCCATTGCAGCCCCGCGCAAAGCTGGCTATAGAGGCAACGTGCTGCACCCGTAGCTCAGCTGGATAGAGTGTCGCCCTCCGAAGGCGAAGGTCACAGGTTCGAATCCTGTCGGGTGCGCCAATTTCCCATTCCGATCCAATGGATAGCGTTGTTGCGGGGCGGGTTCTGCCGTCTTGATGTCTGGTCGCCAATTGAAAAAGCGCCGCGAAAGCGGCGCTTTGGGGGCATCTGCCAGGGGGGTCAACCGCCCCAGGTGCGGATCGGGCCGCAATCCATATGAACGAAATTCGAGCGCGAATATTTGCCGACGCCGCCCGCCTTGCAGGCCGCGGCCGCCTGATACATCTGCCCGACCGAACGCGACTTCAGCCGCAGGTCGGCGGCCTGGCCCTTCATGTGCAGCGAGTTCTTGGCCACCCCGCCCGAGCGCGAGCGCAGCATCGAATTGGTCTTGGGCGAACGGTAGCCCGACAGCATCATGTAGGGTTCGCTTACATCCATCAGCCGATGCGCCGCGGCGGCGATGTCGATGGTGCGGGGATCGATGCGCGTAACCTCATTCGTGCGCCAGTCGCGCATGAAGTGGTTGATCTCGGCCAGGGCTTCCTTGATGTAGTCGCCCTCGATCCAATAGACGGTGTCCAGGCTTTCGCCGGTGCGGCCCGAATACATCCGGATGCGCCGGATGTCGCCTGCGCCTTTCAGAAAGCCGAATGCGTTGGATGCCGTGGGGGCTGCCGTGATCATGGTCGCCGCAAAGGCGCCAAGCAACCCGCGCCGGGAGATCGTCGTCATGCTCATTCCGTTCGCCTGTCCTGCCAGTTCCTGCCGCCCGGTTCGGCGGCTCTGCCGGGTTACCCCCGGCGGATGCGAAGTTTATGACACAGAGCGATTCTCAGACCAACCTTTGATTTGCGCCATTCCAGCGAAGACCAGCCCGATCGGCGGTATTTTGCTGAAATCCAGGCATCTGTTGCGCCGCAGCATCGAAACCTGGCGGTCGCGTGGCAATCGGGGGCCAGCGGTGGGGCCGGTCTGGACAGGGTGCCCGAATTCAAGGAAACTGAAATTTCAGGGAAATCGGCAGTTTGGGGTGATCATGGGCCAGGTTCGGCGGCTTCGGGCGTGGGTTGCGGCGGCGGCGGTGCTGGCGGCGGCGGGCGGGGCGGTCAGTTCCGCCGCGCAGGAACTGCCGGTCTTTGCCCAAGGTCTGGCCGAAAGGGCCCTGGCCGATCCGGCGCTGCAGGCGTTCTACACCGCGCGCGGCCATGCGCCGATCTGGACCGGGGCCGAGGATTCGGCCCGCCGCGCGGCGTTCTTTGCCGCGCTGGATCAGGCGGTGCATCATGGCCTGCCCGTGGCACGCTATGACGCGGCCGGGTTGCGCGCGCGCTTTGCCACGATCCGGTCGGAACGCGAACGCGGGATGCTGGAGGCGGCGATGTCGGGCGCCTTTCTGGCCTATGCGCGCGACATGCAGTCGGGCGTGCTGGACCCCGCGACGGTCGACAGCGGCATCGTGCGTGACATCGCGCGTCCCGATCCGCTGGACCTGCTGAACCGGTTCGCGGTCGCGGACCCCGATGCGTTTTTCCGCGCGCTGGTGCCATCGGCGCCGCAATATGCCCAGTTGATGAAGGCGCGGCTGGACCTGGCTGCGGTCATCGCGCGCGGCGGCTGGGGCGCGCCGGTGCCCGCCAGGCCCCTGCGGCCGGGCGACAGCGGGCCCGCGGTGGTCGCGCTGCGTGACCGGCTGGTGGCGATGGGCTATCTGCCGCGGTCCGCCGTGGCCAGTTTCGACGCCTCGATCCAGAAGGCCGTGCAGCAGTTTCAGATCGACCATGGGCTGACCCCCGATGGCGTCGCCGGTGAGGGCACCCTGGCCGAGATCAACCGCCCGCCGCAGGATCGGCTGAAGGCGGTGACCGTGGCGCTGGAACGCCTGCGCTGGATGAACGGGGTGGATCTTGGCGCCCGCCACATCTGGGTCAACATCACCGATTTTTCGGTCCGGGTGGTGGATGACGGCAAGGTCAGCTTTGAATCGGTGACCGTGGTGGGTGAAACCAGGACCGACCGGCGCACCCCGGAATTTTCCGACCAGATGGAATATATGGTGGTCAATCCCACCTGGAACGTGCCGCGTTCCATCACGGTCAAGGAATATCTGCCGATGATGAAGCGCAACCCCAATGCGGCGGGGCATATCAACATCATCGACAGCCGTGGCCGGGTCGTGCCGCGGTCTGCGATCAACTTTGCCGCCTATACCGAACGCAGCTTTCCGTTCCAGATGAAACAACCGCCTTCGGACGGCAATGCGCTGGGGCTGGTGAAGTTCATGTTCCCTAACAAGTACAACATCTATCTGCATGATACACCGTCGAAATCCTTGTTTGATCGTGAGGTGCGGGCGTTTTCGCATGGCTGCGTGCGGGTGGGGCAGCCCTTCGATCTGGCCTATGTGCTGCTGGGGGCGCAAAGTCCCGATCCGCAGGGGGAATTCCGCCGCCACCTGAACACCGGGCGCGAAACCACGGTGATGCTGGACCGCCCCGTTCCGGTGCATCTGGTCTATTACACCGCCTGGCCCACGCCGCGCGGGCGGATCGAATACCGGCGTGACATCTATGGGCGGGACGGTGCGCTTTTCGACGCGCTGGCCCGGGCCGGGGTGGAATTGCCGGGCGTGGACAGCTAAATCGGAAGGGCGGGCGCAGCAGGCGCCCCCAGCCCGGAAGGCCCGACATGGCGCATACAGTTGCACAGATTGCCAAGGCCCTTGGGGCCAGGGCGGAAGGCGACCTCTCGATCCGGATCGAGGGCGCTTCGGAACCGGCGGCGGCGGGCCCGGCGCAGCTGGCGCTGGCGATGGACCCGAAATATGCCGAAGGTCTGGCACAAGGGGCGGCGCGCGCCGCGATGCTGTGGGACGGCGCGGATTGGCAGGCGCTGGGGTTGCAGGCCGCGATCTTCGTCGCGCGCCCGCGTCTGGCGATGGCGGGGCTGAGCCGGGTCTTTGATCCCGGCCCCGAAATCGCGCCGGGGACGCATCGATCCGCGATCATCGACGCTTCGGCCCGGATCGGCGCGGGGGCGGCGATCGGCCCGTTCGTGGTGATCGGGCGCGGGGTGGTGATCGGGCCGGGCGCGCGCATCGCCGCCCATGTCAGCATTGCCGAAGGCGCGGTGATCGGCGCGGATGCCCTGATCCTGCAGGGCGCGCGGATCGGCGCGCGGGTGACGATCGGGGACAGGTTCATCTGCCACCCCGGCGCGGTGGTGGGGGCGGACGGCTTTTCCTTTGTCACGCCGGAAAAATCCGGGGTCGAGGAAATCCGCCAGACGCTTGGCGCGCGTGACCAGATTCGCGCCCAAAGCTGGACGCGCATCCATTCGCTGGGCACGGTCCGGATCGGCGACGATGTCGAACTTGGCGCCAATGCCACGATCGACCGGGGCACCGTGCGCGCCACGGTGATCGGATCGGGGACCAAGCTGGATAACCTGGTGCATGTGGGCCACAACGTGCAGGTCGGGCGCGATTGTCTTTTGTGCGGGCAGGTGGGCATCGCCGGGTCGTCGCGCATCGGCGACCGGGTGGTGCTGGCGGGGCAATGCGGGGTGTCGGACAACATCTTCGTGGGGGATGACGTGATCGCGGGCGGCGCGACCAAGATCTTTTCCAACGCGCCCGCGGGGCGGGTGTTGCTGGGATCGCCGGCGCTGAAGATGGAAACCCATGTCGAGGCCTGGAAGAACATCCGCCGGCTGGGCCGGTTGTTCGCGCAGGTGGCCGAGCTTCGGGAAACCGTTACAAAGATGAGCCAGAAGAACGGGACCGAGCAATAACACATGAGCCTGACCGTGTCCGAACAGATCATCGCCATCCTGGCCCGCGAAGCCGTGCTGGAACCCCATGAAGTGCGCCCTGAAATGACGATCGAGGATCTGGGCCTCGACAGTCTGGGGCTGGTCGAGACGATCTTTGCGATCGAGGAGACCTTTGACATTTCCGTGCCCTTCAACGCCAACGAACCCGCGCAGGGGGAATTCGACATTTCCTCGGTGGGCGCGATCGTGGCGGCGGTGGAACGGCTGATCGCCGCGCGGGGGGCCGCGCTTGCCTGAGGGGCTGCGCCGGGTGGTCATCACCGGGGCCGGCACGGTCAACGCGCTGGGGCGCGACGTGCCCGAAACGCTGGCCGCCATGGCCGAGGGACGTTGTGGCATCAGCGATCTGGATATCGAGGATGCCGAACGGCTAAGCGTGCGGATCGGCGGGCAGGTCAAGGGCTGGGTTCCAGAAAATCTGTTCGATGCCAAGGCCTTGGCCTTTTACGACCGGGTCACGCAATTCGCGCTGGTCGCCGCGCGCGAGGCGGTGGCGCAATCGGGGCTGAATTTCGCGGGCGATCTGGGCTTGCGCGCGGGCGTGGTCATGGGATCGGCGGGGGGTGGGGTCGGCACCTGGAACGAATCGTTTCGCGCGGTCTATGCGATGGGCAAGAACCGCGTGCATCCCTTTGTCGTGCCGCGGCTGATGAACAATGCCGCCGCCAGCCATATCGCGATGGAATTCGGGGTGATGGGGCCGGCGTTCTCGGTCTCGACCGCCTGCGCCAGTTCGAACCATGCGATGGGGCTGGCGTTTCAGATGGTGCGGTCTGGGGCGGCGCCGGTGATGCTGACCGGCGGCGCCGAGGCGATGCTGTGTTTCGGCGGGATCAAGGCCTGGGAAGGACTGCGCGTGATGTCGCGCGACGGCTGCCGCCCGTTCTGCGCCAGCCGCAATGGCATGGTCCAGGGCGAGGGCGCGGGGGTCTTTGTTCTGGAGGATCACGATCATGCCCGCGCCCGTGGGGCCGATATCCTGGCCGAGGTTTCGGGCTTTGCGATGACCTCGGATGCGGGCGATATTGTCATGCCCTCGATGCAGGGGGCGGCGCGGGCGATTTCGGGGGCGCTGCGGGATGCGGGCTTTGACCCGGCAACGGTGGCCTATGTCAACGCCCATGGCACCGGCACCGCGGCCAATGACCGGACCGAAACGGCGGCGATCCGCGCGGCCTTTGGTCCCGCGGCCGAGGGGCTGGCGCTGTCGTCAACCAAGGCGATGCATGGCCATTGCATCGGCGGCACCGGCGCGGTCGAGCTGCTGGCCTGCCTGATGGCGCTGCGTGACGGGATCGTGGCGCCGACGATCGGCTATCAGCGTCCCGACCCCGATTGCGATCTGGATGTGGTGCCCAATACCGCGCGTGAAATGCGGGTGGATCGGGCGCTGTCCAATGCCTTCGCCTTTGGCGGTCTGAACGCGGTGCTGGCATTGCAGCGGATCTGAACGGCAAACGGTCAAGGCCGTCACGCAAAACGCCGCCCTTTCGGGGCGGCGTTTCTGTCTGCGATCGGGCGCGTCTGCCGTGGATCAGTTCGCCAGCCTGGCGTTCGATTCGGCCATCGCCGTATAGGCCGCGGTAAAGCCCTTCAGCGACATGTCGAGGTTCACCTTCTGATCGGGCGCCGCCATCGGCACCAGCGTCACCACGACCTTGTTGCCCCGGCGCAGCGCGGCCAGTTCATCGGCGGTGAAGCCCGCCTGAACGAAACAGCCCACGCGCGCGCAGAACCGGAACGGGTAGACCCTGGCCTCGGCGCTGTCGACCTTCAGCGTCAGGTTCTGGCTCAGGTCGGTTTCCAGCGGCGTCATGATCGTGGCGCCGGCGGCGGCCTTCTGGCCTTCGGGCAGGTTCTGGATCGAGATGTCGGCGACGGAATTGCCATCGGAATCTTTCAGAAGCTGATAGATCTGGCAGGGGTCCTTGCCGTCCCCGGTGCGGATGCACTGCACGGTCCAGGCGTCAAAGGTCTGGGCGACATAGGGTTTGCCGATGTCACTGGCTTCGGCTTCGGCGGTGGCGGCTGCCTCGGGCGCGGGTTCGGCTGCCGGGGCCTCTGCGGCCGGGGTGTCGGCTGCGGGGGTGTCGGCTGCGGGGGGCTCGGCGGGGGCGGTCGCATCCTGCGCCAGTGCCGCCGAACCAAGGCCAAGGGCCAGCACGAGCGCGAGGGGTGTTTTCAGATCTGCCATTTTTCCCTTCCATCCTGAACGGGTTGCGCCGCCCCCTTAGCACGGGGCAGGGGTGAAGTCAGGGGCGAAAAGCGGACCGGGGCGGGGGCGGGCGGCGGATTTCGGCCAGCATCGCATAAGTCGTGCCGATCGCATCCGCCGCAGGCGGGGGGCGAAAAAGAAAAGGGTTCCGCAACGGAACCCTTTTCATCGTTCTCCCTGTCGGACTGGCCGACTTCGTAATTGCGCAAACGCTAATCGCGAAGTTGTTACAGGTCAACAGCCAAATATGATGCCTCCAAAGGCATGAACTTTCGCAAAAAAGCCGCACCCCGAAAGGTGCGGCCAGTCCGACAGGGAGGAAGTTGCCAGATGCCGCAGCAGCAGGCATCGGGAACAGATCCAGACTGGCACAGGGTGGTTAAATAAGTATTCTTTGCGCGAACATTTGGGCGCGACCATTTGGGAAAAAGGGGTTTCTCATGACCGGGGTTCTGACCGAAGCGGGCATTTTCGTGGGCGGTGGCGGCGAAGGCCATGGCACGGCGCAGGAACTGTTGCTGAAATATGCCAATCGCCACGGTCTGGTCGCGGGGGCTACCGGCACCGGCAAGACGGTCACGCTGCAGATCCTGGCCGAGGCCTTTTCCACCGCCGGGGTTCCGGTTTTCCTGTCGGATGTGAAGGGCGATCTGGCGGGGCTGGCGATGCCGGGCAGCGCCGGGGGCAAGCTGCATGCCGCCTTTGCCCAGCGCGCGGCCACCATCGGCTATGACCTGTCCTACCGCGACTTTCCGGTGACCTTCTGGGATCTGTTCGGCGAACAGGGCCATCCGGTGCGCACCACGGTGTCGGAAATGGGGCCGCTGCTTTTGTCGCGGCTGATGGGCCTGTCCGGGGCGCAGGAAGGTGTGCTGAACATCGCCTTCCATCTGGCCGACGAAGAGGGGCTGGCGCTGCTGGATCTGAAGGATCTGCGCGCGATGCTGGTGCATGTGGGGCAGAACGCGGCGCAGATCGGGCTGCGCTATGGCAATGTCTCGGCCGCATCGGTGGGGGCGATCCAGCGCCAGTTGCTGGTGCTGGAAACGCAAGGCGGCGACCGGTTCTTTGGCGAACCCGCGCTGGAGCTGGCCGACATGATGGCGCAGGCCCCCGACGGGCGCGGCCGGATCAACATTCTGGCAGCGGACCGGCTGATGTCCTCGCCCCGGCTTTATGCGACCTTCCTGCTGTGGCTGCTGTCAGAACTGTTCGAGGAACTGCCCGAGGTGGGCGACCCCGACAAGCCGCGATTCGTCTTCTTCTTTGACGAAGCGCATCTGTTGTTCGACGATGCCCCAAAGGCGCTGGTCGACAAGGTCGAACAGGTGGCCCGTCTGATCCGGTCCAAGGGGGTGGGGGTCTATTTCATCACCCAGAACCCCGCCGACGTGCCCGATGGGGTGCTGGGCCAGCTGGGCAACCGGGTACAGCATGCCCTGCGCGCCTTTACCGCCAGGGATCAGAAGGATCTGGCCCGCGCGGCGCAGAACTATCGCCCCAATCCCGCCTTCGACACCCAGACCGCGATCAAGGAGGTCGGCACCGGCGAGGCGGTGACATCCTTCCTGCAGGCCAAGGGCGCGCCGGGCATGGTGGAACGCACGCTGGTTCGCCCGCCGCAATCGCGCCTGGGTGTGCTGAACGATGCCGAACGGCGCGCGGTGATCGCGGCCTCGGCCCTGGGGGTGAAATACGACCGCGTGATCGATCGCGATTCGGCCCATGAGATCCTGACCCGGCGCGCCGATGAAGCCGCGCGCGAAGCCGCCCGCGCCCAGGCCGCAGCCACGGTCGAGGCCGAAAGCGCCGCCCGGGCGGACCGTGAATTCCGCAATGCCCGGCGCTACGACGGCGCCACGGGCAAGGCCCCGGCCAAGCCGCGCAGCCGGGCGCGCAGTTCTGATTCGGTTCTGGAAACCTTTGGCAAAAGCCTGGCCCGGCAGCTGGGCACGAAATCGGGGCAGGCGCTGGTGCGCGGGGTGCTGGGCACGCTGTTCCGGTCGCGCTGAGCCTGGTCACCCCCCCAGCGGCGCGACGGCGCGCGCGGGTTCGGGCGCCGGATGCGGCCTGCGCGGCAGCAGCCGTGCCTCGGCCATCACCGCGATCAGAACGTCGATGTGGCGCATCACACAATAATCCGCCGCCCCCGCGCGCCGGCGGGTCTCAAGCCGCGTTTCCTCGGCCAGAAGCCCGGCCAGGGCCGCGTCCGGCGCAGGCAGGGCAGGCGCGGTCAGGATGCGCTTCAGATCACGGCCGCGGTTGTAATCCGCCACCCCGAACCGCGCTGCGCGCACCAGCAGACGCGGACGTTTGAGCTGTGAAACAAGGGCAGAAAGGTCGGTCATGGCAGTCCCCCAGATGTGTGACGGGGCCACGAAAGCACAACCTGTGCGGGTGTTGCGCCATTCCAAAGATCAGCGTTCGGCGCTTTTGAGAAAATTTAGAATTTTTAAACAATTCTCTGGATCGTTCGCGTTCTTTAACGAACAGGTAAGGAAAACAACCCACGGTTGAGCGTTACGGACTCTTGCGGCATCACGGACATGCCGCCTGTATCTGGGGGAAAGAATGAAGACGACTGCACAAGGTCCCGCGGGGTTGCCCGCGTGGCTGCCGGACTATGCACGCCTGTATCTGCGCCATGTGGAAGAGGGTGTCTCGATTCGGCAACTGGCGCGGGCCGAGGGCTGCCATGCCTCGACCGTCCTGCGCCGGGTGCGCCGGATCGAGGCGCGCCGCGACGATCCGCTGGTCGATGAGGCGCTCGATGGTCTGGGCCGCAATCGTCCCGCCTGCCCCCCACGCTCGACCGGATCAGCAGAGGAAGACCCGATGAGCGCACCGCTTCGTTCCGATCCGATCCCCGAAGCCCGACTGATGGCCGAAGCCCGCCGCATCCTGCGCCGGCTTGGCGAAGTGGGCGCGTTGCTGGTGGTCGCCCCCGACATGGACAAGGCCGTGGTGCTGAAGGGCACGGTGCGCACCGCCGTGCTGGACCGCGCGGTGGCGCAGGCCTTCGCCCTGAAGGACTGGATCCAGGTCGCCCATTCCGGCCGCGTGGTCAGCTATGAAATCAGCCCGGTCGGTCGCGCCGCGCTGAAGCGGATGCCGGAGAACGCGGGCACGGGCTTTGCCGAGGCCCGGGGCGCCTTTGCCGGTGCCGAGCCCGCCCCACACGCCGCCCAGCACCGGATCTGGGCCGATCGGGATCTGCCCGACCCCGAAGACAACCGCCCCCGCCGCATGCGCGCCAATCTGGCCGAAAGTCCGCTGGGCGTTCTTGCGCGGCGGCGGGATAAAGAGGGCGAACCTTTCCTGACCCCCGATCTGGTCGCGGCCGGAGAACGGCTGCGCGAGGATTTCGAACTGGCCCAGCTTGGCCCGCGCGTTGCGCAGAACTGGGAACGCTTCCTGACGGGGGGCGGTGATCGCGGCCAGTATCGGACGGGCCACGGCGGCGGCGGGTCGGAACGCGCGCGCGAACGCGTCGCCGCCGCCCTGCGCGATCTTGGCCCGGGCCTGGGCGACATGGTGCTGCGCTGCTGCTGCTTTCTGGAAGGGCTGGAAACGGCGGAAAAGCGGCTGGGCTGGTCGGCGCGCTCGGGCAAGATCGTGCTGCGCATCGCGCTGATCCGTCTCCAGCGCCATTATGAGGAAACCTATGGCGGCGCGGCGCCCCTGATCGGCTGACGCGGGGGCGACGAAGGGGCAGGGGGCGCTGCCCCCTCTTGGCGCGGCGCGCCAATTCACCCCCGAGGTATTTGTGGCAAGATGAAAGCCCCCTTCGGCTTTGACCAAATATCCCGGGGGGTGAGGCGCGGCACGCGCCGAGGGGGCAGCGCCCCCCTTTTGCGTCGCATCCCTTGGACAAGTCCGCCCGAACGCGTTACATCTGCCCCAGCAGCTGCAGGAGTGCCCCATGAGCCCGCGCGACCTAAAGATCCCCGGCCAGCGTCATCCGGAAAAGGCGCATCGTCCCGATCAGGAACAGCCGAAGAAACCGGCCTGGATCCGGGTCAAGGCACCGACCTCGCAGGGCTACAAGGACACGCGCGAGATCCTGAAGACCAACAAGCTGGTGACGGTTTGCGAAGAGGCGGGCTGCCCCAATGTCGGCGAATGCTGGAGCGCGGGCCACGCCACCATGATGATCATGGGCGATATCTGCACGCGCGGATGTTCGTTTTGCAATATCGCCACCGGCAAGCCCGACGCGCTGGACGCGTTCGAGCCGGGCCGTGTGGCCCATGCCGTACAGACGCTGGGGCTGAAGCATGTCGTGATCACCTCGGTCGACCGCGACGATCTGGGGGATGGCGGGGCCGAGCATTTCGCCCAGACGATCCGCGCGGTCCGCCACCGCAGCCCCGATACCACGATCGAGATCCTGACCCCCGATTTCCTGAAATGCGGTCCCGAGGCGCTGGAAAAGGTGGTCGAGGCGCGGCCCGATGTCTTCAACCACAATCTGGAAACCGTGCCGGGCCTTTATCCAACCGTGCGCCCCGGCGCGCGCTATTTCCACAGCCTGCGCCTGTTGCAGCGCGTGAAAGAGCTGGATCCGGCGATGTTCACCAAGTCGGGCATCATGGTGGGCCTGGGCGAGGATCGTCAGGGCGTCTTGCAGGTGATGGATGACATGCGCGCGGCCGATGTCGATTTCCTGACCATTGGCCAGTATCTGCAGCCGACCCCCAAGCACCACCGTGTCGACCGCTTCGTCACCCCCGAGGAGTTCAGGGATTATGAGCGCGCGGCCTATGGCAAGGGCTTCCTGATGGTTTCGGCCACGCCGCTGACGCGGTCATCCTATCACGCGGGTGAGGATTTCGCGCGGCTGCGGGCGGCGCGTCTGGAAAAGCTGGGCCGGGGCTGAGGCCGCGCGCGCGGGCGACCGTCAACCGGGGCTCAATCAACCGGCGGCACGCGTTTCAGATAGGCGGCAACGGCGCGCCGGTCTTCGGGCTGCAGTTGGGCGAAGTTCGACACGACATGGGCCATATGGCCGCCGACGCTGTCGTAATCGGGGGTGAAGCCGGTTTCCAGATAGGCGGCGATATCTTCCTCGGTCCAGGTCAGTTTCGCCGGCGTGATATTGGGGATCGTGCCCGTGCCCGAAGGATCGGGACCGCCCGCCAGCCAGCGGCTGCGGTCCAGCCCGCCCAGGACATTGCGCGGGGTGTGGCATTCACCGCAATGGCCCAGCGCCTCGGCCAGATAGCGGCCGCGGGTTTCCGCAGGGTCAAGATCGCCCGTGATCACCCAGTCATCGTTCAGGAACAAAGCTTTCCAGCCGCCAAGGGCCAGGCGGATGTTGAAGGGAAAGCCGATGTCATGTGGCGCGCTGGGGGTTGGATCGGGGGGCAGGGTCATCAGGAAGGCGTGCAGGTCGGTCACATCCTGCGCGGTCATCCTTGCATAGGCGCCATAGGGCAGGGCGGGGTAAAGATGCTGGCCCGCGCGCCCCGTGCCCTTGATCAGCGCATTGGCCAGATCGGTCGCGGTCCATCCCGCGATCCCCTGGTCCGAGGGCGAGATGTTGGGCGCAAGGAAGGTTCCGAAGGGCGAGGCAAATTTCTGGCCGCCTGTCATCACCCGCTGTGCATCATCGCGCGCGCCCGGCGCCATGTGGCACGATCCGCAGCCTGCGGCCAGAAACACCGTCTCGCCGCGCGCGGCATCGCCGGAAAGCCCGGCCAGATCGGTCGCATCCATCCGTTGCGGGCGCGTCACGACCAGCGCCGCGCCAAGGGCTGCGGCACCGGCCAGGGCCAGGATCATCAGACTGCGGCGCATCGGCTTCTCCGTCTCGGGCCAGGGTTGTGGGGACAGTGTGCGGCCTTGGGCTGCCTGATGCAACCTGCACGGGCCCGGGTCAGGGGGTGGCGTCAGGGGCGGGGCGCGCGCGGCAGCTTTTCGACGCGCGCCCAACCGGGCCAGAGGCCCAGCCAGTCCAGCGCCACAACCGCCAGCGCGGCGGCCACCGCGATGGCCGCGATCTTCACCATCCGCGGCGAGGGCGGATGGCGTGCCCATTTCGCCATGCGCAGCAGCCAGGTCAGGTTCATTCGGTGAACCGGACCTTGCCGATGAAGGGCAGGTTGCGGTTGCGCTGGGCAAAGTCGATACCGTAACCCACCACGAATTCGTCGGGAATTTCGAACCCCGTCCAGGTGGCGCGCACATCGGCTTCGCGCCGCGACGGCTTGTCCAGCAGCGCGCAGCATTCGATCCGGCGGGGGTTGCGCGCGCGCAGCAGGCCCATCACATGGTTCAGCGTGTGCCCGGTATCGACAATATCCTCGACCACCAGCACATCGCGCCCCTCGATCGGGGCGCGCAGATCCTTGAGGATTCGCACCTCGCGGCTTGAGGTCATCGCATCGCCATAGCTGGAGGCTTCGAGAAAATCGACCTCGACCGGCAGGTCGATTTCACGCACCAGATCGGCGATGAAGACGAAAGATCCGCGCAACAGCCCCACCACCACCAGCTTGTCGGTGCTGGCGAAGGCCTCGGTGATTTCATGCGCCAGCGCCTCGACGCGGGCGGCGATCTTCTTGGCCGAAATCATCTGATCAATCACATGGGCGCGCTGCGTCATCGTGGCATTTTCCTGTGGGGGGCCTTGATTTCCGCCCCCTCTTTACCGCAAAGAAACCCCGCAAGTCACGGCGGAAACGGATCAGCGATGCCCAGCCATTCCGAACAGCGGGTCATGCCCTACAGCGCGCGGCAGATGTATGATCTGGTCGCCGATGTCGGGCGCTATCCCGAATTCCTGCCCTGGAATTCGGCCGCGCGGATCCGGTCGCGCGCGCTGCAGGTTGACGGGTCCGAGGTGCTGGAGGCCGATCTGGTGATTTCCTTCAAGGTCTTCCGCGAACGCTTTGGCAGCCGGGTTACGCTTTGGCCGGAACGCCAGCGGATCGATACGGAATATCTGGACGGGCCGTTCAAATACCTGCGCAGCTGGTGGCAATTCGCGGATCGTGAAGGCGGGGGCTGTCAGGTGGAATTCTTCGTCGATTTCGAATTCCGCAACGCCATCCTGCAAAAGGTGATCGGCGTGGTCTTTGATGAGGCGATGCGCCGGATCGTGCGCGCGTTCGAGGATCGCGCCCGCGCGCTTTACGGCTGAAGCGCGCGGCCCAGCAGCGCCAGCGCATGATCGCGCGCGGCGTGGCGCACCCGGTCGCGCCCCAGCGCGCCGAAGTCGATGGTTTCCGTGATGGTGGGCGTTCCCTTGTGTGCCAGGGCAAAGCAAACGCGCCCCTCGGGTTTGAATTCGGACCCGCCGGGGCCGGCGATTCCGGTGATCGCCACCGCCAGATCGGCCAGCGAACGGGCCAGCGCGCCTTCGGCCATTTCCTGTGCCACCGCTTCGGATACCGCGCCATGGGCGGCCAGCGTGCCCGCCCGCACACCCAGCATGTCCTGTTTCGCGGCGTTGGAATAGGTGACAAAGCCCCGGTCCAGCACCGCCGACGATCCCGCCACATCGGTCAGCGCCACCGCGACCATGCCGCCCGTGCAGCTTTCGGCGGTGGCGATGCGCAGGCCGCGTGCCTTGGCGGCGGTCAGGATATCGGCGGGGGTCATCGCATCAGAATCCCGTGGGCCACGCCGGCCGCGACCATCGTGGCAAGGCCGGCAAAGACCCCGGCCCACAGGTCGTCCAGCATCACGCCCGCCGCATCGCCGCGCCGGTCGGCCCGGCCCACAAGCCAGGGTTTCCAGATGTCGAACAGGCGGAAAAAGACAAAGGCCGCGACCCAGCCGGGATAGGCGACCACGGCCCAGTCTTCCAGCCCCCGCGCCCAGAAGGCGGCGGCGGGGAACAGCAGCGCCAGCCACTGGCCCGCGACTTCATCGATGACAATCTCGGATGGATCCTCGCCGGGGCGGCCGTGCAGTTCCCGGCCCACCGACCAGAAACCAAGGGCGGTCACCGCGACCGTGGCCGCGACCAGCGCCCAGAAACCGATGTAGCGGTCGATCGCGACGCCCAGTACCAGCGCCGCCGCCGATCCCCAGGTGCCTGGTGCGGGCCGCATCAGCCCCACACCGAAAAAGGTGTTGATTACCCGGATCATGCGCGCACCAATGTTGCCGTTGCGATGGCCGCGATACCTTCCTCGCGGCCCGTGAACCCCAGCCGTTCCGAGGTGGTCGCCTTGACCGACACCCGATCCGGTCCAACCCCCATGATGCGGGCAAGTTCCGTTTCCATTTCAAGGGCATGAGGGCCGATCTTCGGGCGCTCGCAGATCAGCGTCACATCGACATTGCCGATGCGATAGCCTTTGCCCCCGGCCAGTTTCGCGGCATGGGCCAGAAAGATTTCCGAGGCCGCGCCCTTCCACTGCGGGTCCGAGGGGGGGAAATGCCGGCCGATATCGCCCGCCGCCAGCGCGCCATAGATCGCATCGGTCAGCGCATGCATCCCCACATCGGCATCGGAATGGCCCATAAGCCCTTTGGAATGCGGAATTTTCACCCCACACAGGATAACGTGATCGCCCTCGCAAAAGGCATGCACATCATAGCCATTGCCCAGCCTTACATCCATCGCGGCCCCCAGAATGCGCTCGGCCCGGGCGAAATCCTCGGGCCAGGTGATTTTCAGATTGTCCTCTGCGCCGGGGACGATGTCCACCGCAAGTCCCGCCCGGCGCGCGATTTCCACATCATCGGCCGCGTCCCCGGGATGGGCGCGACAGGCGGCCAGGATCGTGTCAAAGTGAAAGCCCTGCGGGGTCTGCGCGCGATAAAGCCCGTCGCGGTCGGCGGTGCCGGTCACCCGGCCATCTTCGCCGCGCCACAATGCGTCCGTCACCGCCAGCGCGGGCGCGGCCGCGGGCGCATGATCCAGCGCCGCCAGCACCGCCGCGATCACCGCGCGCGGCACAAGCGGGCGCGCGCCATCATGGATCAGAACCTTGGAAATCCCTGCCCCGTCAAGGGCCTCCAGGGCGTTCCTGACGCTTTGCGACCGGGTCTGCCCGCCCGCCACCAGCGTCACCGCCCCGCCGAATTCCTCAAGCCCGCGGATCATCTCATCCGGGTGCAGCACCACGACGACGCGGTCCAGGCCCGCAAAGGCCGCGACCGTCCGCGCCAGAACGGTCCGCCCGCCCAAGGGACGCCATTGCTTGGCCAGCCCGCCGCCCGCGCGGCTGCCGCGCCCGGCGGCGACAATGATCACGGCCGTTGTCATGCACCCTCCACAAATCCGCGCCAATGGCTTAGGCGATAGCTGCCCGCGGTGCAATCGAGGCTTTTGTCGCATTTCGGGGCAGCCATGTGATTATTTTTTGTGCAACTGCTGTTTTTTGCCGCCAAAAACGCCCAGATTGTTTGAGACGCCCCCGCATCGCGTTTAGCTGGGGCCCGAAAGGATACATCGTGACCGCTGCCGCATCCCCCATCCGCCTTGGCGATCTTGCCCTGACCCCGCCGGTGTTTCTGGCGCCGATGGCGGGCATCACCGATCTGCCGTTCCGCCGCATGGTGGCGCGGTTCGGCGCGGGGCTGGTGGTGTCGGAAATGGTCGCCTCGGGCGAGATGCTGACGGCGAAACCATCCGTCCGGGCCAAGGCGCGGGTGGAACTGGGACTGGACCTGCCCAGTTCGGTGCAGCTTGCCGGCCGCGAGGCGCGCCCGATGGCCGAGGCCGCCAGGATCGTGGCCGACATGGGCGCGCGGATCATCGACATCAACATGGGTTGCCCGGCGAAGAAGGTGACGGGGGGCTATTCCGGCTCGGCGCTGATGCGCGATCCCGACCATGCCCTGCGCCTGATCGAGGCGGTAACGGGCGCGGTGGACCTGCCGGTCACGCTCAAGATGCGGCTGGGCTGGGACGACGACAGCCGCAACGCGCCCGACATCGCCCAAAGGGCCGAGGCCGCGGGCGTGCGGATGGTGGTGATCCATGGCCGCACACGGATGCAGTTCTACAAGGGTCAGGCCGATTGGGCGGCGATCGCGGCGGTCAGGCGGGCGGTGTCGATCCCGGTGATCGCCAATGGCGACATCGTCGATGCGGCATCGGCGCGCGCGGCGCGGGCGGTCTCGGGGGCGGATGGGGTGATGGTCGGGCGCGGGGCGCAGGGCGCGCCCTGGCGGCTGGCCCAGATCGCCCATGCGCTGCATGGCGCGCCGGCCCCGTCCATCCCCGAAGGCGACGCACTTTCCGATTTCATTTCCGATCATTACGAGGCGATACTGGGCTTTTACGGCAGTGCCGTTGGCCTGCGCCTGGCGCGCAAGCATCTGGGCTGGTATGCCGATCAGGTCGGGGCACCGCTGCGCGCCGAGATGATGGTGTCGCAAACGCCCGAGGCGACGCTGGCGCTGATCCGCGCGGCCTTTGGCGAAAGGATCGCCGCATGACCCTGCCTGCCCCCGGCATCATCTGGGCTTCGCTTCCCACGCCGGCGCTGCTGATCGACGGGGCCGACCGCGTGGCCGAGGTGAACCCGGCGGCAGAGCTGTTCCTGAACCTGTCGGCGCGCGCGCTGAAGGGGCAAAGCCTGTTCGAACGGCTGGCGATCTCGGCCCCGCTGGAAGAGGTCTTCGCCCGCGTCCGCGCCAATCGCGCGGCGCTGTTCGTCAATGATGTCGATGTGACCACCGGCGAACGCGCGCCGGTGCAGTGCAACCTGCAGGCCGCGCCGCTGGGCGAAGATCCCCAGATGGTGCTGTTCCTGATCACCCCGCGTGAAATCGCCGACCGGCTGGGCCGGGCCAGCATGGTCCGGTCCGCCGCGCGTTCGGCCATCGGCATGGCCGAGATGCTGGCGCATGAAATCAAGAACCCGCTGGCGGGAATCGCGGGGGCGGCGCAGCTTCTGGCGATGGGCCTGTCGGGCGAGGACCGCGAACTGACCGACCTGATCGTGGATGAGACGCGGCGCATCGTGAAGCTGCTGGAACAGGTCGAGCAATTCGGCGATGTCCGCCCGCCCGACCGGCGCGCGGTCAATATTCACGACGTGCTGGACCGGGCGCGCAAATCCGCCCAGGTTGGCTTTGGCGCGGGCATGCGGATCGTCGAGGATTACGACCCGTCCTTGCCGCCGACGCTGGGCGATGCCGATCAGCTGACACAGGTGTTCCTGAACCTGCTGAAAAATGCGACCGAGGCCGCGCAGGCCGGGGAACGAAGTGGCGGCCAGACCGGGGGCCAGTCCGGGGGCACCATCCGCATCCGCACCTTCTATGACCACGCCCTGCGCCTGCGCGGCGCCGATGGCCGCGGTCAGCCGGTGCCCTTGCAGGTGGAAATCATCGACGACGGCCCGGGCATCCCGCCCGATCTGGCCGGCGCGATCTTTGAGCCCTTCGTTTCGGGACGCGAAAACGGCACGGGTCTTGGCCTGGCGCTGGTGTCCAAGATCATATCCGACCATGACGGCTGGATCAGCGTGGATTCCGTGCCCGGGCGCACGGTGTTCCGCATTTCCCTGCCCGTCGTCCCCCGCAGCCAGAAGGAGTGACCCGTGGACGGCACCGTTCTTGTCGCCGATGACGACCGCACCATCCGCACCGTGCTGACCCAGGCCCTGACCCGGGCGGGCTGCAAGGTGCATGCGACCGCCAGCCTGACGACGCTGATGCGCTGGGTCGAAGAGGGCAAGGGCGATCTGGTGATTTCCGATGTGGTCATGCCCGATGGCAATGGCCTTGAGGCGCTGCCCCGCATCGGCAAGGAACGCCCCGGCCTGCCGGTGATCGTGATTTCGGCGCAGAACACGATCATGACCGCGATCCAGGCCGCCGAGGCCGAGGCTTTCGATTATCTGCCCAAGCCCTTCGATCTGCCCGATCTGATGAAACGCGCGGCCCGCGCGCTGGAAACCAGACGCCGTCGCGCGCCCGCTCCGCGCCCGGCCGATCCCGCTGCGGCGGTGGCCCCCGAGGCATCGGATCTGCCGCTGGTGGGGCGCACGGCGGCGATGCAGGCGCTGTATCGGCTGGTGGCGCGGGTGATGAATGCCGATCTTGCGGTGCTGATCCAGGGCGAAAGCGGCACCGGCAAATCGCTGATCGCGCGTGCGATCCACGATTTTTCCGACCGGCGCACGCTGCCCTTCGTGGTGGCGCAGGCGGGCGATCTGCAAGGCGCCGAGGGGCCCGCGGCGTTGCTGGGGCGGGTGCGGGGCGGCAGCCTCGTGTTCGACGAGGTGGCCGATTACGACGATGAGACCCAGGCCCGCGTCGTGCGCCTGCTGGATGCGCTGCCCGATCCCGCGCCGCGGATCATGGCGACCACCCAGCACGATCTGGCCGCCCTGATGGAAACCGGGCGCTTCCGGCGTGATCTGTTCTACCGGCTGGGCGGGATCGCGCTGGCCGTGCCGCCGTTGCGCGACCGGGTCGAGGATATCCCGCTGCTGGCCGATCATTTCCTGGCGCGCGCCGAACGCGAAGGCCTGGGCGCGCGCCGCCTGGCGCCCGAGGCGCAGGCGCTGATCCGCGGCTTTTCCTGGCCCGGCAACGTGCGCCAGCTGGAAAATACCCTGCGCCGGCTGGCCGTGACCGCGGTGGGCGACGAAATCACCCGCGCCGAGGTCGAGACCGCGCTGCACAGCCAGCCAAGCGCCGATCCCGCCCGCGGCCCCGTACCGGAAGGCGACCGGCTGGCGGCCTCGATCGCGCGCCACCTGCGGCGCTATTTCGACCTGCACGGCGCAAACCTGCCGCCGCCGGGGCTTTATGACCGCATCCTGCGCGAGATGGAGGCCCCGCTGCTGGAAATCGCGCTGGAGGCCACGGCCGGAAATCAGGCCAAATGTGCGGATCTTCTGGGGATCAACCGCAATACCTTGCGCAAGAAGATCACGGATCTGGATATTCAGGTGACACGGCGCCGCAAGCTGATGTAAAACGGCAACAGTCAGGCGTTGCCTTTTTGCCTGCCGGATTCGGTCGTCCGATGTGGCGGCTGGACCGGGGCGGGGCGGCGCTTGCGCAGACCGGGGGACATCCGTGCAAGGCACACTACATCGCACCGCATGGGATCGGCTAAGCCGATTGCGCCGTCAGCGCCGCGTGCAGAATGCCGCGACGATCGGGCTGGTGGCGCTGGGGCCGGTGCTGGCCTTCGCCACCTTTGTCGTGCTGGGGCCGATGGGGCAGGGTGCGGCGTCCAATGCGCTGCGGCTGATCCTGCTGGCGGATTTCGTCTATTTCCTGCTGCTGGCGGGGCTGATCGGGCTGCGGCTGATGCAGATGCTGGCGGCGCGGCGGGCGCGTTCGGCCGGGTCGCGGCTGCATCTGCGGCTGACGGGGGTGTTCGCGGGCATCGCGCTGGTGCCCACGGTGCTGGTGGCGATTTTCGCCGGGCTGACGGTGAACGTGGGTCTTGAGGGCTGGTTTTCCGACCGGGTCCGGCAGGTGGTGGGCACATCGCTTGCCGCGGCCGAGGCCTATCAGGACGAACACCGCCGTGATCTGGTGCAGGACACCCAGGCGCTGGCCGCCTTTCTGAACCTGCGCCGGCAGGCCGCGACCTTCCTGGATGACGGCGATCTGCGCGAATTGCTGACCGCGGGGCAGGCGGGCATTCAGCGCGGCCTGCGCGAGGCCTATGTGATCGATGGCGCGGGCGATATCCGCGCGCGCGGCGAACGCAGCTATCTGTTCAATTTCGAAAGGCCCGCGCCCAACCACCTGGCCGAGGCCGAGACGGCCACCGCGCCGGTGCTGATCGAGGATTGGCCGAATGGGGAATTCCGCGCGCTGGTGCGGCTGGATGCCTTCGTGGACCGCTATCTGTATGTCAGCCGCGCGGTCGATGGGCAGATCCTGTCGCTGCTGGATGACACCCGCGAAACCGTCGGCCTTTATCAGCAGCTGGAGGCCACGCGCGGCAAGGTTCTGTTCGAATTCGGCCTGCTTTATGTGGGCTTCGCGCTGATCCTGATCTTTGCCGCGGTCTGGATGGGGCTGTGGTTTGCCGAACGGCTGTCGCGCCCGATCGGGCGGCTGGCGCTGGCGGCCGAACGGGTCGGCGCGGGCGATCTGGACGCGCAGGTCATCGAGGGCGAGGGCGATGACGAAATCGCCACGCTGGGACAGTCGTTCAACCGCATGACGCGCCAGCTGAAGGGCCAGCGCATGGAACTGGTGGCCAGCCACCGCGAGACCGAGGAACGCCGCCGGCTGTTTGATTCGGTGCTGTCCTCGGTGACCTCGGGGGTGATCGGGCTGGATGCCGGGGGGCGGGTCGATTTTCTCAACAGGTCCGCGATGCGGCTGCTGGACCTGGAACCCGGGCGCGACCACGACCGCCCCCTGACCGAGGCGGTGCCGGAATTTGCCAACCTGTTCCAGCGCCTGCAGGACGGTCTGGGTGAGGTCGCACAGGAAGAGGTGCGCGTGTCGCGCGCGGGGCGGCTGGAAAGCCTTCTGGTGCGCATGGCCGTGCGCCGGCGTCAGGATGGCGCGCCCGAAGGCTATGTGGTGGCCTTTGACGATGTCACCGAACTGGTCAGCGCGCAGCGCATGGCGGCCTGGGGCGATGTCGCGCGCCGTATCGCCCATGAAATCAAGAACCCGCTGACCCCGATCCAGCTGTCGGCGGAACGGCTCAAACGCAAGTTCTCGCCGCTTGTGGGCGATGAGGCCGAGGCGCTGGAACAGCTGACCGGCGTGATCGTGCGCCAGACCAACGACCTGCGCCGCATCGTCGACGAATTCTCGCGCTTTGCGCGCATGCCCGAACCCGACCGGCGCGATCACGATCTGGCGCGGCTGATGCGCGATGCGGTGACGCTGCAGGACGGCGCGTTGCATGGCGCGCAGCTGTCGGCCGATCTGCCCGACGGGCCGGTGATCGTGGAACTGGATGCGACGATGATCGGCCAGGCGGTCACCAACCTTCTGAAGAACGCGGGCGAAGCCATTGAAAGCCTGGTGGAAAAAGGCGCGCCCACCGGCTTTTCCCCCGAGGTGCGCGTGACCATGCAGGCCAGTCCCGAACAGGTGCTGATCCGCATCGCCGACAATGGCGTGGGCCTGCCCGAAGACCGCACCCGGCTGTTCGAACCTTACATGACGACGCGCGCCAAGGGCACGGGGCTGGGCCTGCCGATCGTCAAGAAAATCATCGAGGAACATGGCGGCACGCTGACACTGACCGATGCGCCCGCCTTCACCGGGGGCGCCCATCGCGGCGCGCTTGCCGAAATCCGCCTGCCGCGTGCGCGCGCAGGTGTCAAAGCCATCAAGGAAAGGGCCGCGGACAGTGCGGCAGGGATCTGACATGAGTGACATTCTGATCGTCGATGACGAAAAGGACATCCGCGAACTGATCGCCGACATCCTCGGGGACGAAGGCTTCGCCACCCGCATGGCCGCCAATTCCGACGACTGCATGGAGGCGATCAACGCCGAACCGCCGGCGCTGATGATCCTGGATATCTGGCTGAAGGACAGCCGGATGGACGGGATCGACATCCTCAAGGCGGTCAAGCGCAACAACCCCGACATCCCGATCATCATCATCTCGGGGCATGGCAACATTGAAATCGCGGTCGCGGCGATCAAGCAGGGCGCCTATGATTTCATCGAAAAGCCCTTCAACATCGACCAGCTGATGGTGGTGATCACCCGCGCGATGGAAACCGCGCGGCTGCGGCGGGAAAATTCCAGCCTGCGCCGGCGCGACCAGGGTCCGGCCGAAATGCTGGGCGCCTCGGCGGCGTTCCGCAAGCTCAAGGATCAGCTTGACAAGGTGACGCGGTCCAACGGGCGGGTGATGCTGTCGGGCGAGCCGGGATCGGGCAAGGAAATGGCCGCGCGCTACATCCACCAGCATTCGACCCGCGCCACCGGCCCCTTTGTCACCGTGACCTCGGCCTCGATCGCGCCCGAGCGTATGGAAGAGGTGCTTTTTGGTCGCGAATCCGCCGATCGGGGCGTGGAAAAGGGGCTTCTGGAACAGGCCCACGGTGGTGTGATCTATTTCGACGAGGTGGCCGACATGCCGCCGGGCACGCAAAGCAAGATCCTGCGGGTGCTGACCGAACAGCAGTTCATGCGCGTGGGCGGGGCCGACAAGGTGCGGGTGGACCTGCGGGTGATCAGCTCGACCACGCGCGATCTGGCCACCGAAATCGGCGCCGGGCGCTTTCGTCAGGAACTGTATGACCGGCTGAACGTGGTGCCGATCGCGGTGCCTGCGCTGGCCGAACGGCGCGAGGATGTGCCGCTGCTGGCCGCGCATTTCATCGAAGGGTTCAACCGCAGCCAGGGCCTGCCCCTGCGCCCGCTGTCCGAGGATGCGGCGGCGATGCTGCAGACGATGGACTGGCCCGGCAACATCCGCCAGCTGCGCAACGTCATCGAGCGCATCCTGATTCTGGGCGAGGGAACCGATCCGATCGAGGCGCGCGAACTGCCAGGCCAGGACGCGCCTGCCGAAGGGGGCCGCCTGGTCCTGGGGGGGGCGCTGGCGACGCTGCCTTTGCGCGAGGCGCGCGAATTGTTCGAACGCGAATATCTGCTGACCCAGATCAACCGCTTTGGCGGCAACATCTCGCGCACGGCGAATTTCGTGGGCATGGAACGTTCCGCGCTGCACCGCAAGCTGAAGTCGCTGGGCGTGGGCACCGCGGCCAAGGGCAACGGCAATGGCAACGGCAATGGCGGCCCCGCCGAAGAGGACGAGGCCTGAACCCGGGGGCGCGGGCGCGCGCGCCTGCCTGCGCGGCCAATCGCCCGGACCCGTTGATTGACCGGACCCCGGTCAGGCCCTAAGAAGGGGCCTGACTGGCGGTGCGGGGTTCTTCCATGAAGGTCATCATCTGTGGCGCGGGGCAGGTGGGCTGGCAGATCGCGCGTCACCTGGCGGGGGAACGCAACGATGTCACCATCGTCGATGTGAACCCCGAACTGGTGCGCCGGGCGTCGGACACGCTGGATGTGCAGGGGGTGGCGGGCTTTGCCTCGCATCCCGATGTGCTGGAACGCGCGGGCGCGCGCGATTGCGACCTGATCATCGCCGCCACCTTTTCCGATGAGGTCAACATGGTCACCTGCCAGGTGGCCCATTCGGTCTTTGGCATCACCCGCAAGATTGCGCGGCTGCGGGCGCAATCCTACATGGAAACGCTTTATACCGACCTGTTCCGCCGCGATCATTTGCCGATCGACGTGGTCATCAGCCCCGAACGCGAGGTGGCCGAGGCCGCGTTGCAGCGCCTGGCCGCGCCCGCGACCTTTGACACCGAAAGCTTTTTCGGCGGGATGGTGCAGCTGCTGGGTATCGCGCTGGAAGAGGATTGCCCGGTCCTGAACACGCCCCTGCGCCAGCTGACCGATCTGTTTTCCACCCTGCGCGCGATCGTGGCCGGTGTGCGCCGCGAAGGGCGGCTGTTCGCGCCCGAACCGGGCGATCAGCTGTTCGCGGGCGATCAGATCTATGTCTTTTCCCATGTCGATGATGTCACCCGCACGCTGGAAATCTTTGGCAAGATGACCAAGAAGCAGGAACGCATCGTCATCATCGGCGGCGGCAACGTCGGGCTGGCGGTGGCACGCGCGCTGGAAACCCGGCTGGACCGGATCCGCGCGAAGGTGATCGAGAAAAACCGCGCCCAGGCCGAACGCGCCGCCGATGCGCTGGAACGTACCATCGTGCTGAATGGCGACGGGATGAGCGCGGAACTGCTGGAAGAGGCCAACATCAGCCGTGCCGATGCGGTGCTGGTCGTGACCGATGACGACAAGACCAACATCCTGGCCGCGGTGCGCGCCAAGCAGGCGGGCTGCCGCATGGCGATCAGCCTGGTCAACGACCCCACCCTGGTGCCGCTGATGGCCCCATTGGACATCGACGCCTATATCAACCCGCGCGCCACCACCGTCAGCTCGATCCTGCGCCACATCCGCCATGGCCGGGTGCGCGCGATCTATTCCATCGGCGATGCCGAGGCCGAGGTGATCGAGGCGGTGGTGATGGGCACCTCGCCGATTTCGGGGCGGATGGTGCGCGACATCGCCTTCCCCGAAGGGGTGCTGGTCGGCGCCATCCGCAAGGGTGAGCGCATCGTCAAGCCCACCGGCGAGACCAAGATCGAAGAAGGCGATTCGATCCTGCTCTTCGCGCTCAGCGCCGATGTCCCGGAGGTGGAGCAACTGCTGCAGGTCTCCATCGATTTCTTCTGATGCTGCGCCGGTTGCACGATCTGCCGCTGACCGTGATCCTGCTGGGGATCGGGGGGGCGGCGATGTATGTGCCCGCGGCCCATGCGCTGGCGCTGCGCCAGCATGACATTGCCCGCCCGTTCTTTTATTCGGGCACGCTGATTCTGGTGCTGGTGGCGCTGCTGGCGCTGGCGACCGCTGGCAACCCCAGGGGCCCCGAGGGGCGCAGCCACCTGCTGGCGATGCTGGCCACGTTTTCGGTGTTGCCGCTGGCGCTGGCCGTGCCGTTCAATGAATCGGTGCCCGATACCGGGTTGTTCAACGCCTGGTGGGAAATGGTCTCGGCGCTGACCACGACGGGGGCCACGCTTTATGACCCGGGGCGGCTGGCGCCCAGCCTGCATCTGTGGCGGGCGCTGGTGGGCTGGCTGGGCGGGTTCTTCATGCTGGTGATGGCGATCGCCGTGCTGGCGCCGCTGCGCCTGGGCGGGTTCGAGGTGTTCTTTTCCGGCGGGCCGTCGGGGCGGCCGGTGCGTGTGGCCAGCACCGCCGAGGGCGGCGCGGATGCGGGTGAACGCATCCTGCATTACGCGGTCCGCACCTTTCCCGTCTATATCGGCCTGACGGGGCTGTTATGGGTGCTGTTGCTGATCGCGGGCGATCCGGCGCTGGTGGCGCTGTGCCATGCGATGTCGACGCTGGCGACCTCGGGTATTTCCCCCATCGGGGGCAGCGCGGGGGCGCCGTCGGGGATGGTGGGCGAGGGGGTGATCTTCCTGTTCCTGCTGCCCGCGCTGTCACGCAGGCTCTGGCCCGGCGCGGGTGAGCTGCGCGCCGCCCCCCGCGCGCTGGAGGACCCCGAGCTGCGCCTGGCCGCAGTCATCGTGCTGGCGGTGCCGCTGGTGCTGTTCCTGCGTCACTGGATCGCGGCGCTGGATGTGTCCACCACGCCCAGCCCCGGCGCGATGTTCGGGTCGATCTGGGGGGGGCTGTTCACGGCGATGTCCTTTCTGACCACGACGGGCTTTGAATCGCAGGCCTGGAACCTGGCGCGCAGCTGGTCGGGCCTGGGCACGCCGGGGCTTTTGCTGTCGGGGCTGGCGATCGTGGGGGGGGGCGTGGCGACCACGGCGGGGGGGGTGCGGCTGTTGCGGGTCTATGCGCTGATCCGGCATGGCGAGCGGGAACTGGACAAGCTGGTCCATCCGTCCTCCATCGCGGGGGGGGGCGGCATGGCGCGCCGGCTGCGCCGCGAGGGCGCCTATATCGCCTGGATCTTCTTCATGCTGTTCGCGCTGTCCGTTGCGGTGGTGATGCTGGCGGTGTCGATAGCGGGGCTGGATTTTGAACCCGCCACGATCCTGTCGGTCGCGGCGCTGTCCAACACCGGCCCGCTGGCGCAGGTCGCGGCGGCCTCGCCCCTGTCCTGGGCGATGCTGGAACCGGCGGCCAAGGTGATCCTGGCGGCGGCAATGGTGCTGGGCCGGCTGGAAACGCTGGCCATCATCGCATTGTTCAACCCCGAATTCTGGCGCAATTAGGCATCCCTGCGCCCCGCATCGGGGGACGATTGAATTTGGGGGTGGAAAGTCCCGTGCTCTTAAGCATACTTGGGGCGTGGCGCCACGAAGCGACTGCCACGGGATGCACGACAAGAATAGAAGAAAAAGGCATAAGAACAATGGCTGCCGACAAACAGAATCTGCAAGATGCATTTCTGAATCACGTCCGCAAGACGAAGGTTCCGGTTACGATTTTCCTGATCAACGGGGTCAAGCTGCAGGGCGTGATCACCTGGTTCGACAATTTCTGTGTCCTGCTGCGCCGCGATGGCCAGTCGCAGCTGGTCTACAAGCATGCGATTTCCACGATCATGCCCGGCCAGCCGATTTCCTTGTATGAGGGCGAAGACTGAGCGATCCGGTTTCCTCTCGCGCCAGGCCCACGCGGGCCTGGGTGCTGCATCCCGACCTGAAGGCCGCGCAGGCCCGCAGGCTGCCGGAACATGGCCTGGCCGAGGCCGTGTCCCTGGCCGCCGCCCTGCCGGACCTTGAGGTGGTGGGCGCCGAGGTCGTGCGCCTGGCCAAGCCGCATCCGGGCCATCTGTTCGGCACCGGCAAGCTGGACGAACTGAAGTCGCGCCTGACTGCGGCCGAGGTTGATCTGGTGCTGGTCGACGGTCCGGTGACGCCGGTGCAGCAGCGCAACCTGGAAAAGGAATGGGGCGTCAAGCTTCTGGACCGGACCGGGCTGATCCTGGAAATCTTTGCCGACCGCGCGCGCACCCGCGAAGGGGTGCTGCAGGTGGACCTGGCCGCGCTGTCCTATCAGCGCACGCGGCTGGTGCGGGCCTGGACGCATCTGGAACGCCAGCGCGGCGGGCTGGGCTTTGTCGGCGGGCCCGGCGAAACCCAGATCGAGGCGGACCGCCGCGCCATCGACGAACAGATGATCCGCCTGCGCCGGCAGTTGGGCAAGGTGGTGAAAACGCGCGAATTGCACCGCGCCGCGCGCCGCAAGGTGCCGTTCCCGGTTGTGGCGCTGGTCGGCTATACCAACGCGGGCAAATCCACGCTGTTCAACCGCATGACCGGCGCCGATGTGATGGCCAGGGACATGCTGTTCGCCACGCTGGACCCGACGATGCGGGGCCTGATCCTGCCGTCCGGGCGCAAGGTGATCCTGTCCGATACGGTGGGCTTCATTTCCGATCTGCCGACCGAACTGGTCGCGGCCTTCCGCGCCACGCTGGAAGAGGTGCTGGAGGCCGATCTGATCCTGCATGTGCGCGACATTTCCCACCCGGAAACCGAGGAACAGGCCGCCGATGTCGGCGACATTCTGGAATCGCTGGGCGTGGATGAGGATGTGGCCCTGATCGAGGTCTGGAACAAGATCGACGCGCTGTCGCCCGACACGCGCGCGGCGATCCTGGCCACCGATGCCCGGCGCGGCGATGTCCAGGCCGTGTCCGCCCTGTCGGGCGAGGGGGTGCCCGCGTTGCTGGACGCGATCGAGGCGCGGCTGGCCGAGGAAAAGGTCGAAACGATCCTTGATCTGCCTTTTGCCGAAGGCCGCCGCCGCGCCTGGCTGCACGATCAGGGCGTGGTGCAGGCCGAAACCCAGACGGATGACGGCTGGCATCTGTCCCTGCGCTGGACCCGCAGCCAGGAAGGCCGCTTCCGCGAGCTTTAATCCCCCCGCGGCACCAGCCGCGTGATCCCCGCCGCCGCCGCGCGCGCAAGGTCCGGGTCCAGCGACATCGGCACATATTCGCCCCGCCGCCACAGTTCGGACAGATCGTCATAATGGCGCGACAGCGGGTGGCCGGACTGGCCGGTGGCGATCACGAAGACGGAACTGTCGGGATCGGCGAAATCGTAAACCCCGCGATAGCCCGCGGCATGGACATTGGTGAAGGGGTCGGGGTCACGGCCCGAGGTCTTGCCGCGCTGCAAGGTGAAATCCCCGCCCGAGGTCGACTGGCGGATGTTCACCACCCAGTTCAGCACCGGCACCTGGCCCAGTACGGCATGGTCGTGGCGGGCCTGATGCGCATCGCCCCAGCGCCAGCTTTCGACCGCCGCGCCATAGCGCGCGGACAGATCCAGCAGCGCCTCATCCAGCGCCAGGCGGGCGATGTCGGTGCAGGTTTCGACGGGGGCTGATTGCATCACGTCGCACCAGCGCGCGGCGCCGTCGGTGTTGCGGAACACGCGCTCGATGAACAGGGGCTCGATATGGGTGAATTCGGCGGCCAGCGGGCCCAGTTCGTCGCGGATCAGCCGGGCCTGAAGCGCGCGCATCCAGGCGGCATAGATCAGCGGCTCGGGCAGGTGTTCGTTCATCTCGCCATCCCAGGCCGCCAGCAATTCCAGCGCGCGCTGGCGTTGCCGTTCCGGGGTGCCATCCGGCGCGGGGGGGCCGGTGAACCACAGATCGGCCCCGACCAGCGGCAGCAGGCCCCGCGCCGCCGCGCTGACGGTATCCAGCTGCGCCGCGATAAAGCTTTCGCGGCTGTGCACTTCACGCTCGCCCATCAGGCGGGTGGCGCGCTGCACGCGCTGGCTGTCGCCCCAGTCGAACGCCACATGGTCGGGGAAGGGCCGGTCCACGGTCTTGTTGTTGGTGTTGATCACAATCCCGCCCGGCGGGTCGATGAAGCGGGGATTGGTGGCGAAATCCATCCGGCCCTGCCAGCGGTTCCGCGTCTCCCACCCCGGGGCGGGCATGCGGCCCTGGGTGGCGTGGGCGGGGTCGCGTTTCGGGATCGCGCCGACGGTGACCATCGCCACGCTGTCCTGATCGGCCAGCGTCAGGTTCTGCGCGGGCGCGATGAAGCGTTCGGCGGCCTCCAGCGCATCGGCCACGCGCCCCGCGCGCATCAGGGTCATGCCCGCGCTCATCGAGGTGTCGCCTTCCCACAGCGCCGTCCAGGACAGCGCGGCGACATGGCCGGGCGGCGTGACCGAAGCCAGGTTGAAATGCCCCCCCGGCAGCACCGGGCCATTGTCGGTCCAGCGCAGGGTGACGGTGACGGGGGCCGCATCCTTGACCTGGATGATCGCGCGGCGGGTTTCAAACGCTTTCCAGCCCTGGGGCGTGCGATAGCGTTCGGGATCGGCGGGGTTCAGTTCCTCGATGAACAGGTCCTGATCGTCGACATAGGCCGAGGTCACGCCCCAGCCCAGCCGCGCATTGCGTCCCGTCAGCACCAGCGGAATGCCCGGGATCGTGCCGCCGATCACCCCGCCCGAGGCCAGTTCCAGCCGCGCCAGATACCAGATCGAGGGTGCCGACAGGCCCAGATGCGGGTCATTGGCCAAAAGGGACCCGCCCGCCGCCGACCGCCCCGGTGCCGCGGCAAAGGCATTCGACGCCCCGCCCAGACCGCGCGGGGCAAAGGGCGACAATACCGGATCGGAATTGGCGGTTTTCACATCGCGCGGCAGGCCGGGGAAGATCTGCGCGTAATCGGGCAGGGCGGCCACGCCCGGCCCCGGCACCAGCGGCATCAGGTCGCGCGCCCGGTCCTGCCCCAGAACCGAGACACGGGCGCGCAGCACCTCATCCTGGATCTGGCTGGACAGCTGCACCGACAGCAGTTTCAGGATCGCCAGCGAATCCGCCGGGGTCCAATAGGCGATTTCCGCATTGAACAGGAAGAATTCCGGCGCGCCGCGGCCGCGCGCGCCGGTGTTCACCAGCTCGATCCACTGGTTGACGCCGCGGGCATAGGCGGCAAGGGCGGCTTGCGTGGCGTCATCCTGCGCGGGCACCGCGCGGCTGGCCAGGCCGTACAGGTCCAGCCGGCGCATCAGTTCATCCGTGCGCAGGGTGCGTTCGCCAAACACCTCGGACAGGCGGCCCTGCGCGGTGCGCCGCAGCACCGTCATCTGCCACAGCCGGTCCTGCGCATGGGCAAGGCCAAGGGCGAAGAACACATCCTCATCGCGCGCGCCAAAGATATGGGGCACGTTTTCGGTGGTACGGACAATTTCCACCGGCGCCGAAAGCCCCGTAACGGCATGGGTTTCGTCATAATCGGGCAGGGATCTGGCGGCGAAATACCAGATCCCGATCCCCGCCAGCATCCCCAGAAGAAGCGCGCCCGAAACGATGCGGACCAGCCAGCGGAACACCGTGAACATCGTGCCTTGCCCCCATCCAGTCGGAACCTGCCGCCCGGCGGTTGACGGCGGGGGCGCAGGCGTTACTAAGTCAGGCAAGGAAAATGTTCAACGCGCCTTTGGCGCGGCAGCGGAGGATGGACAATGGCAAAAGTGGCGTTTCTGGGGCTTGGGGTAATGGGCTTTCCGATGGCGGGGCATCTGGCCGCCAGGGGGCATGAGGTGACGGTCTACAACCGCACCGCGGCCAAGGCCGGGGCCTGGGTGGAACGCCACGGCGGGCAATGGGCGGCCACGCCCGCCGATGCCGTGCGCGATTGCGATTTCGTGATGGCCTGCGTGGGTAATGACGACGACCTGCGCGCGGTCTGCCTGGGCGATCAGGGGGCTTTCGCGGGGATGAAGCCCGGCGCGATCTTTGTCGATCACACCACGGTGTCGGCCAGGGTCACGCGCGAACTGGCGGCGGCGGCGGCCGGGCGCGGGCTGGCCTTTGTCGACGCGCCGGTCTCGGGCGGGCAGGCGGGGGCCGAGAATGGCCAGCTGTCGGTGATGTGCGGGGGCGATGCGGCGGCCTATGGCGCGGCCGAACCGGTGATGGCCGCCTATGCCAGGATCTGCCGGCGCCTGGGCGACAGCGGCGCGGGGCAGGTGACCAAGATGTGCAACCAGATCGCCATCGCGGGTCTGGTGCAGGGCCTGTCCGAGGCGCTGCATTTCGCCGAAAAGGCGGGGTTGTCGATCCCGGACGTGGTCGAGGTGATCAGCCAGGGCGCGGCCGGAAGCTGGCAGATGCAGAACCGCTACCAGACGATGGCCGAGGACCGCTTTGACTTTGGCTTTGCGGTGGACTGGATGCGCAAGGATCTGGGGATTTGTCTGGCCACCGCGAATGAAACCGGCGCCAGCCTGCCGGTGACCGCGCTGGTCGATCAGTTCTACAAGGATGTGCAGAAGATGGGCGGCGGTCGCTGGGATACCTCATCGCTGATCGCGCGGCTGCGCAAGTCAGGCTGAGGCGGCGGACCGGACAGGCCGGGGGCGCTGCCCCCGGACCCCCGAGGTATTTTCGGCAAGATGAACCAGACATTCACGCAGCGCCCTGCCGCAGGCCGGCGGCGCGGCGGTTGGCTTTGCCCGGGCCCGGTCGATGCGCTTTGGTCCCGGTGGTGTGTGAGAGGCCGCGACGGCATCCGCCGCCGGCAGGGGGCGGGGGATCGCCCGTCTGCGTGATCCCCCGGGGGGGGGATCAGAACGGGATTTCGTCATCCATGTCCGAGCGACGGCCGCCGCCGCCGCCCTGTTGTCCGCCACCGCCATAACCGCCCTGACCGCCGCCATAGCCGCCTTGCGGATCGTCATAGCCGCCGCCGCCACCACCGCCCTGGCCATAGCCACCGCCCTGACCGCCGCCATCGCGCCCGTCAAGCAGCGTCAACTCGCCCCGGTAGGGGCGCAGCACGATTTCAGTGGTGTAGCGGTCGGCGCCGGACTGATCCTGCCATTTGCGGGTTTCCAGCTGGCCCTCGATATAGACCTTGGATCCCTTGCGCAGATATTGTTCGGCGATGCGGGCCAGCGGTTCGGAAAAGATCGCGACCGAATGCCATTCGGTGCGTTCCTTGCGTTCGCCCGTGGCCTTGTCACGCCAGTTTTCCGACGTTGCGATGCGCAGGTTGCAGACCTTGCCGCCGTTGGGGAAGGAACGGACCTCGGGGTCGCGGCCCAGATTGCCGACCAGAATCACCTTGTTCACCGAACCTGCCATGCATTCCTCCGCAACGGTCATGTGCCCTGGCGGACCGGCTGTGCCGAATCTGCCCCAAGCATTCGGTATAGAGCACCTGTCCGGGGTAAAAAAGGGCCCCGGGCCGGTGCTTCCCACGGCGCGCGGATCGGGGTATAGTGCGGTCCGGTCTGTAAGGGTTTCGGACGGTTACGGGTATCGGACGGTTACGGGTATCGGACGGGGGGCGGGATGCGCAGAGTGTCGGGCGTGGTGCTTCTGGGGCTGGCCATCGGGCTGGCGCCTGCGGTCGGATCGGGTGTGGCGCGGGCCGAAGGGCTTTCGCTGACAGGGGCGTCGTCGAAATCGCGCCAGACGCTGTTTCGCAACCAGACCCGGCTTCTGGATACGCGGCTGTCGTCGCAATATTCCGCCTCGGACCGGCTGAAACCCAAAGGCGCCCGGACCGGGACCGGGACTGTGTCGATCCCGGGCTATGCGGGGCGCTATCGCGGGGAATACCTGTCGATGGCGCGGGCGGCGGCGATCAGGCATGGCATCCCCGAGGATCTGTTCCTGCGCCTGGTGCAGCAGGAATCGGGCTGGAATGCCGGGGCGCGGTCGCACAAGGGGGCGATGGGGCTGGCGCAGCTGATGCCGGGCACGGCGGCCAGGCTGGGGGTGGACGCAAACGATCCACGTCAGAACCTGGACGGTGGCGCGCGCTATCTGCGGATGATGTATGATCGCTTTGGCGATTGGCGTCTGGCGCTGGCGGCCTATAATGCCGGCCCCGAGGCGGTGGCCAGACACGGCGGCATTCCGCCTTACCGCGAGACGACGAATTACGTCCGCGTGATCCTGGGTGGCTGACAGGGTTGATGCGGCGCGCGAAGATCGCGCGCCATCTATATGAAATCCTTACGGAATGATGCGGGTGTATTTGGTGCCTGCAAGGCTTGCGCCGGCGATCAGCCCGGCCTGACCAAAGACCAGCGCGATCACCGGGGCCAGGGCCGTGGTGGTGGCCGCGCCGATCGCGCCGCCACGGTCGGGCAAGGCGTAGCGCGCATCCGCGCCCAGTTCCCAGCCATCCGCACGGCGGAAATCGGCCATCGCCTCGGGTGTCATGAAGAACAGCGCATGGGCATATTGCTGCGCGCCGATCTGGAACCCGACCGAGGCCGAGGCCGCGGAATAGTAATCCACCGTCACGTTGTTGATGCGCAGCGCGCCGCGCCCATAGGCACCGCCAATGCCAAAGCCGGCTTCGGTCATCAGCGGCATGTACAGGATGCCGCTGGCCTTGCCCATCAAATCCTGCGTGCCGGGATAACGCTGCAGCAGATAGTCGCGGGTGGCATCGACCCGCGCATCCAGCCGTGCCGCGCCCTGATTGCCGATGCCATTGCCACAGGCCGCAAGCCCAAGACCCGCGCCGCCCATTGCCAGAAGGCTTCGTCTGGAAATCTGTGTCATGTTGCTGCTCCGCTCAATCATCGGGCCTTGTCGCGGCCCGTTCACCCCTATCTATAGGGCAGAAATGGGGCGCTGTCACTTGGTCTTGATCCGGGATGGCCAAAGCCCGCCGCCCTAGCCCGCGCGCAGGGTGCGTGCGGCATCGGGGGCGAAATAGGTCAGCACCCCGTCGCAGCCCGCGCGCTTGAAGGCCAGCAGGCTTTCCATCATCACCTGCGGCCCGTCGATCCAGCCATTGCGCGCGGCCCCCGCGATCATCGCGTATTCGCCCGAGACCTGATAGGCAAAGGTCGGCACGCCGAAGGCGTCCTTGACCCGGCGGCAGATGTCCAGATAGGGCATGCCGGGTTTGACCATCACCATATCCGCCCCTTCGGACAGGTCGCGTGCCACCAGGCGGATCGCCTCATCGGCATTGGCGGGGTTCATCTGATAGGTCTTCTTGTCGCCTTTCAGCGCGCCGGACGCCCCTACAGCATCGCGGAACGGGCCATAGAAGGCGCTGGCATATTTCGCCGCATAGCTGAGGATCGTCACATCGGTGTGGCCCGCGGATTCAAGCGCGTTGCGCATCGCCCCGATACGCCCGTCCATCATGTCCGAGGGGCCAAGGATGTCGGCCCCGGCATCGGCCTGGGCCAGCGCCATTTTCACAAGGCATTCAACGGTTTCATCGTTCAGGATCACGCCATCCTTCACCAGGCCGTCATGGCCGTTGGCGTTATAGGGGTCCAGCGCGATATCGGTCATGATCGCGACCTCGGGCAGGCGGGCCTTGATCGCGCGGATCACGCGGTTGGACAGGTTGTCCGGGCTCCAGGCCTCTTCGCAGCTTTCGGTTTTCAGCGCGGGATCGGTATAGGGAAACAGGCAGATCGCCGGGATGCCCAGTTCGGCCGCCTCTTCGGCGGCGCGCAGCGCCCCGTCCAGCGTGCGCCGCACCACGCCCGGCATCGAGGATACCTCGACATCCGCGCCGGGCACGTCGGTGATGAAGATCGGCCAGATCAGGTCCTTGACGTCCAGCCGGTGTTCCTGGGCCAGATCGCGCAGCGCGGGCGTGCGGCGCATCCGGCGCAGGCGGGTCTGGGGGAAGGGGGGCAGGATCGGGTGCATGGCTTCGCTCCGCTGGGATCTGGCGTTCGGGTTGGCTTGGCCTTGGGTCGCATGGATCGGCGCGCGGCTCAAGGGGGGCGGGGGCGGCATTGCGGCGCGGATTGTCGCGCGAAGACAGTTTCGCGGGCCGGACAATCGGTTTAGTCTGGCACCAGAGCAGCAAGGAAGCCCGCCCGTGAGCGTGACCGAAACGATCTTCAACCTGATCGACATGCGATCTTTCCGAAGCCTGTGGTACTGGATCGCGCTGGCCGCGTGCTGGTCGATGGCCTCGCATTGGGTGCTGGGGGTGCCGTTCGACATGGTGCTGCGCCTGCGCCGCCTGCGCGCGGATGCGGGTGCCCGGGATGAGGCCGGGGCACAGCTTGTGGCGATGACGCGGCTGCATGTGGCGCGGCTGTTGCGCTTCGGGCGGCAGGGCGGGATGGCGCTGTCGCTGGTGGCGGGCTTTGCGCTCAGTTCGCTGGCGCTTCTGGGGTTTCACTATCGGGTCGAATTCGCCCAGGCCATCTTTCTGATCCTGGCGCCGATGACCCTGGTCGCGGTACTGAGCCTGCGCACCGCCCACCGCCTTGAGGCGCCCCTGACCGCGGATACCCTGCCGCCCGCGGCGCTGGCCCGCGCGCTGATCCGCCACCGGCTGATGGTGCAGGTGGTGGGGATGCTGGCGATCACGGTCACCGCCTTCTGGGGAATGCTGCAAAACCTGCGCATTGCCAGCTTTCAATAGCGCGCAGGACCGCGCAACGGGTTGACTTCGGCTTGCAGGCGGATACCTCGGGGCGATGATGGATCACGTTCTTCTTTCCGGCGCCCCCGAGGGCTTTGATGCGACACTGGTGGCGCGCGAACTGGCCCGCGGCCGTCCGGTCATTCATGTGGCACGCGACGACCGCAGGCTTGAGGCGATGCGCGCGGCCCTGGCCTTCTTTGCCCCCGGGGCCGTGGTGCTGAACTTTCCGGCCTGGGACTGCCTGCCCTATGACCGGGTTTCGCCCAATCCCGACATCTCGGCCACGCGGATGGCGACGCTGGCCGCGTTGCAGGCGGGCCTGCCGGGGCCGTTCATCCTGTTGACCACGCTGTCGGCGGCGATGCAGCGGGTGCCGGCGCGGTCGGTGCTGGCGGCGTCCAGTTTCACCGCCAGGGTCGGCGGGCGGATCGATGAGGCGGGGCTGAAGAATTTTCTGGTCCGCATGGGGTTCAGCCCGGCCTCGACCGTGTCGGAACCGGGCGATTACGCGATCCGGGGCGGGATCATCGACATCTTTCCGCCGGGCGAAGGCGGGCCGGTGCGGCTGGACCTGTTCGGCGATGTGCTGGATGGCGCGCGCCGGTTCGATCCGGTCAGCCAGCGCACGACGGAAAAGCTGACGGCGGTAGACCTGGCCCCCGTGTCCGAGGTGATCCTGGATGAGGCCGCGATCACCCGGTTCCGGCAGAACTATCGCGTGGAATTCGGCGCGGGCGGGGCCGGGGATCCGCTGTATGAAGCCGTCAGCGCGGGCCGCAAGCATGCGGGCATGGAACATTGGCTGGGCTTTTTCCACGACCGGCTGGAGACGATCTTCGACTATCTGCCCGAGGCCTCGGTGATGCTGGATGACCAGATCGAGCCGCAGCGGCAGGCGCGCTGGGACAGCATCGCCGACCAGTATGACACACGGCGCGAGGCGATGACGCGCCGCGACCGGGTGGATACGGTCTACAAACCCGCGCCGCCCGATCTTTTGTATCTGGATCAGGCTGGCTGGACCGGGGCGCTGGCCCCGCGCCGCGTGGTGCGCCTGCAGGTGCTGCGCGCCCCGCCTGGCCCGGGTGTGCTGGATGCGGGCGGACGGATCGGGCGATCCTTCGCGCCGGAACGTCAGTTGGAAAACATAAGCCTTTTCGGCGCCTTGAAGGACCATATTCAAGCGCGACTTCAACAGGGCGATGTGGTCATCGCTTCCTGGTCGGAAGGCGCGCGTGAACGTCTGAAGGGTCTTCTGGAGGATGAGGGGCTTTCCGGCGCCACCCCGATCAGCGATGCCCGCGCCATCAAGGGTCTTGGCCTTGCGATCTGGCCGCTGGATCAGGGCTTTGAGGCCGGGGGCCTGACCGTCATTTCCGAACAGGACGTGCTGGGCGACCGGCTGATCCGCCAGCCCCGCAAGAAACGCAAGGCCGACAATTTCCTGACCGAGGCGCAAAGCCTGTCGCCCGGCGATCTGGTGGTTCATGTCGATCACGGTGTGGGCCGCTACAAGGGGCTGGAAACCATTACCGCGCTTGGCGCGCCGCATGATTGCGTGGCGCTGGAATATGCGGGGGGCGACCGGCTGTATCTGCCGGTGGAAAACATCGAACTGCTCAGCCGCTATGGCCACGAGGAAGGGTTGCTGGACAAGCTGGGCGGCGGCGCCTGGCAGGCCAGGAAGGCGCGGCTGAAGGAACGCATCCGCCAGATCGCCGACCGCCTGATGCGGATCGCCGCCGAACGCCACCTGCGCGCCGCCCCGATCCTGGAAGCCCCGCATCACGAATGGGAATCCTTCGCCGCCCGCTTCCCCTATACCGAGACCGACGACCAGATGACCGCGATCGGGGATGTGGTGGCCGATCTGGCCGCCGGCAATCCGATGGACCGCCTGATCGTGGGCGATGTGGGCTTTGGCAAGACCGAGGTGGCGATGCGCGCGGCCTTTGTCGCCGCCCAATCGGGCGTGCAGGTCGCGGTGATCGCGCCCACCACGCTGCTGGCCCGCCAGCATTACAAGACCTTTGCCGACCGCTTCCGCGGCACCGCGATCACCGTGCGCCCGCTGTCGCGCTTTGTCAGCGCCAAGGAGGCGGCGAAGACGCGCGAGGGGTTGGCCGATGGCACGGTCGACATCGTCATCGGCACCCATGCGGTGCTGGCCAAGGCGGTAAGGTTTCGCAACCTCGGCCTGCTGATCATCGACGAGGAACAGCATTTCGGCGTATCCCACAAGGAACGGCTGAAGGAAATGCGCAGCGAAATCCATGTGCTGACGCTGACCGCCACGCCGATCCCGCGCACATTGCAGCTAAGCCTGACCGGCGTGCGCGACCTGTCGATCATCGGCACCCCGCCGGTCGACCGCCTGGCGATCCGCACCTATGTGTCGGAATTCGACGCGGTCACCATCCGCGAGGCGCTGCTGCGCGAACATTACCGCGGCGGGCAAAGCTTTTACGTCGTGCCGCGTATCACCGATCTGGCGGAAATCGAGGACTTCCTGCGCAGTCATGTGCCCGAGGTCAGCTTTGTCACGGCGCATGGCCAGATGGCGGCGGGCGATCTGGACGACCGGATGAACGCCTTCTACGATGGCAAATACGATGTGCTGCTGGCCACGACCATCGTGGAATCGGGTCTGGATATTCCCACCGCCAACACGATGATCATCCACCGCGCCGACATGTTCGGGCTAAGCCAGCTTTACCAGATCCGCGGGCGCGTAGGCCGGGCCAAGACGCGGGCCTATTGCTATCTGACGACCAAGCCGCGCCTGCCGCTGACGCCGCAGGCGACCAGGCGGTTGCGGCTGCTGGGCAGCCTGGACAGCCTGGGCGCGGGGTTCAGCCTTGCCAGCCAGGATCTGGACCTGCGCGGCGCGGGCAACCTGCTGGGCGAGGAACAATCCGGCCATATCAAGGAAGTGGGGTATGAACTTTACCAGGCGATGCTGGAGGAAACCATCGCCAGGCTGAAATCGGGCGAGCTGACCGAAGCCGCGGGTGAGGGCGAATGGTCGCCCCAGATCAACCTTGGCGTGCCGGTGATGATCCCCGAGGCGTTCATCCCCGATCTGGATGTGCGGCTGGGGCTGTATCGCCGGCTGTCGGGGCTGACGACCAAGGTCGAGCTTGAGGGCTTTGCCGCCGAGCTGATCGATCGCTTCGGGACCCTGCCGAAAGAGGTGAACACGCTTTTGCTGGTGGTGCGGATCAAGGCCATGTGCAAGCGCGCCCATATCGCGCGGATGGATGCGGGGCCGAAAGGCGCGACCGTGCAGTTCCATATGGACAAGTTTCCCAACCCCGCGGGGCTGGTGGAATATCTCACCGCGCAGCGCGGCACGGCAAAGATCCAGGGCAACAAGATCGTGGTCCGTCGCGACTGGGGAACCGACGCCGACCGGATCAGGGGCGCCTTCGCCATCGCCCGCGACCTGGCGGAAAAGGTGGTGGCGGGCAAAAAGGCCGGGGCGAGCTGATCGCCTTCATCCGAGCCGGGGCCGCCCGTGGCGGAGGCGGATGCCTCCGGCGGGAGTATTTGGGCCAAGAAGAAGGGCGCGCCGTCAGTTGGTGTCGATCGTGCGCCGCATCAGGGCCCAGGCCAGCCCCGAACAGATCAGCGCCCCCAGCACCAGTGGCGTGGCCGTGCCGGAAAAGGCCAGCCCGATCGGCGCGGCCAGCGCCACCGCCAGCACCGTCGAGACCGCCGAGACGACCGAGGCCGCCATGCCCGCGATATGGCCCATCTGCTGCATCGCCAGCGCGTTCAGATTACCGAAGGTCACGCCCGCCATGAAAAAGAGCGACACGCTCCAGACAAAGACCGCGGCGAAGGCGGGGGCGCCCGCGGGCAGGCCAAGGATCAGCCCCGCCAGCATCAGCCCGGCCGCGATCACCTGCATCCGGTAGGCCGCGATCACGATGCGCCGCATCCCCAGCCGGACCACGAAACGTGCGTTCAGCACCGTGCCCGCGCCTGACAACAGCGCCATCAGCGCGAACCATTGCGCAAAGGCCGGCCCCTGGCCATAGGCGGCAAACAGCTGCGGGGCCGCAGACAGCAGCGCGAACATCTGCCCGTAGCCCAGTGTCATCACCAGCGTGTAAAGCCGCACCTCGGGATGGGCGAGCACCTCGCGCAGCGCGGCCCAAAGGGGGCCTGGCCGCAGCGGACGGCGCATCGGGCGGGGCAGGGTTTCCGGCTGGCGCAGGTTCAGCCAGATCATGCCCAGCGCGGCAAAGATCACGAAGGCCCAGAAGATCCCCCGCCAGCCGGTGACCCCCATGATCAGCTGTCCCAGCGAGGGCGCGATTGCCGGCACCAGGATGAAGATCATCATCACGATCGAGGTGACGCGCGCCATCTCGCGGCCCTTGTAAAGGTCGCGCACCAGTGCCAGCGACACGATCCGCGGGCCCGCCGCGCCCAGGCCCTGCACGAAGCGCGCCGCCAGCAGGCTGTCCAGTGTCTGGGCATGAACCGCCCAGATCGCCGCGCCGATATAGATGGCGAAGGCAGCCGTGATCGTCGCCTTGCGCCCCACCGCATCCGAGATCGGCCCGGCCAGAAAGGTGCCAAAGCCCATGCCCAGCATGAAGGCTGTCAGGATCAGCTGCGCGCGGTTGATCGCATCGGGCGAAAGCTCGGCCCCGATCCGGGGCAGGGCGGGCAGCATCGCATCGATGGAAAAGGCGATGGTGGCAAACAGCATCGCCAGCATCGCGGTGAATTCGGGCAGCGACAGGCGGCGCGGATCGTTCATGCGCCTTGCCCTGCCAGATCGTCGATGACCCGCAGCCACAGGTCGGTGGGCTGGGCGCCTTCGATCACATGGGTATCGGCGATGATGAAGGTCGGCACCGCGCGGATGCCGCGTTCGCGGGCATGGGCTTCGCGCGCGGCGATAGTGTCGCGGTCGGCGTCACTGGCCAGAAGGCGGGCGATCACGGCCCGGTCCATCCCGACCCCGGCCCCCAGATCGGCCAGGGTGGCGGCATCGCCGATATCGCGTCCCTCGCGCCAATAGGCCCGCATCAGGGCGGCGATCATCGCGCTTTGACGGCCTTCAAGCCCTGCCCAGTGGATCAGGCGGTGCGCATCGCGGGTGTTGGGCATCCGCGTGACCGCGGCAAGGTCGATCTCGATCCCCACCTCCTTCGCCGCATCGAGCACCGGGATATGGGCGCGCACCGCGCCTTCGCGGCCGAATTTCGCCTCAAGGTAATCGGCGCGGTTCATCCCCCCTTGCGGCATCGTGGGGTTAAGCTGGAACGGATGCCAGGCGATGGCGAAGGGATGATCGGGCCGCGCCTCAAGCGCGCGGTCAAGCCGGGCCTTTCCGATCAGGCACCAGGGGCAGACCGGGTCGGCGAAGATATCAAGCGTGATCATGCATTCCCTTTCGTGGACAGCGCCACCATCGCGCCGATGCCGATGAAGGCCGATCCGGTGATGCGGTTGAAGGCCCGTCCGTGGCGCGACAGCCAGGTAGCGCAGCGCCCCGCGGTGGCGGCCAGGATCAGCTCGACCGCGAATTCCACCAGCCCCAGCGTCGCCGCCAGGATCACGAACTGCCCCAAAAGCGGCGCCGCAGGGGTCAGGAACTGCGGCAGGAAGGTGGTGAAGAACAGGATGGTCTTGGGGTTCGACAGCATCACCAGCGCGCCCTTGGTGAAGGCGCTGCGGCGGGTGATCATGTGGCGCGCGGCGCCCGGAAGGGGGCTTGCGGAAAACCCCGGCTGGCGCCAGAGCTGGACACCAAGATAGCACAGATAGGCCGCCCCCGCCCATTTGATCGCGGTGAACACGGTTTCCGAGGCCAGCATCAGCGCGCCAAGCCCCAGAAGCGTGGCCCCCACCATCGCCACCATGGCAAGGCAGGATCCAAGCGCGGTAAAGACCGCCCGGCCAGGCCCGTAGCGCGCCCCGTGATCAAGGCACAACAGCGCGTTCGGCCCCGGCGTCAGCGACAGCGCGACCGAGGCCAGAAGAAAGACCAGCCACAGATCAAGGCTCATCCCAGCCCTCCCTCAAGGCGCGGCGGTTCAGCTTGCCGTTGGGGTTTTTCGGAATTGCCGCGACATGGCGGAAGATGCGCGGCTGCTTGTAGCGCGCAAGGCAGCCCTGCGCATGCGCGGCCAGAACCCCGGGCGTGGCGGTGCCGGTATAGCAGGCGGCGATGACGCTGGCATCGGCCTTCACGCGGATCTCGATCGCGGCGACCTCTCCGGCGTCGGGGTGGCGGGCAAGGGCGGCCTCGACCTCCAGCGGGGACACGCGGTAGCCGCCGGCATTCATCATGTCATCGTCGCGGCCCAGATAGCGGATCGCGCCATCCGGCCCCATGGCCACAGTGTCGCCTGTAAGGAACCAATCGCCCCCAAAGCGCGATTTTGTTTCCGCATCCTGCCCGTAATACCCCAGGAACAGCCCCGGATCGCTGCGATGCACCGCCAGAACGCCGGGCTTGCCGCGCGCCACCGGCACGCCATCGCCATCCAGCACCGCCACATGCCGTCCGGGCTGCGGATAACCCGCGCAGCCCGCAGGCGCGGGCCGGGTCGGGCTGCCAGAGATGAAGGTGGAACATTCCGACATGCCCAGCGCCTCATGGATCGGGGTGCCGGTCGCCGCGGTCCAGGCCGCGCGGATGCTGTCGGGCAGGGCCTCGCCCGCGGACAGGCCATGGCGCAACCGGGGCAGGGGCAGGTGGGGGTGGTCCTTCAGGATCTGACGAAAGACACCCGGCGCCGCGGCGAACAGCGTCGCATCGAACCGGCGCAACAACAGCGCCAGCTGATTGCCCGCAACCCCGGCCCCCGGGATCAGCGCGGTCGCACCGACCGACCAGGGGTCCATCAGCCCGGTGCCCAGCGTATAGGTCCAGTTGAAGGCGCCCGCATGCAGCAGCCGGTCGGCCTCGGTCAGGCCATACCAGCCCTGATGCATCATCCGCCGCGCCCGGATCGCACGATGGGCATGCATCACCGCGCGCGGCCGCCCCGATGTGCCCGAGGTAAAGACCATATAGGCCAGCCGGTCCGGGTCGCCCATCGCATAGTCCGCCGGTGCCAGCGCCTCAAAACCGCGCAGGGCCGCCTCGTCGATGACGCGCGCGGGATGGTCGGGCAGGGCGTTTTCCGCGCCTGCGATCACCGCCGCAGGCGCGATCCCGGCGGCAAGGGCGGTGATCTCGGGCCCGGTCAGTTGTGACGATGTCGGCACCGGGACCAGCCCCACCGCGATCGCGCCCAGAAAGGCCACCGGAAATTCCGGCACATTGCCCAACCGCAGCAAGACCCGGTCGCCCGGCACCAGCCCCGCCGCCAGAAGCCCGCTGCCCGCGCCGCGCACCGCGGCCTCCAGCCGGGCATAGGACCAGCGTTCCGCCCCCGTGGGCCGCAGGATCTGCATCGCGGATTTCCGGGCCAGATCGGGCGCGCGCGCCAGCACATCCGCGGCCATATTGAACGGCGCGGAACAGGCGGGGGCGGGTGTGGGATCGGCATGAACGGAAAGCATGCTTACTGCTACGCCCGCGCCCGCGCGGTTGCAACCCTCGCCCGGGCCCCCGCGATCCTGCCCCTTTCGGCTTTGCGAAAATATCCCGGGGGGTGAGGGCGCAAGCCCGAGGGGGGCAGCGCCCCCCTGACCCCCGGCATCCGCGCCAGACCGCGACCTCAGCCCCGGTCGCGATCGTCACCAAAGCGCGAATCGTCATCATATTCATCTTCGCCCTCGCCCACGAATTTCGCGGACAGCCGGATCGAATGGTCATCATGGCGCGGGTCCATCACCACGTCCGAAGGCAATTCGCCCGCCAGCCATTCACGGATCTCCTCGCGCGCATCGGCGGGTTCCTGGCCGCTCAGTTCGGCGATATAGGCGACGAAGGCGCGCTGGTCGCCGTCGATCCCGTCCAGATCGTTTTCATCGGCTTCGGGCCAGCGATCGATGATCGCCTCATAGAAGGCAGGCCAGTTTTCCTGGACGTGATGCCATTTCATCGGGGTCCTCCGCTTGCGGGCCGGGATGGCGCGGGCCGTCAGATACCGCCCGGTGCGCCCGGTTGATATTCAGTTTGCGCCCCTGTGGCGCGGGTGCAAGCAAAATCGGATCAGAACCAGCTCTGGACCGAGCGCGCCCCCGACGAGACATCCTCACCCACGCCCGCCACCGTGTTGCAGCCCGCAAGAACGGCGATCATCGCGACAAGAAACAGTTTCTTCATTGCTCGGCCTCATACCACCAGACATCGGGCTGAAAGCCCGGCCAATCCCCGTATAGCGGAAGCGTTTGCGGGAAGTGAAGTTCACGAATATGTGCGATGCGCGACACGCGCGAATACCAGCCCGGGATCACATAGCGTCCTGCGGTCAGGATCCGGTCCAGCGCGCGGGTGGCGGCGGTGAATTCCGCCGGATCACCGGTTTCCAGCATGACCCGGATCATCGCCCCGGCGGCCGGCACGTTCATGCCCATCCAGTTGCGGCTGCCCGGCTCGGTCACGCCGCGCGCGCCCCAATACAGCATCTGTTCATTGCCCGGCGACAGCGACAGCGCGCGGGTATACCAGGCCATGTCGAAATCATAGCTGCCGGTGCGGGCCTGATATTGCGCATCGTCGACCGTGGTCACGGTCGGGAACACGCCCAGCCGTTTCAGCGCCTCGACATAGATGTCGACGACCGATTGCACCTCGGCCGCGCCCTGCATCAGCAGGATGTCAAAGCGAAAGGGCCGGCCCGCCGCATCGGCCAGCACGCCATCGCCGCCGACCGACCAGCCCGCCTCTTCCAGCAGGCGCATCGCCTTGCGCGCATTGGCGCGGTTCAGCCCGGAGCCATCGGACCGGGGCAGATCATAGCCCTCGATCACGCCGGGGATCAGCTCGGCCGCATAGGGTTCCAGCAGCTGCGCCACGCGCCCCTCGGCGGGGCCGGGGCGCATCCCCAGCGCGGAATTCGAGAAATAGGAGGTGATGCGCGGGTCGGACCCGTCGTTCAGCGTGGCGTTGATGAATTCGAAGTCGAAGGCCAGGGTCAGCGCCTCGCGCACGCGCCAATCGGCAAAGACCGCGCGACGGGTGTTGAACACCAGCCCCGCGATCCCCGAGGGGCGCCGATGCGGGATTTCCGATTTCAGCACGCGCCCTTGGGTAACCGCCGGAAAGCCATAGTCGCGCGCCCATTTCGCGGCATTGGTTTCGCGCCAGGTGTCGATCTCGCCGCCCTTGAAGGCCTCGAACACGACACCGCCATCGCCGAAATAGTCCCAGCGCAGTTCATCGAAATTGTGCTGGCCGCGGTTGAAGGGCAGATCGCGGCCCCACCAGTCGGGATTGCGCCGTAGCGTGATGTATTTGCCCATCTCGACCCGGTCGATGATATAGGGCCCGGACCCCACCGGAACCTCTTGCGTCGCATTGGCGAAATCCTTGCCCTGCCATTGCGCCTTTTTCAGCACCGGGCGCATACCCATCAGCAACGCCAGTTCCCGGTCGGGTTCGGCAAAGGTGAAGCGGACCGACCGCGGCCCGGTCTGGTCGACCGACGCGATCTTGCCCCAGGCGTTCTGGTAACGGGGGTGACCTTGGGTGCCCAGGGTCTGATAGCTCCAGATCACGTCCTCGACGGTGACGGGGCTGCCATCGGAAAACCGCGCGCCCGCGCGCAGGGTGAATTCCACCCATGACCGCGCGGGGTCGGTGGCCACGCTTTCGGCCAGCAGGCCGTAAAGGGTGAAGGGTTCGTCCTGGCTGCGGCCCATCAGCGATTCGGTGACATAGGCGGAAATACCCGTCGCGGCGCGCCCGGTCAGCACCCAGGGGTTGAGCGAATCGAAGCTGCCCGATTCGCCCATGCGGATGCGCCCGCCCTTGGGCGCGTCGGGGTTGGCGTAGGGCAGATGCGGGAAATCGGGGCCAAGCGCGGGCGCGCCATACATCGCAATGCCGTGCGTCGGGGCGGTGGCCGGCCCGGAGATCGCGGGCAGGCCAAGAAACACAGGGCCAAACGCCAGCGCCGCCAGCCTGAGGCCGCGGAAAAACACCCTGTGCAGCATCGCAACAATCCCCGGTTTGTCTGTATTTTCAGGCGTCAAGCTAACGGGGCCGGGGGGGATGCGCAAACTTTTCCCTTGGAGGGCCGCGAACAAGGGCGTATAAGGATAGCACTGCTCGATAGGTTTCTTGCCTGTATGAAACCTGCCTCATGACTTAACGCCCGCCTTGTGCGGGCGTTTTTTTTGGCGCCCCGGTTTTGCGGCCCCCGGTTTTGATGCCCCCGGTTTTGATGCCCCGGTTCCCGCGACCCAGGCGGGGCATGGACGCGGGCGCGTGAACGGTTATTGTCGGGCCGTTCCGTCACGAGGAGAAAGACATGACGCTGAAGGGCAAGACCGCCATCATCACCGGGTCCAATTCCGGGATCGGCCTGGGCATCGCGCGCGAACTGGCGCGCGCGGGCGCGGATGTGGTGCTGAACTCCTTCACCGACCGGCCCGGGGATCACGCCCTGGCGCAGGCGCTTGGCGCAGAATTCGGCGTGAACGCGCGCTACATCCAGGCCGACATGTCGAACGGCGCGGCATGCCGCGCGCTGATCGCGGCGGCGGGGGGCTGCGACATTCTGGTGAACAATGCCGGTATCCAGCATGTCGCGCCGCTGGACCAGTTCCCGGTGGACAAATGGGATGCGGTGATCGCGATCAACCTGACCTCGGCCTTCCACACCACGGCGGCGGCGCTGCCGGGGATGCGGGCGCGCGGCTGGGGGCGGATCATCAATGTGGCCTCGGCCCACGGGCTGACGGCCTCGCCCTACAAGTCGGCCTATGTCGCGGCCAAGCATGGCATCGTGGGGCTGACCAAGACCGTGGCGCTGGAAACCGCGCGCGAGCCGGTCACCGCCAATGCGATCTGCCCGGGCTATGTGCTGACGCCGCTGGTCGAGGCGCAGATCCCCGATCAGATGAAAACCCACGGCATGGGCCGCGACGAGGTGATCGAAAAGGTGATGCTGGATCGCCAGCCGTCCAAGCAGTTCGCGACCGTGGAACAGCTGGGCGGGACGGCGGTGTTCCTGTGTTCGCCCGCCGCCGATCAGATCACCGGCACGACGATTTCGGTCGACGGGGGCTGGACCGCGCTGTGAGCCGGGCGCGCGGCTGAAGCAGGGCAGGTCAGGGTTTTTGGCACAGGGGGCAAGGGGGGGGGGGGGGCCCCCCCCCCCCCCCCCGGGGGCGGGCCCCCCCCCCCCCCCCCCCCCCGGGGC